>JAQSDW010000124.1:0-23657 GCA_029946105.1 Reyranella sp. | reverse complement strand
AGAAGAAGACGCGGCACTGGAGTGCCGCGCCCCCAGCGGGGAATTGGTCAATGCCCCGGCGTCGCTCGTCCGAGAAAGAAAATCGCGGCCCCGGGCAACGTCAGTTGCGGGTGGGCGAGGAATTGCGCCATCTGCTGGCCGAGCTTCTGGAGCGCGGCAACATGCGCGACCCCGATCTGCGCGACGTCACGATCACGGTGACCTCGGTCGACGTCAGCCCCGACCTGCGCAACGCCACGGCCTTCGTGATGCCGCTGGGCGGGCAGGACAAGGAGCGGGCGATCGCGGCCCTACGTCGTGCGGCGCCGTGGTTCCGCGCCCGCGTGAGCGAAAAGGCGGGCCTGCGCAGCGCCCCCGAAATCCGCTTCGAGATCGACCGCACCTTCGACGAAGCCGACCGGATCGGCGCCCTGCTGCGCCGGCCCGACGTCGCGCGCGACCTCGAGCATGCCGATATCAAGGATCCCGCCATCAAGGATTCCGAGATCAAGGACGACTGACCCCTCAGCGATTGAGGTAGTACTCGTCGCGCGGGAAGAAGTCGGTGTTGGGCGTTGCCGCCGGCACCACCTTGCCCTCGTTCAGCACCTCGACCTTCTTCTCCTCGAACCACTTCCGGAGATCGCCGTGGTTGACCCGTGCCGCCGTCAGATGCCGGTCGATGTCGGGACGCTGCAGCAGCTCCAGGATCTTTTCGCGCGAGTAAGGGATCGGCCGGTCGCTGCCGATCATCGCCGGATGCACCATCGTGACGTAGGGAAAGACCGAGCGGAACGTCTGGATCGAGCGTTCGGTCGGGGCCCACTGAACATAGAGGCCGCCCGGCGCCAGTTTCGCCCGCATCTGGCGGAAGAACTCCCGCGAATTGAGCAGGCCTGAAAGCGCCGACTTGGGCAGGATGGCATCGGCCTCGATCACATCGTAGCGCGTCGGGTCGAGCGCGAGCGCATGGCGGCCGTCGGCGACCACGATCTCGAACCGGGGGTTGGCGAGAAGGCTTTCGACTCCTGATTTTCCGCCTTGGCCAACATAAGTCCGCAGCGTTTCGATCACCGGCGCCACGATCTCGATGACCCGCACCTTCTCCGTCGCCGGACGAAGCCCGGCGGCGTAGGGCGTGCCGCCGGTGCGGGAGCCGATCACCAGCACGCGGCGCGGCGCTTCGTGCACCAGCGGGCCGATGGCGCCCAGGAAGATGTGCACGGTGTCGAAGGGCAGCCGGCTTTGCGAATGGCCTGGATGTAGAGCTTGCCGTTCTGCGCCTCGTCGAGCTTCAGCACGCTGAGGCCGGTCTTGTCCTCGGCCAGGATCGCCTTCTCGACGGTCAGGCCATGCAGGCGCCGCCAGAAGGTCTCGTCGCCGGGAAAGAACACCAGGCCCGCGGTCAGGAGCGCCGCCGGAAGCCAGGCCCAGCGCGTCGACCGCGCGCCGAAGAGTTGCAGTGCCGCAAAGGCGAGCCCGATCGCCACCAGCAGTTTCAGGGCACCGGCGGTGCCGACCAGGTCGATCAGCAGCAGCCCCGCCACCAGGCTGCCGATGCCAAGTCCCAGGAGGAAGGCGCCGACCACGAGGGCCGCGGCGATGGTGTCGGCGCCGGCGAACAGGCCGAGCAGGCGATGCCAGGCCGTCTGGTAGATCAGGGCCGCCGCGCCGGAGAGGAAGAACAGCCCGAAAAGCGTCGATAGCCGGGCGCGATCCGACTGCAGTCCTGATGTCATCATGGAGCCTGCCCGAAGTGCCGGCTGGCGCCCATCGATTTGTCGGCCTAAACGGTCGCCATGCGACGCATGAAGGGCGAGATGACTCAGGGGAGCGCGCCACTCCAGTGGCGCTCATGGTCCGGAAGAACAAGAAAAGAGCGACACTTCAGGGCGGGGGAAGACCCCGCCCGCAGTGGCGCGCTCCCATGAGCCGCAGGAAAAAGGGCGACAAGATCGACGGCTGGGTGGTGCTCGACAAGCCGTTGGGGCTGGGCTCGACGCCGGCCGTCAGCCGCGTGCGCCGCCTGTTCAGCGCCCAGAAGGCGGGCCATGGCGGCACGCTCGATCCGCTGGCCACGGGTATCCTGCCGATCGCCTTGGGCGAGGCGACCAAGACCGTCCCCTTCGTCATGGATGGCCGCAAGGAATACCGATTCACGCTCCGCTTCGGCGAGGCGCGGTCGACCGAGGATGCGGAGGGCGACGTCACCGCCACCAGCGACGCCCGGCCGACAGACGAGGCGATCCGCGGCGCCCTGGCCGCGTTCCTGGGCGAGATCGATCAGAGGCCGCCGGCCTTCTCGGCCCTCAAAATCGATGGAAAGCGCGCCTACGACCTCGCCCGGGCGGGCGAAGTCGTGGAGCTGAAGCTACGCCGGGTCCGCATCGACCGGCTGGAGTTCCTCGCCCGTTCGGACAGGGACCATGCAGATTTTGTGGTCGGTTGTGGCAAAGGCACCTACATTCGGTCCCTGGGCCGCGATCTGGCGATTGCGCTCGGCACCGTCGGACACCTGTCGGCGCTGCGTCGGACGGCCGCCGGCCCGTTCCGGGAAGAGCAGGCCATTTCGCTTCCCAAGCTGGAGGCCCTCGGGCATATTCCCGCGCTCTTCGGGGCCTTGGTTCCCGTCGTGACCGCGCTGGACGACATCCCGGCGCTGGCCCTGACGGAAGCCCAAGCGGACCTGCTGCGCCACGGCCAGCCGGTGCTCTTGACCCGGGACGTACCCCCTTCCGGCACATTGGTTCGTGCCGAGACAGGTGAAAAGCTGGTGGCGCTGGTCCGTTCGGACGGCGTCGCTCTCCAGCCGGTGCGCGTGTTCAACCTTTAAGTATGGAGAACCCGATGTCGATTACAGTCGCCCGCAAGGCGGAGCTGATCAAGTCGTATGCCCAGGCCGAAAGCGACACTGGTTCGCCGGAAGTCCAGGTCGCGATCCTGACAGAACGCATTTCCAACCTCACCGAGCACTTCAAGGGCCACGCGAAGGATCACCATTCGCGTCGTGGTCTGCTGAAGATGGTTGGCCAACGCCGCCGTCTGCTCGACTACCTCAAGTCCAGGGACAGCAAGCGCTACGACTCGTTGATCGAGCGTCTGGGCCTGCGTCGTTAACCAACTACCGGCCCTGTCCCCCATCAAATTCAAGATGTGACAGGGCCTTTTCGCGTCGCGTCGTTCGGTCCCCGTGAGTTCGGCCGGCTGACGCGACATCGCAGTAACCGGGAAGGCAGGGGCGAGAGCAAAGGCCTGACCCGGTCCTGTCGGCGCAAGGGCGCCGGCGGGCGGTTGTCGCCAAACGGGGGCTGACGACCGTGATGGAAAGGATGAATGAGATGTTTGAAGTTTTTCGCAAGGAGCTGGATTGGGCCGGGCGCAAGCTCGTTCTCGAAACCGGCAAGGTCGCGCGCCAGGCTGACGGCGCGGTGATGGCTACCTACGGCGGCACCACGGTGCTGGCCGCCGTCGTGTTCGAGAAGCAGCCGAAGCCCGGCCTCGACTTCTTCCCGCTGACCGTGAACTACCAGGAGAAGACCTTCGCCGCGGGCAAGATCCCGGGCGGCTTCTTCAAGCGTGAAGGCCGGCCGAGCGAGAAGGAAGTGCTGACCTCGCGCCTGATCGATCGTCCGATCCGGCCGCTGTTCCACGAGACCTATCGCAACGAGACCCTGGTCGTCGTCACCGTGCTCGCGCACGATCTCGAGAACGATCCCGACATCGTCGCCATGGTGGCCACGTCGGCCGCGCTCACCATCAGCGGCGTGCCGTTCATGGGCCCGATCGCCGGCGCCCGTGTCGGCTACATCGACGGCAAGTTCGTCGTCAACCCGACGCGTGATCAACTCGTCACCAGTGCCCTCGACCTCGTCGTCGCCGGCACCAAGGAAGGCGTGCTGATGGTCGAGTCCCAGGCCAAGGAATTGCCTGAGGACGTCATGCTGAGCGCCGTCATGGAGGGCCATCGCTCCTTCCAGCCGGTGATCGACGCCATCATCCAGCTCGCCGAGCATTGCGCCAAGGAGCCGCTGCCGCTCACCGATCCGTCGGAAGCCTCCAAGACCGTTGCGGCCAAGCTTCAGGCCGAGATGCGCGGCAAGCTCGCCACCGCCTACGGCGAGACCGCCAAGCAGCTGCGCCAGACCAACGTCCGCGCCGTCAAGGCCGAGGCCAAGAAGCTGTTCGAGGGCAAGGACGCCGAGCTGGCGGCCTTCGGCGAGCAGTTCGGCAATCTCGAGGCCGACGTGGTCCGCAACGCCGTGCTCGACACCGGCAAGCGCATCGACGGCCGCGACACCAAGACCGTCCGTCCGATCGTGGCCGAGGTCGGCATCCTGCCGCGCGCCCACGGTTCGGCCCTGTTCACCCGCGGCGAGACCCAGGCGCTGGTCGTGGTCACGCTCGGCACCGGCCAGGACGAGCAGATCATCGACGCGCTCGAGGGCGAGTATCGCGAGCACTTCATGCTGCACTACAATTTCCCTCCCTACTCGGTGGGCGAAGTGCGGCGCATGGGCTCGCCCGGCCGTCGCGAGATCGGCCACGGCAAGCTCGCCTGGCGCGCGCTGCGTCCGATGATGCCGACCAAGGACAAGTTCCCCTACACGGTGCGTGTCGTGTCGGAGATCACCGAGAGCAACGGCTCCTCGTCGATGGCGTCGGTCTGCGGCGGCTCGCTGGCGCTGATGGACGGCGGCGTGCCGATGGAACGGCCGGTGGCCGGCATCGCCATGGGCCTGATCAAGGAAGGCGAGCGCTTCGCGGTGCTCACCGACATCCTGGGCGACGAGGATCACCTCGGCGACATGGACTTCAAGGTTGCCGGCACCACCAACGGCATCACGGCCCTGCAGATGGACATCAAGATCACCTCGATCACCGAGGAGATCATGAAGGTGGCCCTGGGCCAGGCGAAGGACGGACGCATCCACATCCTGGGCGAAATGGCCAAGGGGCTTGTCGGCGCCCGCGATTCGGTGAACCAGAATGCCCCGCGCATCACCCAGTTCACGATCCCCAAGGACAAGATCCGTGAAGTGATCGGCACCGGCGGCAAGGTGATCCGCGAGATCACCGAGCAGACCGGCACCAAGATCGACATCGAGGACGACGGCACCATCAAGGTCGCGGCGGTCGACGCCGCTGCCGGCCAGAGGGCCATCGACTGGATCAAGGGCATCGTGGCCGAGCCGGAAATCGGCGTGATCTACACCGGCAAGGTCGTGAAGTGCGTCGAGTTCGGCGCCTTCGTGAACTTCCTCGGCTCCAAGGATGGCCTCGTGCACATCTCCGAGCTGGCGCCGCGCCGCGTCGCCAAGGTGAACGACGTCGTCAAGGAAGGCGACCAGGTCAAGGTCAAGGTCCTGGGCGTCGACGATCGCGGCAAGGTGCGCCTCAGCATGAAGGCCGTCGACCAGGCGACCGGCGAGGACATCTCCAACAAGGTGGTCGAAGCGGCCCCCGCCGGCGAGTAAGTCACCGAACAGTTACGGAAACGGCGGCCTCAGGGCCGCCGTTTTTGTTTGTAGACTGCGCCAGATGACGAAACTTCCGATCCTTGCTCGCCGTAATCTGCTCGTCGGCATCGGTGCCGGCTTGCTGCCGCTGTCTTCCGCCCTGGCCGCCGATCAGGTTCCGACGCCGCGGCAGACCGAAGGGCCGTTCTATCCGACAGGCTTTCCCGCTGACATGGACAACGATCTCGTGCAGGTCCGCGGTCAGCAGGCCCGCGCCATGGGCGTGGTGCTTCATCTCGAGGGGCGCGTGGTCGGCGTCGATGGCCGGCCGCTCGCCGGTACCCTGGTCGAGATCTGGCAATGCGACGCGCAGGGCCTTTACGACCATCCGAGTCAGCCCGGCCGTGACCGACGCGACGCGGCGTTCCAGGGCTACGGCCGCATGATGGCCGACGCCGACGGGTTTTATCGCTTTCGCACGCTGAAGCCCGTCGCCTATCCCGGCCGCACGCCGCACATCCATCTCAAGGCGGCGACCGGCGATGGCCGGCTGCTCACCAGCCAGTTCTATGTCGCAGGCGATCCGCAGAACGAGCGCGATGGCGTGTTCCGCGACGCCGTGCGCAATCCGCGCCAGCGCGAGCTGATCGAGATGCGATTGGCTCCGGCGAACGGCGTCGAGGCGGGCGCCTTGGCAACGAAGATGGATATCGTGATCGGCTGACGCCGTCGGAGCAGTGTCAGGCCAGGTAGGTCGCCGTCACCTTGCCGAACGGGCCGAAGTCGGCCGTGTAGGTCTCGCCCGCCTTGGGCCGCAGCATGCCGGTGAGCGTGCCGGTGCTGACCGTCTGGCCGGCTTTTAGGCCGATGCCGGTGCGCGAGAGTTCGTTGGCGAGCCAGGCGAGCGGCACCATGGGATGGTCGAGCGCCGCCGCCGCGCTGCCGCGCCGCCGTGCCACGCCGTTGCACAGGAGCACGACCTCCTGGCCCGGAATGTCGCGCCGCTTCCAGTCCTCGATCGCGGGGCCGTAGCAGATCGTGCCGCCGCCCGCGCCGTCGGCCAGCACGGCCGGCAGCGGCGGGAAGTTGGCGTCGTGCACGAAATGGCACTCCGCCAGCTCCAGCCCGGGATGCAGCGAGGCCACCGCCTCCGTCACCTCCTCGACCGTGTAGGGTTTTGCGCGCGGTGGCAGGTCGGTCCCCAGCCGCGCCTGATATTCGACCTCGGGGATGGGGCTGCACTGCTTCGCATACTCGACGCTGACCGGCGTTGGCTTGATACAGGGCGCATAGACGCGGCCATAGATCGGCGAATCGGTGCGCAGCGCCTGCTGCATCTCCACCTTCATGGCGGCGATCTTCCAGCCCGCGACCTCCAGGCCGAGCTCCTCCTCGACTTGGCGCGCGACGCGATAGGCGGTCTCCTTGTCGGGCGGCGTCAGCCTGGCGTCGAGGCCGCTCTGCTGGCGGTTTTCGCGCCGCAGCGTCGCCAGCAGGCGGGCGAGTTCGCGTTGTGTGGACTGGTCCATGATCACCTCGTCAGTAGCAGGTCCGCGCGGCCGAGCACGACAGGCGCGTCGTCGAGCAGCAGGTAAGCTTGCAGTTTCAGCAGAAATTGGGCTATATTTCTGGTAAGCTGGCGCTTGGACTGCGCCGGTCTTTTCTTTTTGGCGCGACCCGCCTGCGGCCGCCCCTGGCTTCTCATTTCTGGACAGTCTCGACGACACCCGCTGTCCAGATCGGACGTCGAATAACGACGGCGGAACAGGGACTTGGCGATTTCTGGACACGGACCGCGTGCGGCGTGTCCAGTTGAACGCGTGTGGGAGGCGGGAAAAAGCCCGTCGCACAAGGCCGATCGCGAATTCTGGACAGGGCGACGGCTGCCGAAAGTGACAACCCGGTGTTAACTTAAGGGGACGCAATCGCTTGAAGGGATTGGCTATTCGCCGTTCGGCTCGGCTGAGCCCTGCGGCGGCATGCCCATGGCGTGGTAGCCGGCGTCGACATAGTGGACGGTGCCGGTGACGCCCGCGCTCAGGTCCGACAGGTAGTAGAGCGCGGCGCCGCCCACGTCGGTGAGTTCGATGTTGCGGCGGAGCGGCGAGGCCTCGCGCGAGACGCGATAGACATAGCGGGCACTGCCGATCACGGCGCCGGCCAGGGTGCGCATCGGTCCGGGCGAGATGGCGTTCACGCGCACGCCCTGCGGGCCGAGGTCGGCGGCGAGATAGCGGACGCTGGCCTCGAGGGCGGCCTTGGCCACGCCCATGACGTTGTAGGACGGCATCACCCGGGTGGCGCCTTCGTAGGTGAGCGTGATCAGGCTGCCGCCCTCGGTCATCAGCGGCAGCGCCCGCTGGGCGATGTCGGTGAAGGAATAGCAGGAGATGGCGAGGCTGCGCTGGAAGTTGGCCTTGGTCGTGTCGACGTAGCGGCCCTTCAGCTCCTCCTTGTCGGAGAAGGCGATCGCGTGGACGACGAAATCGAGCCGGCCCCAGTCCTTCTTCAGGCGCGCGAACAGCCGGTCGAGGCTCTCCTCGTTCTCGACATCGGCCTCCTCGACGATCTTCGATCCGAGCTTCTCGACCATCGGCAGGACGCGTTTGCCGAACGCGCCGCCCTGGTAGGTGAAGGCGAGCTCGGCGCCGGCGTGATGCAGTGCCTGCGCGATGCCCCAGGCGATCGAGTGGTTGTTGGCCACGCCCATGATCAGGCCGCGCTTGCCGGCCATCAGCCTGGGCACTTCGGGGAGGGCAGCCGCCTTGGAAACGGCATGGTCGGGAGCCACCGCCGCGGGCGCGGCGCCGTCGGGAGCCGCCGAGAGGGGACCATCGTCAGGCATCTGGCCCTCTCAGTTTTCGTGGCGCGTGAACACCAGGCAGGCGTTCGTGCCGCCGAAGCCGAAGCTGTTCGACATGACGGTTTCGAGGCCGGCCTTGTCGATCCGTTGGCGGGCGAGCGGGTAGTCGCCGACGCCGGGGTCGACGTTCTCGATATTGGCCGAGGCACAGATGAAGTCGTTCTTCAGCATCAGCAACGAGTAGATCGCCTCGTGTGCGCCGGTGGCGCCCTGGCTGTGGCCGGTCAGCGATTTGGTCGAACTGACGACGGGTAGTTTCTTGTCGCCGAAGGCGGCGCGGATGGCGTCCAGTTCGGTGAGGTCGCCCACGGGCGTCGAGGTGCCGTGGGCGTTGATGTAGTCGACCGGACGGTTGCGCCGGGCGGCGCCCGGGAAGCCGTCGAGGGCGAGCTTCATGCAGCGCATCGCACCTTCGCCGGAGGGGGCCACCATGTCGGCGCCGTCCGATGTGGCGCCATAGCCGATGACTTCAGCGTAGATCCTGGCGCCGCGCGCCTTGGCGACTTCGAGCTCCTCCAGGACGACGATGCCGCCGCCGCCGGCGATGACGAAGCCGTCGCGGTCCTTGTCGTAGGCCCGGCTCGCCCGCGTGGGCGTGTCGTTGTACTTGGACGACATGGCGCCCATGGCGTCGAACAGGACCGACAGCGTCCAGTCGAGCTCCTCGCCGCCGCCCGCGAACATGCGGTCGGCCTTGCCCAGCTGGATGTTCTCGACGGCGTTGCCGATGCAGTGCGCCGAGGTCGAGCAGGCCGAACTGATGGAGTAGCTCAGGCCCTTGATCTTGTAGGCGGTCGCGAGATTGGCCGAAACAGTGCTGCACATGGCGCGCGGCACCTGGAATGGGCCCACGCGCTTGGGGCCTTTCTCCCGGGCCGTGATGGCGGCCTGCACGATGGCGCCGGTCGTCGGACCGCCGGAGCCCGCGACCACGCCGGTGCGTTCATTGGAGATTTCGCCCGGGGAAAGGCCCGCGTCGGCGATCGCTTCCTTCATGGCAAGGTAGGCATAGGCCGCGCCGTCGCCCATGAAGCGCATGAGACGGCGGTCGACCAGCTCCTCGACCTTGAGCTTCAGCGTGCCGGCGACCTGGCTGCGGAAGCCGAGTTCCTTGTACTGCGGGACGAATTCGATGCCCGACTTGCCGTCCCTCAGGGACTGCGTCACCTCGGCGGCATTGTTGCCGATCGGGGAGACGATGCCGAGGCCAGTGACGACGACGCGTTTCATGTCAGCCTGCAGCGGCGGGTGTCGCCGCGTCCTGGAACAGGCCGACCTTCAGGCCGCTGACTTCGTAGATCTGCTTGCCGTCGGCGTAGACGAAGCCGTCGCCGATGCCCAGGACGAGCTTGCGCAGCATCACCCGCTTGAGGTGCACGTGATAGGTGAGCTTCTTCACCGTGGGCACGATCATGCCGGTGAACTTGACCTCGCCGACACCCAGGGCGCGGCCCCGACCCGGCGCCTTCATCCAGCCGAGGAAGAAGCCCAGCATCTGCCACAGCGCGTCGAGCGGCAGGCAGCCCGGCATCACCGGATCGCCCTTGAAATGACAGTCGAAGAACCAGAGGTCGGGCTTGATGTCGAACTCGGCGATGACCTCGCCTTTGCCGAAATTGCCGCCGGTATCGGAAATCTTCACGATACGGTCCAACATCAGCATGGGCGGGAGCGGCAGCTGCGCATTTCCGGGCCCGAACAGGTGCCCCTTGGCACACTCGATCAGGTCTTCAAAAGTATAGCTCTGCTTCTGCTCGCTCACCGTTTCACCGTCCGTAGCCGCCCGATTCAGGGGATTTGCGGCAGAATAGGGATGCCCGGGGTTCAGCGCAAACCGGCGCCCGGCTCCATAACCGGCCCTTTCAATATGTCCCCGCACTGATTACATATGGGCTCGACCATGCCCGGAGCCAGCCCCGATTTCACTGCCCGCCTACGAGCGGCCGGCCTGCGCCCGACACGGCAGCGGGTGGCGCTCGCGCGCCTGCTGTTCGAGAGCGGCCATCGCCATGTGACGGCGGAAAGCCTTCACGTCGAGGTCAAGTCGACACAGATGCCGGTGTCGCTCGCCACGGTCTACAACGCGCTCAATCAGTTCCGCGATGCAGGGTTGCTGCGCGAAGTGGTCGTTGCCCCGGGCCGGTCCTATTTCGATACCAACACCGGCCACCATCATCATTTCTTCGTCGAGCCCGATGGCGCGCTGCACGATTTTCCGTCGGACAAGGTGACGATCGCGGGTCTGCCCGCGCCCCCCAAGGGCACGCGCCTGTCGCGGGTCGATGTCATCGTGCGGGTGCGTCGCTAGACGCCGTGCTGCGAATCAATCGCAGTCTTTAGAATCGTTCTAAATTTCTTGACGGTGCATCAAACGCGCCCTAAATCCTGATTCTGGGTCGGCGGATGGGCCGATCGAAGCGGGAGCAGAACCATGGCGAATCTCAAGGGATCAAAGACCGAAGAAAATTTGAAGGCCGCCTTCGCGGGTGAGAGTCAGGCCAACCGCCGGTATCTCTACTTCGCACAGAAGGCTGACGTCGAAGGCTACAACGACGTCGCCGTTGTCTTCCGTTCGACGGCCGAAGGCGAAACCGGCCATGCCCACGGCCATCTCGAGTTCCTCGAGGCTGTCGGCGATCCGGCCACCGGGCTGCCGATCGGCCCCACCGGATCGAATTTGAAGGCTGCGATCGCCGGCGAAACGCACGAGTACACCGACATGTACCCGGGCATGGCCCGCACCGCGCGCGAAGAAGGCATGGCGGAGATCGCCGACTGGTTCGAGACGCTGGCCAAGGCTGAAAAGAGCCACGCCGGGCGCTTCCAGAAAGCCCTCGACACGATGGCCTGAGCCCTTCGGGCTTGATGAAGGGGACCCGCAGGGGTCCCCTTTTTCTTCTTACCTGTTCGATCAGCAACGAAGCGAAGGCACCATGCGCGAAGGCAGCCTCGAAGCACCGACCCGTCACGTCCTCGATTGGCAGAATCCCTGGTTCTGGGATGAAAAAGCGCTCGAGAAAGAGATGGAGCGCGTGTTCGACATCTGTCACGGCTGCCGGCGTTGCTTCAATCTTTGCGACTCCTTTCCGCGGCTGTTCGACCTGATCGACAATGGCCCGACCGGCGAACTCGACGGTGTGAAGAAAGAGGACTACGCGCAGGTCGAGGAAGCCTGCACGCTCTGCGACATGTGCTTCATGACGAAGTGCCCCTACGTGCCGCCACACGAGTGGGCGCTGGATTTCCCCCACCTCATGCTGCGCCATCGCGCGGTCCAGGCGCGCAAAAAAGGCGTGCCTCTCGTCGATCGCCAGCTCGCCGATACGGACCGGACCGGCCGCCTCGGCACCTTCGTCGCCGGCCCCGCCAATTGGGCCACCGACGAGCACAACACGCTGACGCGCAAAGGCATGGAGCGGATTGCCGGGATTCATCACGGTGCGCGCCTGCCGCGCTACGCCGGGGAGACCTTCGACATCCGGGCGGCACGCGAGGGCGCGGTGCTCAACGAGGCGGCGCCGGCCTTCGGCAAGCGCAAGGCCGTGCTCTATGCGACCTGCTTCGTGAACTTCAACAACACCGACATCGGCGCGGCGGCCCGCGCGGTGCTGGCCAAGAACGGCGTCGAGACCGAGGTCGTCCATCCCGCTTGCTGCGGCATGCCGAAGCTCGAACTGGGCGATATCGAAGGTACGGCCGCGGCGGCAAAGACGGTATCGGCCGCGCTGCTGCCGTGGGTCGACAAGGGCTACGACGTGATCGCGCTCACGCCGTCCTGCGCCCTGATGCTGAAATTCGAATGGCCGCTGATGCTGCCCAAGGATCCCGCCGTCGAGCGCCTGTCGCAGGCGACGTTCGACCTGTCGGAGTACGTGGTCGACATCGCCAAGAAGCATGGGCTGGCGCCCGGCCTGACGCCCCTCGAAGGCGGCGTCAGCATCCATCTCGCCTGCCATGCGCGGGCGCAGAACATGGGCGCCAAGGCTGCCGAGATGTTGCGGCTGGTGCCGGAGACGCGGGTCGCCGTCATCGAGCGGTGCAGCGGCCACGGCGGCATCTGGGGCGCGCGCAAGGAGAACTTCGAGACGGCGGTGAAGGTCGGCAAGCCTGCGGCCCTGGCGGCGCTGAGGAACGATACCAGCTTCGTTGCCTCCGAGTGCCCGCTCGCGGCCGAGCATCTGATGCAGGTGATGGAGATCGCCGCGGGTGAAGAGAAGCCCAAGCCCTCGCGCGGCAGCCATCCGATCGAGCTGCTGGCGCGTGCCTACGGGCTGACCGGGGACGACCGATGACCACACCTCGCAAGATCGAATTGGGCGCCATTCTGCCATCGGCGGAATATGTGAAGGTGCGTGCCGAGCGGCGGCGCTCGATGTCGGAGCTCAAGAAGAACCGCCGGCTCGAGGTCGGGCCGTTCGCGACATTCTATTTCGAGTCGTATGACACGATGCTGCACCAGGTGCATGAGATGCTCTTCATCGAGAAGGGCGGGGTGGCGCAGATCCCCGATGAGCTCTCGGCCTACAATCCGCTGATCCCCCAGGGCGCCGAGCTGGTCGCCACCGTCATGTTCGAAATCGACGATCCCCTGCGCCGTGCCCGCGTACTCGGCATGCTGGGCGGCGTCGAGGACCACGCCTTCGTACGGGTGGGCGCCGAGACGGTCCGCGGCGTGCCGGAGGGCGACCAGGAACGGTCGCGCGAGGACGGCAAGGCGTCGGCCGTGCAGTTCGTGCGCTTTGGTTTCACGCCTGCGCAAATTTCCGCCTTTCGCAGCGACGTGGGCGACGTGGTGGTGGGCTTCGACCATCCCAACTACGGGCACATGGCGGTGATGCCGCGCGCGGTGCGCGACGTCCTGGCGCGCGACTTCGCCTGAGGCCTAGCGGTTGCCCGAAAGGGCGAGGAAGTTGATCGGCAGAACCAGGATCAAGGGATCCCCGGGCATGTCCGGCGGCACCGGCGGAAACGGCGCTGACCGGCGTATCGTCTCGAGTTCGGCGTTATCGATAGCCGGCCAGCCGCTCGAAGTATCGATGCTGACGTCGATCAGCCGGCCGTCGCGCGCGATCGTCACGCGCGTGACCACCCGGCCGCGCTGATTGGCACTGACCAGGCCGCGTGGATACTGGCGAAATTTCGAGGTCAGTCGCGCGACCTGATCCAGGTAGGCATTGCGTGCGCGGCTGTTGCCGATCAGCCAGTCGGCTGAATTCGACGGCGGTGCCTGCACGCTGGCCGGGGCATTCGTGGGCGGTGGTGCCAGCGCGGGCTGGGGCGGACGAGGCGGTGGTGGCGGCGGCGCTGCTTGCGGTGGGCGCGGCGTCGGCCAAGGCGGCAGCGGCACGCGTATGGTGGGGAAGTCGTGCGCGGCGGGCGGTGGCAGTTCCTGCGGCGCGGCAAGCGCCTCTTCGAGGCTCGGCGACGGCGCGGGCTGCGGCGGCTGAGGCGGAGCCGCTGCTTCTGGTCGAGGCGCTTCTGGCCGGGGCGGCTCGAGCCGGGATGGTTCTCGCTGAGGTGGTTCAGGTTGGCGCTGCTGGGGCTGCGGCGGTTCAGGTGCCGCCATGGCCTGTTGCGGCTCCTGGCGGGGCCGTTCCTCCGGTGTCGGTTCGGGTGCTGCTGCTGGCGGCTCCGCGAGCTTGTTGGCCGACGGCGAGTCCGGGTTGGTTGGCGGCGAGCTGCTGAGGACCGTGACCATGATCGCGTCTTCGGGCGGCTCGGCGGGCCTGAACGGCGACATCCACCACACGGCCGCGACCGCCAGCCCGTGCAGCGCGAGCGCCAGTCCGACCGCCACTGGCGACATCCCGCTCGATCTCGAGCGGCTCGATTTCGAATGGAGGGCGCTCACGGTCTGGGCCACAGCGCTAGTTTCTACGGCCCCAAGCGGCCGGCGGCTAGCCGGTCGGCTAACGCCCTCCGCCCCGATAGGCATAGTTTACTGGCAGAATGAAGGTGTGTTGGGCGCCGGGGATATCGGAGGGAAGCGGCGCATAGGGTGACGCTTGGCGGATCGTGTCCATCACGCCGTTGTCGAGCGTGGGAAAGCCGCTCGACTTCGCCAGAGACACGTCGAGCAGACGACCGTTGCGCGCGATGGTGAGTCGCATGACGACGACGCCCGACTCGCTGATCGCGCCCGACTTCGGCGCGTAGTGGAATTGCGAGATTCTCTGGATGACGAGCTGGAGATAGTCGTCCTGCGCCTTGCGCTGGCCATACTGGCTGGCCGGATTGGTGAGCGGCGACGGTTGTGCTGCTGCCTGCGAATCGGCGGGTGCCCGCTGCTGGGGCGCGTGTCCCAGCGGTGACGGTTGAAGACGCTGCTGCTGCTGAGTCGGCGGCGTCTGCGCGCGCTGCTGTGGTTGCGGCTGAGGCGGCGGTGGTGCTTGCGGCGGCTTGGGGGGAGGTGGCGGCGGTGGCGCAGGCTTGGGGAAATCCTGCGCGGTAAGTGGCGGTGGTGGCGCCTCCACGGGCGGCAGAACCTCTTCCAGCTTCGGTTCGGGTGGTGGTGGCGCCGGCGGCGGCGGCGCGGCGGCCGCCTCCTGCTGTTGCGGTGGTTCTGGCTCTGGTTTCGCTTCCTGCTTGGATTCTTGTTCCGGCTTCGCGGGTTCTGCAGCCGCTGTCTCTGGGCGGGGGGTCTCCGGCGGCTTGGGACCAGGCTGTGGCGGGGCCAGTACGGCGCGCGGGTCTGGCGTCAGGGAACGCGGCGGTGGCAGGCCCAGACGGCTGGCCGTGCTCGGCTGGGGGCTTGGAGTTGGGACCGGGGCCGGGGTCGGTGCTGGGGCTTGAGCACTTGGCGGTTGCGGCACCGGCGCGGGAGAAGGTGGTTCGGGAGCTTGCGCTGCTGCTGCTTGAGGTTCCGGCGGCGGAGGGACGCCTTCATCGACCGTGAACTCGATGGCCTCTTCGATGGCATCGACAGGCTCGACCGGCGCGCCCCACAGGAACGCCAGTACCACCAGGGCATGCAACAGCGCCGCCAATGCCGCGGCCGTCGGCGACATGCGGTTGAACTTCGAGTAGAGGGCGCTAACTGCGTGGGCCACGTCGACCCATTTCTACGTGCCGATTGTGGCGGCCGCTAGTTGATCGGTTCGGACTTATAGACGCCCCACATGCTGGTGCGTTCGATCCAGCCGCTGGCGGCCGGCAATTTGACACGGCACCAGTCGCCGGCACAGGAGCGGATCTCTCCCATCACCTCGGGCTCCAGCTTGGCCACGACCTCGGCCGAGGCGGCAGGGGTCTTGTGAAGGCTGGCCGGCTTCGTCGGGATGATGAAACTGCGCTTGCCGGTCAGCAGGCTCTGGTGGACCCAGCCGCTGGCCCCCTGCCAATCGCGGATTTTGCGCCAATTCTCGTACTCGGCCACGATCTCGACCGGCATGCCCTTGCGCTTGAAGACCCAATCGACGGGATAGCGGGTGCCGGGGCCGGTCCGGATATTGACCTCGTCGGACCGCAACGAAGCGAAGCGCGGAATGGGCAGGCCAGAGCCCTTGCGCTGGGTCGTCGTCGATTTGTCGGGCGCGGCATGGGCGCCTCCTCCCGACCCGGACGAGACCGACAGAACGGTCACAAAAGCGGCAAAGGCCAGGCAAAGCGAGACGGACAGTCGATTTCCCATTGCCTTCAATATACCTCAAACCTTCACATTAGGCGACAAGTACTTGAAAAAGCGCGCTTTTCCGCCGCGTCAGATATCCGCCTCACTGGCTGGACAAGGCGCTCGGGGAATTGGTAATCGGGCAGTTGTCTTCTGTCGCGCCAGCCCGGTACTGATCACCCATGCCTTCCAGTTCCAAGAAAAAGCCGCTGGTGATCGTCACCCGGAAGCTACCCGACCCGATCGAGACGCGGCTCATGGAGCTGTTCGAGACGCGATTGAACACGGAAGACCGACCGCTCGACGCCGCGCAGCTCATCGAGGCCGTGAAGACGGCCGACGTGCTGGTTCCCACCGTCACCGACCGCATCGACAGCCGCCTGCTGGCTCAGGCCGGCCCGCGGCTCCGGCTCATCGCCTCCTTCGGCACCGGCGTCGATCACATCGATCTCGACACGGCACGCCAGCGCGCCATCACCGTCACCAACACGCCGGGTGTGCTCACCGAGGATACCGCCGACATGGCCATGGCGCTGGTGCTGGCGACGGCGCGGCGCATGGGCGAGGGCGAACGCCTCGTGCGTGCCGGCAAATGGACGGGGTGGAGTCCGACCTCGATGCTGGGTGCGCGCCTGCAGGGCAAGCGCATGGGAATCGTCGGCATGGGCCGCATCGGCCAGGCGCTGGCGCGCCGCGCCCGCAGCTTCGGCCTCGCGATCCACTACCACAACCGCAAGCGCGTCCATGCCGACATCGAGCGCGAACTCGAAGCGACCTACTGGGAGAGTCCCGACCAGATGCTGGCGCGCATGGACATCGTTTCCGTGAACTGCCCGCACACGCCGGCGACATTTCATCTCCTGTCGGCGCGACGCCTGAAATTGATGAAGCCGACGGCGATCATCATCAACACCGCGCGCGGCGAGGTGATCGACGAGAACGCCTTGGTGCGCATGCTGAAGGCGGGCGAGCTGGCTGGTGCCGGCCTCGACGTCTACGAGCACGAGCCGCAGGTCAATCCGAAGCTGCTCGAGCTCGAACGCGTCGTGCTTCTGCCGCACATGGGATCGGCCACGCTCGAGGGCCGCATCGAAATGGGCGAAAAGGTCCTGATCAACATCAAGACCTTCGCCGATGGCCACAAGCCGCCGGACCGCGTGCTCGCGACGATGTTTTAGGCGCGTCATCGCAATGCCGCGGGCGGCATTGCGACGACGCGCTGGCGGGCGGCAGGCGCTGCAGCGAAGCGAAGCGCCGAGAGCCCGCGCGGTCCCATTGCGCACTGGCGCCTATAGATCATTCTCCACCATCTCGCGGCTGCGATCGTCCACCAGGACGTCGCGTGTCGAGCGGCCGACCTGGGCGCCGATCAGGATGGTGAGCGACGTCCAGTACATCCACACCATGATGGCGGCAAAGCCGGCCGTGGCGCCGAAGGCCGAGGTGAGCTGCGTCACTTCGAAATAGAACACCAGCGCGCGGTTGCCGGCGGCGAACAGGAGCGCGTTCACCGCGCCACCGACCAAGGCGTACTTCCACGGCACGCCGCCGGTCGGCAGCCACTTGTAGATCAGGGTGAAGAAGGCCGAGAGAATGCCGTAGTGCACGGAGGCCGACATCGCCGGACCGATCCATTCGCCCAGGATCGGAAAGGCTTCGAGGGCGCCGGCGTAGGCCGAGATCAGCACGCTGGCGAGAATGACCACGATGAGCAGGATGCCCAGCACCACCATGAGGGCAACGGCGAGCAGCCGGGATTTTATGCTCGCCAGCACCGGGTGGACGTAGAGCCCTTTGCGGCCGTTGCGCCAGATCGCGTCGATGCCGTCGTCGAGCTCCACGAAGACGCGCGTGCCGGTATAGAGCAGGACGGCGGCGCCGATCAGCGCCGCGATGCCGCCGCCCCGGAAGAGATCCTGCGAGGCGAAGCGGCGGATGCTGTTCAGCTGGTCGGGCGCCACGACCGTGCCCAGGGCGTCGAAGATCGCCTGTTGCGCCATCAATTTGCCGACGAACGGCTCGGCGATGGCGATGCTGAAGATCATGATCGGCCCGATCGCGAACATCGTATAGAACGCCATCGCCGCGGCCGAGGTCGAGAGCCGGTTGGTGAAGTAGCCGTAGCCGGCCGAGTAGGCGATGCGCCAGAGAATGGTGATCATGGTTCAGCGCAGATGGGCGACGGCATTGGCATAGTACGCGAGCAGGGGCCGCTCGGTTGCCGCCGCCGCGAACAATCCCTCCGCGTTCTCCTCGACCAGGCGGCGCAGCACCAGCATGCGCAAGCCGATATGGAAGGCATAGTCGCGGTCGCCGCGCGGCACGTAGAGCTTGGCGCCCTTCTCCTCGAAATGCGTCATAAGCGCCGCGGCCCGTACCTTGAGCTCGAGCTCGTCGAGCGGCCCCTCATTGTCATCGAGGGCCTCGGTCAGGACCGTGGCGACCAGCGACACCGGCAGCACCGGCACGAGACGGGCGATCTCGCCCATCACGTCGTGCGCCAGGCGGCCCACGATCTCGAACCGCTGGTCCTTGTCGAGGCCGCGCAGGTCGCCTCCGGTTGCGCCGGCATGCTGGACCAGCCAGTCGCGCGCCGAGATCAGGCCGCCGAAATTGACGCAGGCATAGCCGAAGCGGAACCAGCGTCCGCGCAGCATCAGGCCGAGCTGGCTGAACCAGAAGGCAAGGGTCGTCCGGGCAGCGAACCAGGCGCTGCGCCGGGGCGCATCGCGTTCGAGCGAGCGCAGCAGGGTGCGGTCCTCCAGGACCCGGTCGTAGTTGAGCGCCACGGGAACGAAAACGATGTCGTTGGTTCCCTTCGGGTCGAACGACTTCAGCATGTAGTCGAACAGGCCGAGCTTGGGTTCGCGCAGCCGGCCGTCGCGCGACAGGCCGCCCTCGGGATACATCGCCTGCGCGACGCCGGCTTCGGTGGCCATGTGGACGTAGCGCTCGAGCACGCGGCGGTAGATCGGGCTGTTCGAGTTGCGGCGCACGAAATAGGCGCCCATCGAGCGGATGAGCTGCTGCAGCGGCCAGATGCGGGCCCACTCGCCGACCGCGTAGCTGAGCGCCGTGCGCTCGGCGGCGAGAAAGGCCACCAGCACATAGTCCATGTTGCTGCGGTGGTTCATGACGAACACCACGGCGGTGTTCGGCGGCACGCCGGCCAGCGTGCGTTCGTCGGCGAAGCCGAGACGAACGCGGTAGAGAAACCGCGCCACGGCGCGGGCGATCGAATAGCCGACCCGGAAATAGACGTAGGCATTGAACGTCGGCACGATCTCGCGCGCGTAGCGATGAACCTCGACCATCGCCGCTTCGCGCGGGATGTTCTTTTCCCGCGCATAGTCGTTGGCGGCGGCGACCACCTGCGGGTCGTAGACCAGTCGGTCGATAAGCACCTGGCGCTTGGTGAGCTGGAACGGCTTGATCTCGACATCGAGCCGCCGGTTGACGCGGTCGATCAGGCGGTTGAGGCGGCGGCGCAGGAACCAGCGGCCGCTCGGGATCAGCAGCCGGTCGAGCAGGGACCATAGCGCGAAGGCAGCGATCGGCAGGAACAGCCAGAGCGGAACGGTGACCGGCTCGCCCATCGCCCTGCCCGCCGGTCTAGTACTGTTTCAGGCCGATGCCCGCGACGACCACCAGGACCGAGGCGGCCAACAGCACCAGGGTCGTGCCGGTGGCGCCCAGGAAACGGCCGCCGGGGATCACGCCGATCATGCCGCCGGCGTGCAACGCGCGGGAAACCAGCAGAACGACGGACAGGGCGGCAGTGATGCCGAAGCCGTAGAAATCGCTCACGATGTAGATCAGCAGCAGGCAGAGCGGGGCGAATTCGATCAAATTGGCGTGTGCCCGGATGGCGGCCAGCATCTCGGAATCGCCGCCGTCGCCGAGGTTGATCTTCTTCTTGCCGCGCAGGCGCGCGATATTCACGGTCAGGATCACCGTCAGCAGGCCGATCAGGCCGGCACAGACGAAAAACACAGGCATTGGCCGCGGCTCCCCCTCGATTTGGCGGTATTGTATGGCCATATTGGCCAGAGACGAAATTCGTGGACGAAATTGAGGGCGAAAGCGAGAGGAGCCGCGCCATGTGGCAAATGCTGCGCAAGAAGATCGAGATGCCGACCGCCGACAAGGCGCTGCCGGGCCGGGCAACACCCGCCTTCGCGGTGCCCGCCGAGCACTTCGTGAACGGCAACCGCCTCCAGCCGCCGTTTCCGGCCGGACTGGAAAGGGCGATGTTCGGCCTCGGCTGCTTCTGGGGGGCCGAGCGCATGTTCTGGAAGGCGGCGGGCGTCTATTCGACGGCGGTGGGCTACGCCGCTGGCTCGACGCCCAACCCGACCTACGAAGAGGTCTGCTCCGGTCACACCGGCCACAACGAGGTGGTCATGGTGTGGTTCGACCCGAAGAAGACGTCCTACGAGGCGCTGCTGAAAGTGTTCTGGGAAGGCCACGACCCGACCCAGGGCATGGCCCAGGGCAACGACGTCGGCACGCAGTATCGTTCCGGCGTCTACGCCTTCTCGGCCGACCAGAAGGCCAAGGCCGAGGCCTCGCGCGCCCTGTTCCAGAGCGAGCTGGCGAAGAGCGGCATGGGTGCGATCACGACCGAGATCCTCGATGCCCCGGTGTTCTACTACGCCGAGGGCTATCACCAGCAGTACCTGGCGAAGAACCCCGGCGGCTACTGCGGCCTGGGCGGCACCGGCGTCAGCTGCCCGATCGGAACAGGCGTTCAGGCGCAATAGGTTCAAGCGGACCGCGGGCCTCCAGACCCGCATCATTGGAGCGCGCAACTCCAGTTGCGCTCATGTGAGTTCTTGGGCGGCGAGAAGATGCGCCACTGGAGTGGCGCGCTCCCCCAACAAGACATGCCCAACAAGACATAAGCGGGCCTGGAGGCCCGCGGTCCGTCTCGATGTCAGCGGCTGTTCACCAGAGCGCCGAGCGCGGCCACGAAGCGGTCGAGTTCGTCCTCGGTGTTGTAGACATGCACCGAGGCGCGCATGACGTTCAGCAGGCCGCGGCCTTTTAGATCCAGACGTGAGGAGAACTGCGTCGAGACGCTGACGTTGATCGCCTGGGCGCGCAGCGCCATCTTGAGGGCGTTGTGGTCGGCACCCTCGACGGCGAAGGTCACGATGGCGCCCCGCACCTGACCGAGGTCGGTCACCGTGACGCCGTTCAACGGCGCCAGGCGCGCGCGCAGACCGTCGGCCAGCGCGCGCAGGCGGCCCCAGATCGCCTCCATGCCGAGTTCGTTCGCCTGGTCGACGGCGGTCTTCAAGCCGATCACGCCGGCGAAGTAGCGCTCCCAGTTCTCGAAGCGCTTGGCATCGCCCATCACCGTATAGGCATTGTCGTCGCTCCAGCGGGCGGCATGGTTGTCCAGGAACACCGGCTCGATATGCGAGGTGGTGCGCGCCTTGGCGTAGAGGAAACCGGTGCCACGGGGGCCACGCAGGTATTTGCGGCCGGTTACGGACAGGAAATCGCAGCCGATTTTATTGACGTCGACCGGAAGCTGGCCGACCGACTGGCAGGCGTCGAGCAGGTAGAGGATGCCGGCATCGTTGGTGATCTTGCCGACGGCTTCCGCCGGCTGCACCAGGCCGCCTTGCGTCGGCACGTGCGAGATCGACACCAGCTTGGTGCGCTTGTCGATCGCCCGTTCCAGGGCACCAAGATCGATCTGCCCGTGCCGGTCGTCGGGAACGACGACGATCTCCGCCCCGGTCTTCCTGGCCACCTGCAGGTAGGAGATGTAGTTCGACGAATATTCGCTGACGCAGGTCAGGATGCGATCGCCCGGTTTGAAGTCGAGCGAATAGAAGGCCATGTCCCAGGCGCGCGTGGCGTTCTCGATGAAGGCGATCTCGCCCTCCTCGGCGCCGATCAGCCGGGCGACCGACGGATAGAAGCCGTTCAGCGTGTCGCGCGCCCGGTCGGCGGCCTCGTAGCCGCCGATCTCCGCTTCGAGCCGCAGGTGATCGAGCGTGGCGTCCAGCGTCCGCCGGCTGGGCAGGGCGGAGCCCGCCGCATTGAGGTGCAGGACATGGGCGCAGCCGGGTGTCTCGGCGCGCAACTTGGCGATATCGAGGCTCACGTCGGAATTCCCACTGTTGCCCGATCCTGTTGTATGATTCGGGTCATGTCGCTGTCGGACATCGTGCGTCGTCTCGTCCTGCCTAAAGCCACTCCGGAGCCCGAGCAACTGAGCATTGCTCATGCCGGCGATACGCTGCCGGTGACGTTTGTGCGCAGTGCCCGCGCGCGGCGCGCCTCGTTGCGCGTCGATGCGGCCAGGCGGCGCGTGGTGCTGACGGCGCCGCCGCGCATGGCGCGCGGCACGGCGGTCGATTTCGCCCATGCCCAGGCGGGCTGGATCGCGGCCCGCCTGAAACGCCTGCCGGCACACCGGCCCTTCGTCGACGGCGCCGAGGTACCGTTGTTCGGTGCGCCGCACCTGATCCGCCATCGCCACGACCGGCGCGGGACCGTCTGGCGCGAAGGGCTGGAGATCCATGTCGCGGGCAAGCCGGAGCATCTGTCGCGTCGTCTGCGGGACTGGCTGACGGCCGAACTGAAAGGCCGGCTGGTGCCGCTGGTCCATGCCAAGGCGCTGAGCGTCGAGCGGCCGGTGAAGCGCATCACCTTGCGCGATAGCCGCTCGCGCTGGGGAAGCTGCGGGCCCGATGCGACACTGTCGTTTTCCTGGCGGCTGGTGTTCGCCCCGCCCGAGGTGCTGGACTATCTGGTCGCGCACGAAGTCGCCCATCTCGTGCACCTGAACCACGGCCCGCGCTTCTGGGCGCTTGCCCGCACGCTCTGCGACAGTCCGATCGAGGAGCCGCAGGGCTGGCTGAAGAAAAACGGCGAGGTCCTGCTGCAGTACGGCGGGTAGGGCAGGGTGGTGTTTCCGTCGTCTCGACCGGAGCGCGCAGCGCGGAGTGGAGAGACCTTCTCTCCACGATTTGTCACCTATTGGCACCGCCGCCATGGTGGTGCTGGAGGACGAGAAGGACGTCGTGCGCGCCTACACGCTGACGGCCGGCGAATACTGGCTGGGGGCGTCGGAACGGCTCAACGTCAACACGCTCTACCGCGCCTTCCCCATGACCACCCTGCAACTGGTCGAGCGTTTCGGCCGCGATGCCGTCTCGACCCAGGTGCGTGAGCGCTACGATCGCGGCGACTGGGACCGCGAGGTCGAGTTGGTCCACGCCATCGAGCCCAACGAAGGCCGCAACATCGAGGTCCTGGACAATCGCAACATGCCGTTCCGCTCGGTCTGGTTCGAGAAGAGCGGCGCCGGCGACGAGCTTCTCTCTGTCGGCGGGTTCGAGGAATTCCCCGCGCTCCGCCCGCGCTGGCACCTGGTCGGCAACGACGTGTGGGGCCGCTCGCCCGGCATGGACGCGCTGCCCGACGCAAGGAGCCTGCAGCTCATGTAGCTGAGCTTCGCCCAGGCGCTGGAGAAGATGATCAATCCGCCGATGGCGGCCTCGCCCAGCCTGCGCGGCGGCACCGCCTCGGGCCTGCCGGCCGCGATCACCTACGTGGCGGACACGCAAGGCGTGGGCTTCAAGCCCGCCTACCAGATCAACCCGCCGTTCGACCAGATGAGCGCCGCCATCAACGACCGACGGCAGGCCGTCCGCGCCGCCTTCTATGCCGACCTGTTCCTGATGACGAGCCAGCTCGACGACGTGCGCTCCGCCACCGAGATCGCCGA
>JAQSDW010000123.1:10297-33752 GCA_029946105.1 Reyranella sp. | reverse complement strand
CCGCGTACTCGAAGCGGTTGGGGTTGCCGTACAGATCGGGTCGACGCGGATCAGGCCGGGGCGGATCGGGCCGGGGCGGATCGGGAATGTAGTCGCTCATGTGGTCCTCCTTTCGGATTGCTCCACAGTCAACGCCCCCGTATGCGGGGCGTTGCAAGCGACTTTTGTCCATTATTGCAAGGGTTTAGACGGCAGCCAACGCCTGGTCGAGATCGGCCAGAATGTCCTCGATATGCTCGAGCCCGATCGACAGCCGCACATAGCCCGGCGTGACGCCGGTCTGGGCCTGCTCCTCGGCCGAGAGCTGCGAGTGCGTCGTCGAGGCGGGATGGATGGCGAGGCTGCGGGCGTCGCCGATATTGGCCACGTGATAGAACATTTTCAGGCCATCGATGAACTTGCGGCCGGCGTCGGCGCCGCCCTTCAGCTCGAAGCCCAGCAAGCCACCATAGCCGCGTGACAGATGCTCGTCGGCGCGCTTCTTCGTCTCGCCGGTCATCAGCGAGGGATGGATCACCTTGGTGATCTTGGCGTTCTTGGAGAGGTGCTTGGCCACGGCGTTGGCATTCTCGCAATGGACCCGCATGCGCAGCGGCAGCGTCTCCAGGCCCTGGATGAACATGAAGGCGTTGAACGGGCTCATCGGCGCGCCGACGTCGCGCAGCAGCGTCACGCGCGCCTTGATGATGTAGGCCACCGGCCCCATCGGCTTGGTCGCCTGCGTCCACACCGCGCCGTGGTAGCTCGGATCGGGCGTGTTCAGCATCGGGAAGCGGTCCTTGTGCTTTTCCCAGTCGAAGTTGCCGCCGTCGACCAGGATGCCGCCGATCGAGGTGCCGTGGCCGCCGATGTACTTGGTCGTCGAGTGCAGCACGATCGCCGCGCCATGGTCGAACGGCCGGCAGAGCACCGGGGCCGCCGTATTGTCCATGATCAGCGGAATGCCCTGCTCGCGGCCGATCCTGGCCACCTGGGCGATCGGGAACACGGCGAGCTTGGGATTGGGCAGGGTCTCGGCGTAGTAGCAGCGCGTTTTGGCGTCGGTTGCGCGGCGGAAATTCTCCGGATCGGCCGGATCGACGAAGCGGCATTCGATGCCCATGGTCTTCATCGTGTTGGCGAACAGGTTCCACGTACCGCCGTAGAGATCGGTCGAGGCGACGAAATTATCGCCGGCGTGGCAGATGTTCTGGACGGCGAACAGCGAGGCGGCCTGCCCCGATCCCAGCGCCAGGGCGGCCACGCCACCTTCGAGGGCGGCGATGCGCTGCTCCAGCACGTCGTTGGTCGGGTTCATGATGCGGCTATAGATGTTGCCCATCTCGGCCAGGCCAAACAGGTTGGCGGCGTGCTGGGTGTCGCGGAACTGGAAGCTGGTGGTCTGGTAGATCGGCACCGCGACAGCGTTGGTTGCCGGATCGCTGCGGTATCCGGCGTGCAGCACGACGGTCTCGGGATGCTTGCTGTTGGTCGCCATGGTTTCCCTCCTGTAAATGCCGTTAAGGGCCGTTTCTGGGCGCTCTATAGCTTGGCGCCCCGCAGGTTGGCCACGGCCACCGGCCGCGCCATGCCGCGAATGTCGCGCTCGCCCAGATGCTCGACGTCGGCCACGTGCTCCACTGCGGCGGCCAGCCGGCCGCTCACCAGCACCTGGCCGTCGGTCGCCGCGTTGCAGAGGCGCGCGGCGAGATTGATGACGGCGCCGATTGCCGTGTAGTCGAAGCGATCCTCGAAGCCGATGCGGCCCAGCGTGGCATAGCCCTGGGCCATGCCGACGCCAAAGCCCAGGCGGTGTCCACGCTTGCTCCAGGCTGGGCTCAGTGTCGCCATGGTGTCGCGCATCTCGATCGCCAGCTTGGCCGCGCGCTCGGGCGCGTCGGGGCAGGGCAGTGGATCGTTGAAGAAGATCATCATGCCGTCGCCGGTGAAGCGGTCGAGCGTACCTTCGTATTTCCGGATCAGCGGGCCGACGGCGCCGTGATACTCGGCCAGCAGCCCCATGATGTCCTCGGGCTCGGCGGTCTCCGAGAAGCTGGTGAAGCCGCGCAGGTCGCAGAACACCGCCACGACCTCGCGCCGATGGTTCTCCAGAATCTTTTCGTCGCCGGCCGAGACGATCGCCTGCGCGAGCTGCGGCGCCAGGAAGCGGCGGAGCCGCCCGACGCGCTCCAGTTCCTCGACCTGGGCCCGCACCTTGGCCTCGAGCCCGTGGTTCAAGGCCTGCACCTCGTCGTGCAGCGCCTTGATCCGCAGCATGGCGCGCACACGCGCCACCAGGGCGCCATGGTCGATCGGCTTGGTGAGATAGTCGTCGCCGCCGGCGTCGAGGCCCGCCACAACATCCTTCTGGCTGGCCTTCGCCGTCACCAGGATCACCGGGATGAACGGCAGGCTGGCGTCCGCCTTCATGCGGCGCACGACCTCCAGCCCATCGATCTTGGGCATCATGATGTCGAGCAGCACCAGGTCCGGCAGTTCCGTCCGGACCGACTCCAATGCCTGCTCGCCGTCCTCCGCTACGACCACCTCGTAGCCCAGGCTTTCCAGGCGCATGCGCAGGATCTCGACGTTGTCGGCAACATCGTCGACGACAAGAATGCGGGCAGGATCGCGCATGATCAGTCGGTGCTCTCGCCGTCGCCGATGATCTCACGCACCTTGGCCAGCATCTGGCGCGGGCTGTAAGGCTTGGCAATGTAGTCGTTGCAGCCCGCCGCGCGCGCCTTGGCTTCGTCGCCCGACAGCGCATAGGACGTCACCGCCACGATCGGGATGGAAGCGAGCGCCGGATTGGCCTTGATGCGCCGGGTCGCCTCGTAGCCGTCGAGCACCGGCATCTGGATGTCCATAAGGATCAGGTCGGGCTTGTGCTCGGCTGCCATGGCGACGCCCTGTGCCCCGTCATGCGCCTCGACCATGTCGTAACCGGCCATTCCCAGGAGATCGCGCAGGATCTGGCGATTGTCCTCGGTGTCTTCGACGACGAGTATCTTCTTGCTCATGCTGTTTCCTTGGCGACGCCCTCGACGGGCGCGACATTGATCGGAATCGTTGCCTTGAAGGTTGAGCCCTTGCCGACCTCGGACTCGACGCTGATGCGGCCGCCGTGCAGTTCGACGATCTTGCGCGAAATCGAGAGGCCGAGGCCGGTGCCGCCCTTCTTGCGCGTGCTGCTGTTGTCGACCTGCTGGAACTCGTCGAAGATTCGCGCCTGGTCCGCCGGCGCGATGCCGAATCCTGAATCGACGACCGATAGTTCGAAGCAGTCGCCGGTCCGGGCGGCGCGGACTTCGACCGAACCGCTGTCGGTGAACTTGATGGCATTGCCCACCAGATTGAGCAGCACCTGGGTGAGCCGCCGCGCATCGCCCGAGCCGGTCGGAAGGCCGGGCGCCACGGCCGAGCCCAGCGCCAGCCCCTTGGTGCGCGCGAGCGATTCGGTGGCCGACAGCACCGTCGCCACCATGTCGGCGACGCTGTAGGGCTCGACGGCGAGGGTGAGCTGGCCGGCTTCGATCTTCGAAAGATCGAGCACGTCGTTGATCAGGCCGAGCAGGTGGCGGCCGTTGTTCTGCACCCGCTCCAGAACGCCCTGCGCCTTCTCGCCGACTTTACCGTAGAGTCCGTCGGCCATCATCTCGGTGTAGCCGATGATGGCATTCAAGGGCGTGCGCAGCTCGTGGCTCATGTTGGCCAGGAACTGCGACTTGTGCTGGCTCGCCACCTCGAGCTGGCGACTCTTCTCCTGGATCTCGGTGAACAGGCGCACGTTCTCGATGGCGATGACGGCCTGGGCGGCGAAGGTCTCGACCAGCTCGATCTGGCGTGGCGTGAAGGCGCCGACCTCCATCTTGCGGAGCGTGATGGCGCCCACCGCGATGCCCTCGCGCAGCATCGGTGCCGAGATCGACGCCCGCCATTTGTGTTCGCGCGCCAGCGCCAGTGTCGTGGCATTCTCGATCGGATCGAGCGCGGCAACGTCGGGAATGTGGATGGTGCGGCCTTCGATGATGGAGCGTCCCATGCCGGCGCTGTGTTCGATGGACCGGCGGCTGCCGAGGGATGCTGTGAGCGATCCGTCATGCGCCGCGAAGACCACCTCGTCGCCTTCGCGCCGGGTGATGAGGGCATCGGTGGCGCCGCAGAACCGGCGGGCGGCGCTCACCACGACATCGAGCACGGGCTGCACGTCGGTCGGCGACTGGGAGATGACCTGAAGAATTTCCGACGATGCCGTCTGCTGCTCCAGAGACTCGCGCAGTTCTGTGAACAGCCGGACGTTCTCGATGGCGATGACGGCCTGGGCAGCGAAGGCTTCGAGGAGCTGGATCTGGCGGGGCGTGAAGGCGCCGGGCTCCCGGCGGCGCAGGCAGATGCAGCCGATCGCGCGGCCGTCGCGCAGCATGGGCGCATTGAGCTGGGCGCGGAAGCCGTGCTGGATCGAATTCTCCCGTATCAACGTATAGGCCGCCTCAGCCTCCGGCGACAACGTATCGACGATATGCGTGACGCGCGCCTCGATGATCGATTGCGCCCGCGCCGTGCTCGTGGCGTCCAGCGCATCGCGATAGCCGAGCGGATGGGCGGAAAGCGGCCCCTCGTGCGCGCCGGAGACCATCTCGTCGCCCTCGCGCAGGAAGACGTGTGCATCCTCGGCGCCGCAAAACCGCACCGCCGCTCGAGCCACCGCCTGCATCACCGGCGCGACGTCGGTCGGCGACTGCGAGATTACTCGCAGGATCTCGGCGGTCGCCGTCTGCTGCTCCAGCGTCTCCGTCAACTCGCGCGTCCGGTCGACCACGCGTTGTTCCAGCGTCGCATGCGACTCCTGGAGTTGCCCGGCCATGCGGTTGAAGTTGGTCGCCAGCGCCTCGACCTCGTCGCCGGTCCTGACCTCGATGCGGTGGCCGAGGTCGCCGCCGCCGAGCCGCTCGGCGCCCGCCGACAGGACTCGGATGGGCGAGGCCATCCGGCGCGACAGGAACCAGGCGCCGATCGCGGCGGTGGCGAGACCCAGCACCAGCAGCGCCAGGGTCTGCCACAGCGATGTGAAGAGCGGCTGCAGCGCCTCGGAGGTCGGCTGCTCGACGAAGACCAGCCACCCCAGCGCCGGAATCGCCGCCACCGAAGAGAGCACCGCGGTGCCGTCGAGCGAATGGCCGAAGCGGGCGCTGGCGCCGGTGAGCGGCTTGCCATCGCGCAGATCGTCGAGCGCCGTGTGCACCTGCTCGAGCTTGCTCATGTTGGTGTTGCGCAGCACCAGGCTGATATCGGGATGGGCGATCAGCCTGCCGTCGCGGTCGACGACATAGGCATAGCCCTTGTCGCCGGCCTTGATGGCGCTGACGACATCCCAGATCAGTTTCAGGTTGACCTCGGCCGCCGTGGCGCCGGCCCGCCGGCCGGTGCGCGCCAGCGAGATCGACATGTAGGGCTCGGACTCCTTGCGCAGGTAGACCGGGCTGTACCAGACGCGCTTGTCCTGGACCTCGGCGAAGCGTGGATCCTTGGAGAGGTCGGTGTTCGAGCCGACGACGTCCATCGCGAGCCGCGACACCTTGAGCTGCTCGCGGCCCTGGCCGTCGATCTGGGTCAGTTCGGTGATGGCCGGCACCTGGCGCTGCAGGCGGATGAAGTCGAAGCGCCGCTGGTCGACCGGCGCCGCCGCCCATTGCGGGTGCGTGGTCCAGCCGATCTGGCGTTCGATCTCGGTGATGAACTGGCCGACCTTGTCGGCGGCGCCGTTGGCCTGCTCCTGCTGCAGCCGGCCCAGCGCCTGGCGCGCGGTGCCGTAGGCGAACCACATGTCGAACGCGCCGTTGATCAGCAGCACGAGCGTGACGATGCCGACCAGCGACAGGAAGTATTTGGCGAACAGGCCGCCACGTCGGAGGAACGACGGCGCCTTCACTCGATCACCTCGTCGGCGCGGGCACGCAATGTCGGCGGCACGGTAAGCCCGAGGGCGGCGGCCGTCTTGAGATTGATCGACATCTGAAAGGTGGCGGGCTGCTGGACCGGTAAATCGGCCGGCCGGGCGCCGCGCAAGATGCGATCGACGTAGCCTGCGGCGCGGACATAGAGGTCGACGAAATCGGCGCCGTAATACATCAGGCCGCCATCGGGCGGGAACGGCGGGTTGCCGGTGATCAGCGGCAGGCGATGCCGTGCGGCGAGCGCGATGATCTGCCGGCGATGGCTGGCGGTGAAGAGATCGGTCGGCAAGACGAGGCCCCCCGCGCCGGCTGCCGTGGCGGCGAAGCCGTCGAGGACGGTCTCGATGTCGGCCGCACTGTTGACCTGGGCGAAGGAGACTTCGACACCGAACTGCTTAATGGCCTGTTCGATGCTCGGACGGTAGAGGCCCGCGCTCTGCTGCGTGAGGACGAGCAGGCGTTGCGTGGAGGGCGAGATCTCCTTCAGGAGCTCGATCCATTTGGCGCCAAAGGCGGGTTCGGTCGACGTGAAGCCGGTCGCCAGGCCGCCGGGCCGGACGAGGCTCTCGACCAGCCGAGCGCTGACCGGATCGCCCACACCAAGGAAGACGATCGGCAAACCGACGCTCATCTCGCGTATGGCAACGACGGAAGGCAGGCCCTGGGCCACGAAGATGTCGGGCTTGAGCGCCGTTAGTTCTGCGGCCAGCCGGCGCGCCCGCTCGGCGCTGCTCGGCTCATAGCGCACGTCGATGACGAGGTTCTGTCCTTCGCGCCAGCCGAGCGCCGCCATCCCTTCGCGAAAGCCGGCCAGCCTGGCCTTGGTCGCCGGATCGGCCTCGGCAAGTCCGGTCAGGATCGCGACGCGCCTGGTCTGCTGGGCCCGCGCCGGAAAAGGCAGGACAGCGGCCGCGGCCAGCAGGTGCCGGCGCCTCACTCGATCACCTCGTCGGCACTGGCGAGGATCGACGGCGGGATCGTGAGGCCAAGCGCTTTTGCTGTCGTGAGGTTGATCACCAACTCGAACTTGGTCGGCTGCACGACCGGGAGATCGGCAGGCTTCGCGCCCCGAAGAATTCGGTCCACATAGACGGCGGCTTTTCGGAACTGATCGGCTATATCGGTTCCATATGAAATCAAACCGCCGTTGGTGGCAAAATCGCGGAACGGATAGATCGCAGGAAGCGTTGTGCGCGTGGCCGCCGAGACAATCGTGGAACGGAGACGCGTGGTGGTAGCATCAGGCGTTACCAGCAGCGCGCCGCCCATTTCCTTCGCGAATGTATCGATGCCCTGGTCGGCATCGACAGCCTCCTGGACCGGCAGTGCGACGATCTTGACGTCGGTTGATGCCACGGCCTCTTTGGCCAGGTTCAGATAATAGGAGCCGCCGCCTGCAGACGTCTTGGGCCCATACAAAACAGCGATACGATTAGCGCGTGGATCAACTTCCCTGAGCAGTTGAACCCACTTGCCGCACAGGGAAGCTTCGACATTGGTGAAGCCAGTTACATTGCCGCCAGGCCTCGCCATGCTGGAGACAAAGCCATCGCCGACCGGATCGGAAACGACAACAAAGACGATGGGTATCGCGCGTGTCTCTCGCAGGACCGCCGCCGATACGAAGGTTGAGCGCGCCAGAATAACATCAGGCCGAGACGCAACGACCTCCCGTGCAAACGTCACTGTCCTGTTCGCGTCGCCGCCGGTCCAACGAACCTCGATCCTGAGATTGCGGCCATCGCTCCACCCCCGTTTGGCGAGTTCGTCCTTTAGTAGTGCGAGATGTTCCTGCGATTTCGTGTCGCTTTCGCCGTAAGGAAGCACAATGCCAAGCCTGCGCGGACCTTCAGGCGACTGAGCGCCAACTGTGCGCGCGAGGGGCGTGGAAGCGGCGCCGAGCAGGGCTACAACTGTTCGCCGCCTCATTCGATCACCTCGTCGGCGCTGGCGAGCATAGACGGCGGCATGACGATGCCCTGCGCGCGGGCAGTCTTCTGGTTGACGACGAAGTCGAACTTGGCCGGCTCCTGCACCGGGAGGTCGGCCGGTTTGGCGCCCTTGAGAATGCGGTCGACATAAGCGGCGGCGCGCCAGAACTGGTCGCCGCTGTCGGGGCCGTAGGCAATCAGCCCGCCCTCGATGGCGAAGTAGGGGAAGGGATAGACTGCGGGCACCCGGTGCCGCGCGGCGGCGGCGATGATCGCGGCACGGTTGAGCGTCATGAAGACATCGGGCATGACGGCAAGGCTCGCATCGCCGGCAAGGCCCGCGACGGCGCCATCGATCGCGCCCGGCTCGCGCACGGTTGCGCGAACCAGCGTCACGCCGAGCGGCGGCGCGGCGGCGTCGAGTGCCGGCAGGTAGATCGAATGCGGCGCGGTGTCGGGATTGTAGAGCACGGCAATGCGCTTCACACCCGGCGTGATCTCCTTCAGGAGTTGCATCCACTTGCCGGCCATGGCGGCGTCCATATTGCTGAAGCCGGTGATGTTGCCACCCGGCCTGGAGAGGCTGGCGACGAAGCCGTCGCCCACCGGGTCACTAACGCCGGCGAAGACAATGGGGATGGTCCGCGTCGCCTGCTGCGCCGCCCGCGTCGGCGGGGTGGTGTTGGTGAGGATTGCGTCGGGCGCGAGGCCCACGGCCTCGGCCGCCTGAGCGCGGATACGCTCCGGGTCGCCGCCACCCCAGCGGATATCGATGCGCAGGTTGTTGCCCTCGATCCAGTTCAGCTGCCTCAGCGCATCGCGGAACGACTTGAGACGGCCCTGCATAACCGGATCGCCTTCGACGTTGCCCAGAAGCACGACGATACGCCGAGTGGGGCCGGCAGGCTGCGCGGTGGCGGCGAGCGGATAGGCTGCCGCCGTCGTCGCCAGCAATATGATCGACTTCCGCCTCTTCATTCTGACCCCGCCACCTGCTGGTACCTGCTGGGCCAGACTAAGCTAGGTGATTGATATAGCGCAGTCCAAAGACGATGGGTAACGCGCGTGTCTCTCGCAGGACCGCCGCCGATACGAAGGTTGAGCGCGCCAGAACAACATCTGGCCGAGACGCAACGACCTCCCGTGCAAACGTCATTGTCTTGTTCGCGTCGCCGCCGGTCCAACGAACCTCGATCCTGAGATTGCGGCCATCGCTCCACCCCCGTTTGGCGAGTTCGTCCTTTAGTAGTGCGAGATGTTCCTGCGATTTCGTGTCGCTTTCGCCGTAAGGAAGCACAATGCCAAGCCTGCGCGGACCTTCAGGCGACTGAGCGCCAACTGCGCGCGCGAGAGTCGTGGAAGCGCCGCCGAGCAGGGCGATAACTGTTCGCCGCCTCATTCGATCACCTCGTCGGCGCGGCCGAGAATCGACTGCGGAAAGACGATGCCCTGGGCGGCGGCGGTCTTGAGGTTGATCGACAGGGTGAAAGTCGAGGTCTGGTAGAACGGGATTACGCCCGGCGGCGTGCCGCGCAGGACGGCATCGATGGACCGTGCCACATGCCGGTTCAGATCGATCAGGTCGAACGAATAGGCCATCAGGCCGCCGGCCTCGACGGTTTCCGGAAATGTGTACATGGCGGGCAAGCGTGCCTCGGCGGCCGCCTCCACGATGGCCGAGCGAAAGCCCAGTGCTGCCGGATGATCCCCAACAATTAAGGCATTGGCGCCATCGCGCGGCATCTCGCCAATGGCTTCGCGAAAGCTTTTTCCGCTCACCGGGGGATCGAGCAGCTTGGCAACGAGGCGGATGCCGGCCGCTTCGGCGGCAGCGCGCATCGCCGGCCCCTGTACCGTCTCCCAGGCCACGCGCAGCGTCACGAAGCCCAGGATGGATAGACCCGGGAAGGCCTCGCGCAGCAGTTCGAGGCGCTTGCCGTGAACGGAGGGGCCCGTATCCACGCTGACGCCGGTGATATTGCCGCCGGGCTGCGCCAAGGTCTCGGCGATGCCTTGTCCCACGGGGTCGGCGGTCAGCGCCACGATGGGAATCGCGGTCTGGATCTGCTTGAGAGAGGAGCCCGCGGCAATGGCGTAGATGACATCGGGCTCGGCACGAATGGCCTGCTGCAGCCCAGCCACCATCCCGGAGGCGCCGCTATCACGCCCGAAACGCTCGACCGTGAGCGTGCTGCCCTCGATATGGCCGAGCCGGCGCAACTCCTCGATCAGCGCGCGGAAGTAGCGATTGTCGCCGAGGTCCGCCTGGCTGACGACCGCCAGCCGCCGTCGCCTGGCGCTCGCCTGGGCCAACGCAGAGCGCGCAGGCCCGACTGCCATCGCGGCGCCCAGCAGACTGCGCCGTCTCATTCGATCACCTCGTCGGCGCGGGCAAGCATGGTCGGCGGGATCGTGAGGCCCAGCGCCGTGGCGGTCTTGAGGTTGATGATCATGTCAAATTTCGTCGGCTGCTCTATGGGCAGGTCTGCTGGCTTGGCGCCTTTCAGGATCTTGTCCGTGAAGACGGCGCTCATGCGATACATTGCAACCGGATTCCCAGTGTAGGCCACTAATCCTCCGGCACGCGCATACGGCAGACTGGGGGAGGCGCCTGGCATTCGATGTTTCAGGCTGAGTTCAGCGGCAGCCCTGACGCCGAGGCTTGGCTGGACAACGACCGCATCGACTTTGGCCGTGAGCAACTCGGCGAAGGCGGCCTCGACGCCCGGCGCACCGCCGGCGAACACCGGACGGACTTCAACGTTGGAGGCCCGGGCGGCATTCTGGATACTTTCCAGGAATTGCTTGGAGAAAGGATCATTGGCGTTGCACAGCGCACCGATACGCCTGGCGGCCGGCAGCAGTTCATGGAGAAGTTCGACGTTCTTGGCGGTGACTTCGGGAGTGGCGGCCGAGACGCCAGTGATGTTGCCGCCGGGACGAACAAGGCTCGCAACGATTCCTGTGCCCACCGGATCACCGACGCCCCCCATCACGATGGGTACGTCGCGCGTCACGGCCTTGGCGGCTTCCGTAGGCGGGGTCTGAAGGGTGACGATGACGTCGACCTTCAGTGCCAGAAGCTCCTGAGCGCCGGCCTTCAGGCGCGCAGGATCGGTGCTACCGGTCGACCGCACTTCGACGCCGATATTCTGGCCCTCGATATATCCGAGGCCGCGCAATGATGAGCGGAACTCCTGCAGGAAGGCTGTGGGGTCGGGCGTGCCGGCAACGAGAATGCCGATCTTGCGCATGTGCGACTGCCCGCGCGACACTACCGGCCACGCCACCGCCGTGCCGCCGAGCGCCGTGATGAGGGTGCGCCGGTTCATTTGATCTCCCATTTCGATCCGTCAAGATCGCCATGCTGGATACAAAGCCAATCGTGTCGAAACGCTATCACGCCGGCCGATGAACTCAAACGCAGTGCGCTTCATCGCGTCTGCTACCATGTTGAATATCCGTTGTTGGCACGAAGCGCGTTGAGGTCGGCCTCGAAGGTCCGCTTCCAAAAGCAAAGCGGACTTTTCGAATGGGTCTGGTGTAATTCTGAACCCGCAACGTACTTGGTCATTCCCCTCTGCGATCACTTGGCCAGCCGAGACGATAGCAGCGAACCGAGGCAGTCACTCGGGCAGCCCGGCGAGGCGCAGGCCGCCGACCATTCGCTCGATGTCCTCCGGTCGCTGATAGAGATTGATACTCATGTAATGCGAGATGCTCGCCGTCGGACTGATCTGAAGAATTCTCGCCACCAGCTTCCGTGCTTCGTCGATGTTTCCGGCAAAGGCGTTGGCCACGGCCGCGGCCCGCAGCACCACCACAAAATTTGGCCGCTGCGCGAGTGCCCGCGCTATCCAGCTCAGGGCCTCGACGTAGCGGCCGCCGAACACATGAACCATCCCGATATAGCTTTCGGACAGGAAAAGCAGGGGATCGCGCGGGTTCAGCCGCAAGGCGCGTGCGAACTGTTCGAGCGCCGCCTCGTGCTGTCCAAGCCACAGGCTTACCAGCCCTCGTCTTTGCCAGCCGGCGGCAAGGTTGGGGTTGATCGCCAGTGCCATGTCGATCAGGGCTGCACCCGTGTCGTACTCACGGCAGACCACAACCAGGGCCTGACCGGCAATGGCAAGCGCCAGAGCGTCGTCTCCGCCAAGGGCAGAGGCGCGCATGGCCAACCGTCGGGTCTCGGCCACCTCCCACTCCGTGTCGCCCGCCCAACCCTGGACGCTGCGGGTCACATAGCAGTAGGCAGCGAATGCACAGGGCGCAGCGAAGTGCGAATCAAGTTCGACAGCGCGGTAGAACAGTCGGAGCGCTTCTTCGAGAGCCTCGCGCCCATCTTCCTGCGCCTTCGCGCGGCCCCTGAGGTAACAGTCGTAGGCGTCGAGGTTTTCAACCGGCTTTCGCTTGGCGCGCTCGGTTTCCGCCAGATCGACTTTGGGGGCGATGGCCCCAACGACACTGGTCGTGACCTGATCCTGAAGCTCGAATACATCATCAAGCGCACCATCGAATCGGTCGGCCCAGAGGTGAGCGCCCGTTTCGCTGTCTATCAGCTGCCCTGTGATCCGAACCTTACCACCGGCCTTGCGCACGCTGCCTTCGAGCACGTAGCGCACACCTAGCTCGTGCCCGACCTGCTTCACATCGACGGCCTTGCCCTTGTACGTAAAGGAAGAATTGCGCGCGATCACGAACAATGACTTGAAGTTCGACAGCGCCGTGATGATGTCCTCGACCAGACCGTCCGCGAAGTACTCCTGTTCGGGATCGCCCGACATGTTCTGGAACGGCAGTACGGCAATTGATGGCTTGTCGGGCAGTGCGAGCGGCACATCGGCGGCTGGTGGCGCTACTCCCGGAGGCGCAATGGCCGATGGATCTTTGACCCTCCAATCCGCCGCTTCCCATCTCACTCCGAACCCCTGAACAGGTCGGTCGATGTTCTTGAGCACAAGGCTGCCAAGATCTTCAAACGTAGCCTTCAACCTGCCGGCGACGGCGTCCCGCACACTGTACGAAATCACAATGCCGCCGGGCGGTGCTTCCGCTTCCAGACGTGCCGCCACGTTTACGCCATCGCCGTACAGGTCCTCACCTTCGACGATGAGATCGCCAAGGTGCAGTCCGATGCGGAATACGATGGCCGTTTCCTCGGGCTGGTCCCTGTTGACGTCGGCCATGGCTTGCTGGAACTCGATGGCCGCGCCCAAAGCATCGACAGCGCTCGGAAACTCTATCAGGGCACCATCGCCAGTCAGCTTGACCAGGCGGCCACCGTGCCGAGCAAGGGTCGGCTCCAGACGTTCGGTGCGATGCGCTCTCAGACGAGTCAGCGTGCCGTTCTCGTCTCGGCCCATCAGGCGCGAATAACCCGCGACATCCGCCGCCAGGATCGCTGCCAGTCGCCTCACCACCCGCTCGCCGGTCACAAAGCCCCCTGGCCCCACGTCGGAAAAGGCAGGATAGCGGCCGAGACCAGCAGGTGCCGCCGCCTCATTCGATTACCTCGTCGGCGCGGGCGAGGACCGACGGCGGGATCGTGATGCCGAGCGCGCTGGCCGTCTTTGTGTTGATGATGAGGGTGAACTTGGTCGGCTGCTCGATCGGCAGATCGGCCGGCTTGGCGCCCTTCAGGATTCTGTCGACGATCCCGGCGGCTTGCCGGAAGCTGTCGCTCACGTCGTCGCCGTAGGTCAGCAGGCATCCTGCCGGGGCGAAACGAGGATCAGTGCAGACGGAAGCCAGCCGATGCCGGAGCACCAACGGGAAAACGACCCCTCGTGCCGTCATCAGGGCCGGGTCGCCGTTGACGAACAGTGCCTCTCCACCTGCCTTCGCAAATCCCGCCAGTGCCGGTTCGACGTCATCGACCGAGCCGACGGGCAATGGCGCCAACTCGAAGCCGAGCGCCGCTGCCGCCGCCTGGCGTTCGCCGAGGAAGATCGGCAGGTAGCCCGGCGGCAAGCTCGGCGCGTGATAAAGAAGACCGACGCGGCGCAAGGCGGGTGCCGCCTCCCGCAAAAGCTCGTAGGCCTTGCTCCACCCCAGATCGATGGCGCGCCCCGTCACGTTGCCGCCCGGCCGCGCCAGGCTCGCGATCAGCCCGCGCCCAACCGGATCGCCGGCGGCGCCGAAGACGATCGGAACGCGGCTCGACGCCTGCTTGGCAACCGCCGTCGGCCCGCTTCCCTGGGTTACGATGACCTCGACACCCGAAGCGACGAGCGAAGCAGCCTCGGCACCCAGCCGCGTCGCATCCCCGCGACCGTCGCGGGCGTCGATCACGAGGTTCTTGCCCTCCACATACCCGCGCTCGCGCATACCCTCGAGAAAGGGCGCCAGGCTGGGCGAAGGATTGCCGTCCGGCGTTCCGATCCAAAGAAATCCGACACGGCGAAGAGATCCGGATTGCTGAGCGCAAACGGCTACCGAGCAGGCCATCAGGATGAGGAAAGCCCGCGCAGTGACATCTAAACACCGCCTCACTCGATCACCTCGTCGGCGCGCTGCACCAGGGCGGGCGGCAGGGAGAGGCCGAATGCCTTGGCCGTGGCGAGATTCAGGAACAGGTCGAACTGCGTCGGCTGCATCACCGGGATATCGCGTGGCGGCGTCCCTTTCAGCACCTGCGTCAGGCAGAAGGCCACCAGGCGATAGACCTCGGCGAGATTGCCGCCGATCGACATGAGGCCGCCGGATTCGACGTAGAAGCGGCCCCCCGAAATGGAGGGTAGCCTCATCGCGCGCAACCGCACGGCGATGGCCGCGAGCGGCAGGCTGGGCTGGACGATGACGGCGTCAGGCCGACGCGCCTGCAGCTCGGCAAAGGCGGGCTCGAGGTCGGCGCTCGCGGCGGCGACCGGATCGACCTCGATGGCCAGCGTTGCAGCGGAAGCCTGGATTTGTGCCAGGAACGGCTTGTTGAACGGGTCCACGGGATTGAGAAGGACCGCGACACGCTTCATCGACGGCACGATCTCGCGCATGAGTTCGACCCGCTTGGCGCCGAGTGCCGCGGTGGCACCATCGACGCCCGTAATGTTGCCGCCCGGGCGCGCCAGGCTGTCGACGATGCCGGCACTGACAGGGTCGCCTGTCGAGACGACGGTGGGAATGGTCGTTGTTGCGCGCTTGACGGCCAGCGCCGCCGGCGTCTGGAATGCCAGGATGACATCGACGCTGGCCGCGACCAGCTCCGCGACGAGCTCCGGCAGGCGGCCGATCGAGCCACCGCCCGAACGTATGAGCAGGGAATAGGAACCCTCGGCCCAGCCGCGCTCCTGCATCCCGGCGCGCAGCTGGTCCGCGAAAAAATGCTCGTCGCGCGCCATCAACACGCCGATGACCGGCCGGCGCGGTGCCTGCGCACGAGCAGGCAAAGCCGCGAGGATGGCGGGCGCCGTCAGGAGTATGCGTCGCTTCATTCCATCACCTCGTCGGCGCGAATCAGGATCGATTGCGGGACAGTGAGGCCCAGCACCTTCGCGGTCCTGAGGTTGATCACCAGCTCGATCTGGATCGGGCCCTGCACCGGCAGGTCGCCGGGCTTTGCCCCCCTCAGGATCTTGTCGAGATAGACGGCGGAGTCGCGATAGAGGTGCTGGATGTCGGCGGCGTAGGCCAGCAGGCCGCCGGCATTGGTGAAGCGCCGCGAGGCCGAGGCCGAGGACAGGCGATGCTTGAGGGCGAGAGCGGCAGTGAGATTGACGGACAGGCTCGGTTGCACGATCACGGCATCGACGGCGCCGCCGCCCAGCCGCGCGAAGGCCGGTTCGAGATCGGCCTCGCGCTCGATCATCACGCGCTCGATGGCGACGCCGCCCTGGCTGCCGGCCTTCTCGAGCTGCTCGAGGAACGGCTTGTGGAACGGGTCGGGCGCGTTGGCGATGGCGGCGATGCGGCGCGCGGCCGGCAGGATTTCCTTCAGGAGCTCGACGCTCTTGCCGGCGAGCTCGGCCGTCGCGGTCGACACGCCCGTCAGGTTGGCTTCGGGCCGCGCCAGGCTGGTCACCAGGCCGGTGGCCACGGCGTCGCCAACGCCGGCCAGCACGACGGGGATGGTTCGCGTCGCCTTCTTGGCGGCGAGCGCCGCCGGTGTCTGCACCGCCACCAGGGCATCGACATTGAGGGCCACCAGTTCGGCGGCGAGCGCATCGAGCCGGGCCGGTACGAATTCGGCCGACCTGAATTCGAAAACGATGTTGGTGCCCTCGACGTAGCCCAGGTCCTTCAGCGTGTTGCGGAAGATCGTCCGGAAAGGCTCGGGCTGGCCGACGACCAGGACACCGATGCGGAAGACCTTGCCGCCTTGCGCGCGCGCGACAACTGGCGTCGCCGCGGCGAACATGCTTGTGGTGAGGAGGAGCCGCCGTCTCATTCGATGATCTCGTCGGCCTGGGCGAGCAGGGCCGTCGGCAGGGCGAGGCCGAGGGCCGCCGCCGTCTTCTGGTTGATCACGAGCTCGAATACCGTGGGCTGCTCGATCGGCAGGGTCGCCGGCGCGGCGCCGCCCAGCACGCGTACGACGTAAAGTGCCAGGCGCTTATAAGCTTCCTGCAGGTTAGGGCCGTAGGTGAAAAGCGCTCCGGCGCGCGCGATGGTGGCCCAGCCCGAGACCAGCGGCACCTTGGCTGCGATGCAGTCGGCGGCGGCCGCCGGCGCGAGCTGTACCATGCTGGAGCTGGGCAGCATGACGACGGCCTGGGTGCCGCTGTCGAGCGCCTGCGTGAGGGCCGTGCGGATCTCGCCGGCGTTCTGGGCGCGATAGGGGGTGAGCTCGATGCCCAGCGGCTGGACCGCCGACTGGCAGGCAGCGATCTCCTTTTCCTCGCCGGCATGGCGCGCGTTCGACAGCAGGGAAATCCTGCGGCAGTTCGGCACCGCCGTGCGCAGGAAGTCGATGCGCTTGGGATTGAGTTCGATCGACATGAAGCTGAGGCCAGTGGCATTGCCGCCCGGCCGCGACAGCGATTGCGTGATCCCTGCAACGACAGGATCGCCGCTGTAGCCGAACACGACCGGGACGGCGGGCTTGGCCGCGACCACCGTCACGCTGGCGGCGCCCTGGGCCACGATCAGGCGCACGCCCATCTGCTGCAGCTCGGCGACCTGGGCGGCGGCGAGCGCCGGCGTGTTCACGTCGTAGCGCTCGAGGAAGCGCACCGGTTCGCCGCCCGCCGGCAGGGCCGCGGTAAGGCCGGCCTTCAGGGCGTTGAAGAACGGCGCCGTGGCCTGCGCCGATTCGGGCGAGATCCAGCCGATCAGGCGCTCGGCGGCGAAGGCGCGGCCGCCCAGGAAGGGGGCCGCCAAGGGAGTTGCAAGTCCTGCGGCCAGGATGCGACGTCGGTTCATTCGAGGATTTCGTCGGCTTGGGTGAGCACCGCCTGCGGCACGGACAGCTGCATCGCGCGCGCCGCCTCGAGGTTGACGACCAGCTCGAAGACGGACGGCTGCTCGACGGGCAGGTCGGCAGGCTTGGCGCCCTTCAGCACCTTGGCGGTCATGGAGGCGGCGCGCTTGTGGATGTCGGCCGTGTTGGCCGACAGCGAGACGAGGCCGCCGGCGAGCACGGCCTGGCGGTCGAACCACATGGTGGGCAGGCGATGGCGGGCCACCAGTTCGAGGATCCGGGCGCGCTGCGTGTTAAACACGCCCTGGATGACGACCGCGCCGGCACCGGCGGCGACCATGGCGGCAAAGGCGCGCTCGAAGTCGGCCGGTCCCTCCGCCATCGCCGGCTCGAGCCGCAGGCCGCCGCCTTTCGCCGCGTCCTGCATGTAGGAGAGGAAGGGCTTGGTGAAAGGATCCTGCGTCGAGGCCAGCACGGCGACGCAGTCGAGGGCGGGCAGCATGTCCTTCAGGAGCTGCAGCCGCCGTCCGCCCAGTTCCGCGGCCATGTTGGTGACGCCGGTGACATTGCCGCCAGGCTTGCTGAGGCTGGCGACCAGGCCGGTTTCGACCGGGGCGCCGGCCGGCGCCATGATGATGGGGATGGTGCGGGTCGCCTCCATCGCCGCCCGGACGGCCGGCGTGAAGTGCGCGGCGATGACGTCGGCGCCGCCGCGGACCAGCTCCGCCGCCAGTTCGTTCGCCCGGTCGCGCCTGCCGTCGGCATAGCGCACGTCGAAGACGACCTCGCGGCCTTCGGTGAAGCCGAGCGCCGCGAGGTCGCGTTGCAGTGCCCCGGGCAGCAGATGCGGCGCCGATCCGTCGATCAGCACGCCGATGCGGCGGGGCTCGGCCGTCTGGGCGAGACTTGCGCCCGGCACCAGGCCCGCCATCAGGAATAGCGTCAATTGGCGTCGCTTCATTCGACCACCTCGTCGGCACGAGAGAGAAGATGAACGGGAATCGCGCGGCCGAGCGCCCGGGCGGCGCCCAGCGCGTGTCGCCTCGCCAAGGACCCGAACCGGGCACCGGATTGGTCGCTCTCAGCCATGACGTCACGGGCCCCCCAGGGCGATCCTAGCCAGATTGCCGCGGAGAGGGTAGCCCTGCGCGGTACGCAGGGCAGAATTACAAACGGAAAGTTGCAAGATCAGCAGGTTTGAGCTATTGCAGCAGGCACTCTCGGCGCGGTACGCCCGGGGGAACAGGGTCGGGCGGCACGAGCACCCTGATCCGGGTGCCGCAATCCAGATGCCCCAATCCAGATGCGGTCCTGACCGCACGGAACGATCGAAGACGGCGGACCCTACCGGCCGCGCGAGGCCTTCCGGTGGAAGGTCGTCCCCGAGGCGAGTGCTGCTTGCCTCCTCCTGCGTATCTTCAAAGAAAAAGCCGGGCCGGCAAGTCAACGCCGGCCTGCGCCACGCCCTCCGGGCGTGCGCGACACGAACAAATGCGCCCACGATTCAGCGTGGGCCCGTGGTCCGCCGGAAGACAAAGTGGACAAAAGCGTAACGTCCGGGCGTCTCACGGATGGACGCTGTGAAACCCTCCGCCGGTCCGAATCATGCTAGTCTTTCACGATTCCCTGGAGGTCGTTCCATGCCCGACTCTGTTCTCCCGCGCGCCCCCGCCCTGCTCGATGCCGCCGGCGCGGCGGCCCTCGTCGCCTCCTACGCCGCCGTCAGCGTCACCGCGGCGGTCAAGGATATCGGCCGCATCGACCCCCACATGGGCCGGTTCATTGCCCTCTCGCCGATGTGCCTGGTGGCGACGGCCGACGCTTCCGGCAAGCAGGATGTGACGCCCAGGGGCGATCCGCCCGGTTCCTTCAAGGTGCTGGACGATCACACGCTGGCGATCGCCGACCGGCCGGGCAACAACCGGCTGGATACGCTCCGGAACCTGCTGGAGAACCCCGAGATCGCGCTGATCTTCCTGCTGCCCGGCACCAACGAGACGGTGCGGCTGGCCGGCACGGCGCGGCTGTCGGTCGATCCGGCGTTGCTGGAGTCCATGGCGGTCCAGGGCAAGGCGCCGAAATGCGCCATCGTGGTGTCGGTGCGGCAGGCCTATCTCCATTGCGCCAAGGCGCTGCTGCGCTCGCGCCTGTGGACCGGCGACTATGCCCAGCCCAAGGGCACCTTCCCCTCGATCAGCCGCATGGTCGGCGACCAGATCGGCCTCAGCGAGGAGGAAAAGAAGAAGCGCGAAGCGGCGACCGAGATCGCCTACCGGGACGGGCTATGGGCCCCTATCAAGTAACCGGCCAGCGCGCCCGCCAGATGCGGGTGGTGCCGGCGGAGGTGCTGAAGCGCCTCTATGCCCGCTCCGACGCCAAGGGTTTTATGCAGACCGGCGCGCATCTCGCGTTGCTGGTGGCCGGTGGCTGGCTCGTGCTGGCGACGCTGGGCACCTGGTGGGTCGTGCCGGCGCTGCTGGTGCAGGCGGTGTTCGTCAACACGCTGTTCGGCGCCATGCACGAGTCGACGCACTACAACTCGTTCAAGACGCGGCGCTTCGCCGACATACTGGCCTTCTTCTCAGGCGCGGCGATCCTGAACAACGCCGGTTTCTACCGGCACTATCACATGGCGCACCACCGCTACACCCAGGATCCGTTGCGCGATCCCGAGCTCATCACCTCGGGCACGCCCAGGACCTGGGGCAACTACCTCTTTCGCGTGAGCTCGATCCCGTTCCTGATGATCCGCGCCCGCGACATCTTCCTGTTCCCGTTCGGCTTCAGGGGCGATGTGAACTACATCCATCAGTCGGCATGGCCCGAAGTCCGGCGCTGGGGCCGGCTGCTGCTCGCCTTCTATGCGGTGTTGATCGTGGGCTCGATCCTGTTGCAGACGACGGCGGTCCTGTGGGTGTGGTTCATCCCGCTGCTGATCGGCCTGCCGCTACTGCGTCTCTATCTCCTGTGCGAGCACACGCTCTGCCCCAACAGCGACGACGGCTTCGCCAACACCCGCACGACGCTGAGCAATCCCGTGGTGCGATTCCTGATGTGGAACCTGCCCTACCATGCCGAGCATCACCTGCTGCCCAATATCCCGTTCCATCACCTGCCCGAGGCGCACCGGCATCTGCGGCCGCACCTGAAATACGTCGCCCGGAGCTACACCCAGGTGCAGGGCGAGATCATCCGCAGCCTCGGCCGGAGCGCCGCATGAAGACCAGCGAAGGTGTGTTCGAGTGCGGCGATCTTTCGTTGCAGCGGGGCGGCACGCTGAAGAACGCCCGGATCGTTTACAAGACTTACGGCACGCTTTCCCCCATGCGCGACAACGTCATCGTCTATCCGACGAGCTACGGCGCCCAGCACACCGACATCGAATGGCTGGTCGACGTCCAGCATGCGCTCGATCCGTCGCGCTATTTCATCGTCATTCCCAACATGTTCGGCAACGGCCTCTCGTCCTCGCCGTCCAACGCCGCGACCAAGGCGGGCTTTCCGCGCATCACCACCTTCGACAATGTGACACAGCAGCGGCGCCTGATGGCCGAGCTCTTCGGTGTCGCTCGCATAAAAATGGTCTATGGCTGGTCGATGGGCGCGCAGCAGGCCTATCACTGGGCAGCCCTGTTCGGCACCGACGTCGAGCGCATCGTCGTCAACTGCGGCTCGGCCAAGACGGCGCCGCACAATTTCGTCTTCCTCGAGGGCGTGCGCACCGCGTTGCACGCCGATCCGCACTGGAACGGCGAGTATTTCACAGCAAAGCCCGAAGCAGGCTTGCGGGCCATGGGCCGCATCTATGCCGGCTGGGCGGCGAGCCAGACCTTCTATCGCCGCGAGCTGTGGCGCGGGCTGGGCTTCACCAGCCTCGAGGATTTCCTCGTGCGCAACTGGGAAGCCAACTATCTGCGCCGCGACGCCGACGATCTCTTGTGCCAGCTCTGGACCTGGCAGAACGGCGACATCTCGGCCAACGATCTCTATCGCGGCGATCTGCAGATGGCGCTCAGCGGCATCAAGGCCAAGGTGCTGCTGATGCCGTCGGCCACCGACCTCTATTTCCAGACCGACGATAATCGTGGCGAGCTGCCCCATCTCAAGGACGCGAAGCTGATGGAGATCCCTTCGGTCTGGGGCCATCGCGCCGGCAATCCGTTCGCCAATCCCGAGGACGCGGCGTTCATCGACGCCCAGGTGGAGGCGTTGCTCAATGCCTGACGGTTCGTCTGCCAACGTTTTGCCGAGCGATGGTCTCCTGATCGTCGCCAAGCGCGACTGCCCGACCTGCGTGCTGATCGAGCCTGTGATGCAGAGCCTCGATCGCGCCGGTCCGCTGGCCGTGATCAGCCAGGACGACCCGGCGTTTCCCGCCGGCGTCGGTCATGTGATCGACGACCATGATCTCGAACGTTCCTTTCGGCTGAACATCGAGGCCGTGCCGACCCTGATCCGCCTGAAGGACGGGCGCGAGGTCGAGCGGACCGTGGGCTGGGATCGCGCCGAGTGGACGCGACTTGCCGGCGCCGCGGCGGCGGGAGATGGCTTGCCGGCCTGGCAGCCGGGCTGCGGCTCCAAGAGTGTCGAACCCGGCGTGTACGAGACGCTGGTCGCGCGCTATGGCGACACCGGTCTCAAGGCGCGCACCATCGCTGTCGGCGAATGGGACGATCCCATGGAAGCCTGCTTCGAGCGTGGTTGGAGCGATGGTCTGCCTGTCGTGCCGCCGACCGACGATCGCATCCTGCGCATGCTGGGCGGCACCGATCGCAAGCCCGAGGAGGTCGTGGGCCTGATCCCGCCCAACCTCGCGCCCTGCACGGTCGAGAAGGTCGCCATCAACGCGGTTATGGCCGGCTGCAAGCCGGAATACATGCCGGTCGTGCTGGGTGTGCTCGAGGCAGCCCTCGATCCGCTGTTCGTCTTGCACGGGCTGCTCTGCACGACGCATTTCTCCGGGCCGCTGGTCATCATCAATGGACCTGCCGCCAAGGCGATCGGCATGAACAGTGGCGTCAATGCGCTGGGCCAGGGCAACCGCGCCAATGCCACCATCGGTCGTGCCTTGCAGCTGATCGTGCGCAATGTCGGCGGCGGTCTGCCGGGCGGCATGGATCGCGCCACGCTGGGCAACCCCGGCAAATACACTTTCTGTTTCGCCGAGGACGAATCCGATCCCGATTGGGAACCGCTCGCGCAGCGCCGCGGCATTGCCGCCGGCAAGAGCGCCGTGACGCTGTTCCATGGCGAGGGGGTGAACGGCTTCATCGATCAGAAATCGCGCACGCCGGACGAGCTCATACGCTCGCTGGCGATGGGCTTGTTCGGCGTCGGCCATCCTAAGCTCTGCCTCGCCGGCAATGCGGTACTGGTGTTGGCGCCCGAGCACTACAAGATCTTCAAGGACGGTGGTTTTGACCGCCGCCGCATCGAGGACGAACTCTACAAGGCGCTGAAACGGCCGGGCAGCGAGTTGATTCGTGGCGCCCAGGGTATTGCCGAGGGCATGCCACCGTCCTTCGCCGACCAGATCGTCGACAAGTTCCAGCCCGGCGGGCTTCTGATCGTTCGCGCCGGCGGCGAAGCCGGTCTATTCTCAGCCATCATCGGCGGCTGGCCGGGCCAGTCGGTGCGCGACGAGTGTCAGGCCGTCACGCATGAAATCCGCTAGGGAGCTGCACCCATGAACATCGCAACCAAACTGCGCGATCCGACGGCGGAAACCTCGCCGACCCGGCGTGCCCGCCTCGCACCGCCGCCGTCCGTCTCCGGCAAGAGCGTGGCGCTGATGGATATCGGCAAAGCGCGCGGCTCGGAGTTCATCGACCGACTCGAAGGCCATTTCAAGAAGGCGGGTGTCGCCACCCGGCGCTACCGCAAGCCCACCAACACCAAGGTGGCGCCAACCGATCTCCTGCAGAAGATCGCGGCCGAGAACCAGCTCGCGGTGATCGCCCTAAGCGATTGAGGCTCCTGTACATCGTGCAGTCTGCACGACCTTCATAGCCTCGACGGACGCGGCCTTCCCGGCGTCAACATCGTCACCACCCACTTCGCAGAGGGCGTCGAAGCGCAAAGCGATGCCCTGGGCTTCGAGCCTGCCGTCGTTTACGTCCCGCATCCGATCCAGAACCGCACCAAGGCCGAGATCGAGATCATCGCCGACGAGGCATTCGCCAAAGTGATGGCACTGCTCGCGAGCGCCTAGTCCTTCGAGCGCCTAGTCCTTC
>JAQSDW010000123.1:0-10197 GCA_029946105.1 Reyranella sp. | reverse complement strand
CGAGCGCCTAGTCCTTCGAGCGCCTAGTCCTTCTCCGGGACCACGGCGGGCTGTACCGCCGTCGGATCGGTCGAGGTTGGCTCCGCCGGCGCCGGGCGGGGCAGGACGATGCGACGCGGCGGGGTCGAGGCCAGGAAGGCGGCCACGGCGGCGGCGGTCGCCTTGGGATCCTCTTCCATCGGGTTGTGGCCGAGGTTCTCGAAGATCTCGAGCTTGGCGCCCTTGATGTCGTTCTGGAAACGGAAGGCATCGGCCACCGGCACCCAGCGGTCCTTGGCCCCCCAGATGATCAGGGTCGGCACGTCGAGACGCTTGAGCGGCGTGGGATCGAGCGGCTCCTGGGTGCGGGCGCGCTGCAGCGTGGCCTCGCGGTTGCCGGGGAACCGCTGTAGCTCGGAATAGCGCTTGATCCGGTCGGGCGTCACCATCGCGGGATCGGCATAGACCTCGGTGAGCGAGCGGCGCACCAACCGGTCGGGTTTGAAATAGATGCCGATGTCGCCCACCACCGGCATGCGGGCGAGCCGGATCGGCAGCGGTGCTTCGCCCTGGCGCGGATAGCCGGCGGAATCGACGAGGACGAGGTGGCTCACCCTGTCCGGCCGGGTGGCGGCGAAGCTCCAGGCGACGGCGCCGCCCATCGAGTGGCCGACCAGCACGAAGCGGTCGAGACGCAGCGTGTCGACCAGCACCTCGATGAAGTCGGTGTAGGCCTCGATCGTATACTCGTCGCGCGGCCAGGCGCCGGTCAGGCCGTGCCCCGGCAGATCGACCGTGATCAGGCGCAAACCCGGCTCCAGTTCGCGCGCCCAGCCCTCCCACATGTGCAGCGAGCCCAGGGACCCATGGATCAGCACCAGCGGGATTGCATCGGCGGTCGTGTCGTCGCGCGCATAGTCGCGGACATGGGCCTGGACACCACCGACGTCGATGAACTTCGAACGCTCGTTGGCGTACTCAGCGATCAGCGCCTCGGCCGGCAAGGTCGGCGAATAGGCCCACAGCGCCGCGCCTGCCAGAACGCCGCCTGCGAACAGCAGGATGAGCGGCCAGCGCCGGCGCGGCGCGTCAGTCTTTCGGCGCCGCGGCGGCATCGTCCGTTCCTTCGGTTCCCATCTCCGAGCTGCCTTCCTTCTTCGGCGATCCCGGTGACGGCTCGCCGCGGAAAGCGGCGCCGAGCTTGTCGATGTCGCGCAACCGGAGTTCCGGCACCGGCCTTGGGTCGATGATCTTCTCTTCGATCAGCCGGGCGAGCAATGCGCGGTTGAGGCCGTTGGCGACGGTCAGGCGGTCTTCCAGATTGGTGACGAACACGAACAGCTCGAAGTCGAGGCCGGCCGTGCCGAGGCGGACGAAACGCACGATCGGCGCCGGCACGCGCAGCACCCGCGGGTGGCCGAGTGCCGCCTCGCGCAGGATCGCCTCAAGCTTGGCGACGTCGGTGGACAGCGGCGCGGTGATCTGGATCTCGACGCGGCTCGAGGTGTCGGAATAGGTCCGGTTGATGACGGGACTCTGCAGGAACATGCTGTTCGGGACGATCACCGATGTCCGCTGGAAGGTCTCGATCTCGGTGGCGCGGATGTTGATGCGGCGGACGAAGCCTTCGTGTCCGTTGACCACCACCCAGTCGCCGGCCTTGATCGGGCGTTCCATCAGAAGGATCACGCCGGAGATCACGTTGTTGGCGATGTTCTGCAGGCCAAGGCCAATGCCGACCGACAAGGCGCCGAGGACGATGGCGAGGTTGGTGAAATCGACGCCGAGCGCACCGACGCCGACCAGGATGGCGATCAGGACGCCGGCGTAGTTGAGACCGGCGTCGACCGACTGGCGCAGCGGCAGCGGTGCGTCGACCGTCGGCATCACGCGATCGCGCACAATGCTGCGGATCAATCGGGCGATCAGCATGCACACGGCGAAGGCCAGGATCGCCGTGCCGATATTGCCCAGCGAGATGGTGACGCCGCCCACCTTCACGCCATGCATCAACTGGCCGAAGCCCTGCAGGATGGCGTCCATGTCGACGTCCCAGGCCGTGAGGATCGCCACCGCCAGCAGCAGCACCAGGATGGCGTCGATCAGCAGCAGGATGAGATATTGCCCGCGGACGGCCGAGTCGGGTGGCAGCGAGAGTCGCTGGCGCACCCAGCGTCCCGACGGCGTCTCGGGAGCAGCAGCCGTCTCGAGCAGATCGGCTCCCAGCCGGTGGAGGAGCAGCGCGACGCCGATCAGCAGGCAGGTTTCCGAAAGCGCGCCGTTGAGATGCGACGCCAGGGTGGCGTAGCCCGCGAGGGCAAATCCGATCGAGGACAGCACCGCCACGCTGAGCACCAGGCGTGCGATCGACCACCAGGCGCCGCCCACCATCCTCGGAAGGCCGGAGCCCTCCGGCCGTGCCGCCTGCCAGGCGCGGTTGCCCAGCGCTGGCAGGGTGAGCAGGGCAACAATGCTGGCGAGGATCAGGGCGCTGATCGCTGCCACCGCTTCTCGGCCGACGCCGCTACGGACAAACGCGACATAGATGAAGTCGAGGGTGAGGCCGACGATCATCAGTCGGCGGATGGCGTAGGAGAGCCGATGCGCGGCCTCGTCCGTAAAAGGCAGCACCCGCCATTCCGGCCGGGTGGGCGAGAGTGCCGCAGAGGTCATGCCGAAGACCAGCAGCAGCATGACGACGCGGGAGACGAACTCCGGCACCAGGATGTCGATGGGCGACGGCGGTTGGGTGGCGCTGAGCAGCTTGCCGATCAGCCAGACGGCCAGGATCGGCACCAGGACCAGCCCGAGGCCGTTGATGGCGACGGCAATGGTCCGGTCGCTGTGACCGGGTTCACCGGCGTGGCTGCGGCCGAACCGTCGGCGCAACTCGCGGCCGATCCACCACAGGGCGATGGTGATGGCGGCCCAGACCGTGAGCAAGACCAGGCTGTGGCTATCCGATCCCAACGCGCCGATGCCATTGCCGCCCCAGGCCGCGAGGGCGGACGACAGCGACTGCATCGAGGCGGCAAGCTCGGGGCCGAGCCTTGTCAGGACCTCGCGCGACAGGGGCATGGCGTCACGATGTAGCAGCGTCTGCAACATCACTTCGCTACGCCGCTTCGTCAGGCGCTCGAGAAGCTGGTCGGCGCGGGCGATCACGACCTCGCCCTGCTTGACGCGGCCTTCGCTGGCGGTCGCCTGTTCTGTCAAGCGCTGGCGCTCGGCCTTCACCGCATCGGATTCAGGGGGCGCGTCGGAGCCCGGCTTGATGTCGAGCGGCGCCAGCAGCTTCTTGGTATCGGCGAGGTCGTTGCGGGAAAAGGCGGTGGCGGCCATTGCCGCCGAACGCACGTCGCTCGCCTGCTCGCGCAGGGTGTCGATCTCTGTCGGCAGCAGGCTGGGCAGGTCGGCACGCGCGGCGATGCGGTCGAGCTGGCGCGTCCACAGGTCGATCAGCTGCGAGAACGGCCGCTGCGGCGGCGCCGGCTGGGCGAATGCCACGGCGGCCGCGAACAGAAGCGTGAGCCCCGCAAGACTGGACCAGGCGAGGCGGGCAGAAAATCGCATGCGGTTGCCGGATCCCGATGACGTCGTAGGGTCTTTGTCTTCAGTACCACGGCGGGCACGGATCGGGCCATCGCCGGGGAGCGATGGTTTGGCCCGTCACAAGGGCAAAATCAGGGCGGCAAAATCAGGGCGGCGAAATCAGGGCGCCAAATCAGGGCATGGTTCATGCCCCCGGTACGCGGATGCTGCTTCGTCGTTGACAGGACGGGACTGACGCGGAACCTTGCGCGCCGAAAGCGTAAATTAGGGGGGGAAGCGGCATGGCGGATGGCCAGGGTGCGGTGGGCGAGGTCAGGATCAAGCCGGACCGCCTGCACACGTTCACGATGGCGATTTGCCGGGCCGACGGCAGTTCGGACCAGGAAGCGAAGCTGGTCGCCGATCACCTCGTCCTCGCCAACCTGTTCGGACACGACAGCCACGGCGTCGGCATGATGCCGCATTATATCCAGAACACCGGCAACGGCGCCTGCGTGCGTAATCACCATGCAAAGATCTCGCGCGACAATGGCGCTGTGATCGTGATCGACGGCGGCGCCGGCTACGGCCAGGTCGTCGCCAAGGAGGCGATGGACATCGGCATCGAGCGCGCCAAGAAGAACGGCGTCTGCGTTGTCGGCCTCACCAATGCACACCACATCGGCCGCATCGGCCATTGGGGCGAGCAGTGTGCGCGCGCCGGCATGGTGAGCACACACTGGGTGAACGTGCACGGTCACAAGTCGCTGGTGGCGCCGTTCGGCGGCGCCGAGGCGCGCTTCACGACCAACCCCTACTGCACGGCGGTGCCGCGCAAGGGCAAGGAGCCGATCGTGCTCGACTTCGCCACCAGCCAGGTGGCAGCGGGCAAGGTCCGCGTCGCCAACAACAAGAAGATCCAGATGGAGCCCGGCCTGCTGATCGATTCTGCGGGCAATCCGACGACCGATCCCGGCATCCTGTACAACGCGCCCTATGGCGCCATCCTGCCGTTCGGCCTGCACAAGGGCGGCGGTCTCGCCGTGATCTGCGACCTGCTGGCCGGCGCGCTGACCGGCGGCAAGACGCATTCGCCGCGCACCATCAAGAAGGACAGCACCGACATCATCAACAACATGCTGTCGATCATCATCGATCCGGCATCAATGGGCGGCACCGAATTCTTCGAGGATGAGGTCGAGAATTTCATCGGCTGGGTGAAGTCGGCGAAGCCTCAACCTGGTGTCGCCGAGGTCCTGACGCCCGGCGAGCCCGAGCGTGCGCGCCGCGTCGACCGCGAGAAGAACGGCGTGCCGATCGATGCCACCACATGGCAGCAGCTCGTCGACACCGCTCGCAAGGTGCGTCTGAACGACATAGACATTCCTCAAATGGCCGGCGCCTGACGCGGCCGGAAAACAGGAGACCGACCATGGCCAAGATGAGGCTCTACTATTCACCGTCGTCGCCCTACGCCCGTAAGGTGCGGGTGTTGGCGCTCCTGACGGGGCTCGACAAGAAGATCGAGATGATCAACGTCGCGCTGACGCCGGTGGCGCCCAATGCCGATGTCGACAAGCACAATCCCATCGGCAAGATCCCGGCGCTGTCGGTCAAGGGCATGGATCTCTTCGACTCGCCGGTAGTCTGCGAGTACCTCGACAGCCAGCACAAGGGCCGTAAGCTCTTCCCGCGTAAGGGCCGCGAGCGCTGGGTGGCGCTGCGTCAGCAGGCGATGGGTGACGGCCTGCTCGATGCCGCGCTGCTGGCGCGCTACGAGGGGTTCCTGCGGCCCGAGGACAAGCGCTGGCCGGACTGGAGCAAGGGCCAGATCAAGAAGATCGACGGCGTGCTCGACCAGCTCGAAGCCGAGGCCAAGTCGCTCAAGGGCAAGCCCGGCATCGGCACCGTCACCATCGCCTGTGCGCTGGGCTATCTCGACTTCCGCTTCGCCAGCCACGACTGGCGCGGCAAACGTCCCAAGCTCGCCAAGTGGTTCGCCACCTTCTCCAAGCTGCCGTCGATGAAGGCCACGGTGCCGCCGCCGTCGTGAAGCCGATCGGTTTGGCGGCAGACGAGATCATTGCCCGCCTCGGGTTGCAGCCGCACCCCGAGGGTGGGCATTTTCGCGAGACCTTCCGGGCACCTGATGCCCAGGGAGTTGGCGGCCGCGGCGCCAGCACCGCGATCTTTTTTCTGCTCCGCGCCGGCGAACGATCGCACTGGCACAGGGTCGATGCCGACGAGGTCTGGCATCACTACGCTGGCGCCTCGCTCGAACTCTCTCTGAGCGACGATGGGAGCGACGATGGTCGTGCCGCCCGTCATCTGCGGCTCGGCAGCGATTTTGGTCTCGGCGAGACGCCGCAGATCGTGGTGCCGCGCGGCATCTGGCAGGCGGCGCGCTCGCTGGGCAACTGGACGCTGGTCGGCTGCACCGTGGCACCAGGCTTCGATTTCGCGGGCTTCGAACTGGCACCGCTGGGCTGGCAGCCCGGCGCTAGCTGATATTCGGGCGTCGCCATAGCTCGCGCGAGGCGAGTGCGGCGCCAACGGTGACCAGAACGGCCGCGAGCAGCAACGCGCTCGTGGGTTCGGCCAAACCACACGCGATCAGCAATGCGGTGGACAGGATCGGCGTTGCGTAGCTGAGCGCTCCCAATGCGCGGATATCGCCGCGCTTCACGGCATGGTCCCAGAGATAGAACGCGCCGCCGGCCGGACCGAGGCCCAGCGCCAGGATCGCGAACCATGCCGAGGTCGAGGCCGGCCAGACGGTGCGTTCGAAGGCGAGGTGGCAGAGCAGCGACAAGGCGGCGGACGCCGCGCAGAAGGCAGCGATCGCATCGGTCGGCGTTTCGCCGAAGCGGCGCGACAATACCGAATAGAGCAACCAGGTGATGGCGCAACCAAGCGCCAGCGCATAGCCCAGCGCATGATTGCCGGAAAAGACGATGCCGCGTCCGAAGGCCAGCATCGCCACGCCCGCGAAGCCGAGCGCAGCGCCCGCCAGATGTGTCCAGCCCAGCCGCCCTCGTTCGTTTTTTGCGGCGAACGGTGCCGACAGCAGCACGATCAGCAGAGGCCAGAGATAGTTGACGAGATTGGCCTCCGCCGGAGGTGCCAGCTGCAGCGCACCGAAATAGAGCGCGTGGTAGCCGAACAGGCCGCCGATACCCAGCAGCCAGACCCGTCCTGGCCAACGCACGAGGTCGGCCCAGCCGACGCCGCGACGTCGGGCACGGATGATGCCGAGCGACGCGCCGATGGTGAACGTCATGGCAACCATCTGGAAGGGAGGTATGGTGCCGGCCAGCACCGACAACGCCGCCAAACCACCCCACAGGGCGATGGCGCCCATGCCCGCTGCCATCGCTCGCCGGCGATCGATGTCGAACTGCTTCATAGCGGGCGCATAAAGAACGCCGTGCCGGTTGTCGAGCCGCCGTCCCATGTTTGGCCGGCGGCAGGTCTGCAGCCGGACGGATGCATGAGGTGCGTTTAGCGGTTACGATGGTGTTACAGCGGAGACGGCATGTTCGTTCGACCGACTAATCAGATCAGTCATCGTCTGGCGCGCCTGGCTTTCCTTGCCGCCTGTGTGGCTGCGCTGATCGTAGCCGCCGCCGGTCCGCTCCATCGCTATATCGGCCTGGATATCGAGTGGGCCATCACCGTTTTCCGCTACGGCTTCTATGCAGCTGTTGCCGCGGTGGCCCTGGGGCTCGCGACCATCGTGCCGACCCGGCCGGGCGATCGGCGGCGCGGCTTCGTGGCGGCCTTTCTCGCTGTCGTGATCGGACTGGCCGGCGCCTGGATGCCCGTGACCTGGTTCCTGTGGTCCCAGCAATTGCCGGCACTCAACGACATTTCGACGGATGTCGCCAATCCGCCGGCCATGGTGGCACTTCTGCAGTTGCGGCGCGGGGCGCCCAACCCGGCGGCCTATCCCGGTGCCTCTGCCGCGGTTCTCCAGCGCGCCGCCTATTCCGATATCGTGCCGGTCGTTCTACCGGTTGCCCCGGCCGAGGCGTTCAAGCGGGTCGACCGCGTGGTGACGGCGATGGGATGGGATGTCGTGGCGCGGGCGCCGGCGGACGGCCGGATCGAAGCCGTCGACACCAGCCAGTGGTTCGGTTTTCGCGACGATATCGTCGTGCGCATCCGCGCCGATGGCACGGGCAGCCGGATCGATATCCGCTCCAAGAGTCGTGCCGGCGAGGCCGACCTCGGCGTCAACGCCCGGCGCATTCGCGACTTCATCGCGCGCCTCAAGGCCGAGCCCTGATCAGACGCCGTTCTGCTCAGGCGCCATTCTGGGGCAGGGTAAAGCGGAAGGTCGTTCCCGAGGCGCCGGTCTCGGCCAGCGCAATGTCGCCGCCATGGGCACGCACCAGGTCGCGCGCGATGGCGAGGCCCAGGCCCGCACCGCCCGCCCGCCCGCCGGTGGCGAAAGGCCGAAAGAGCTGATCGATGAACGCCTGCGATATTCCTGCACCGTTGTCGGCGACGTCGATCAGGAGAAATTCGCCGCCCGTCCGCGACCGGATGGTGACGGTGGTGGCGCCGGCCTCGAAGGCGTTGCGGCCGAGATTGACAAAGATGCGATAGAGCAGATCGCGGTCGGCGCGGGCGGTGCGGCCTTCGCCGACCTCGTTCAGCCATGCCCGGACGACATTGGGAGTGCTGTCTTCGCCCTGTTCCTGCAGCGCGATCCCGGCCTCGTCGACGAGATCGGCAAGATCGACCGGGGCCAGCCGCGGGGCCGGCCGGTCGCGCACATATTCGATGGCGTCGCTGGCCAGGCGCGCCGCGCGATCGATGGTGTTGAGAATGGTCGGCGCCAGAGCCCGCGTGCGCTCGTCGCCGCTGCGCGCCAGACGGTCCGACAGCAGCCGTGCCGTCGACAACATGTTGCGCAGGTCGTGGTTGATCTTGTTGGTGGCGGCGCCGATCTCGGCCAGCCGCGATTTCTGCCGGAGCGAGGCGCGCAGCTCCCGCTGCAGGTTCTGGAATTCACGGTCGACGACGCCGATCTCGTCGTTGCGCCGGGTCGGCGCGCGCGCCATCCTGGCCTCTTCGGGCGCGCGGCGGAAGGCCGTCATGTCGGACGACAGATCCTGCAATGGCCGGATCACCAGCCAGCGCAGGCCGAGATAAAGCAGGATCGCCGTGAACAGGGCGATGATGACCGACAGCACCAGGATGCGGCCGGAATAGGCGTACATGGCGATGCGCATCGGCAGTTCATCGGCCACGACCCACACCATGGCCGACGGCAGGCGCATCGACTCGCCGCCGACCCGGAGGTAGCGCGAGCCATCCTGCGCCATGGCCGACAGCGCATCCCAGATCAGGCCGAGCGCGCCGCGATCCGTCAGGTTGAAACTCGGCATCTCGGGGCTGGGCTGGATGTTCATCAAGGCGCGCTTGGGCTTGTTGGGCTCGACCAGCACCACGGCGTCGACGCGGGCATGATTGAGCAGGCTGCGTTTGACCTCCTCCGTCACCATATTGTCGGGCGTGGCGTCGAGCGCGAGTGCTGCCAGCGTGCCGCTTTCGATGAGCTGTTCCAGGTAGACCACGCGGAAGCGGGCGATCGAGGGCAGGAAGATCAGAATCTCCGCCGTCATCACCGCCGTCACCACCAGCGCCAGGATGCGCCACGACAGGCCGAAGGCGGGGCTTCGCCGGCGGGCGGGCCGGGCTGCTTCTGCGGGTACGATGGTTTCGGCGCTCATGGGCGGTCGAGTCTATCGAAGTCCCCGGGCCCGGCCTAGCAGCCGCCCCTTCAACTCTTCAGGAACACCCGCAGGATAACCCATCCGGGGCGCATTGCCTCGCGTCTGCCGCAATTTGTGCCTACAATGCTCACAATACGTTCGCCCAGAAGGGTGAACGCCGGGGCGCGGAGCGTGCCGGAAATGAATGGGAAACAGGGAAACGCCGCGAGGGCCTATGTCGGCACTCCTCGATGTGAGGAATTTGCACACCGAATTTCGGACCGGCGCTGGACTGGTGCGCGCCGTCGACGGTGTGTCGTACACGGTCGATCCCGGCGAGACCGTGGCGATCGTGGGCGAGAGCGGGTCGGGCAAGTCGGTCGGCGCGATGTCGATCCTGCGCCTCATTCCCGATCCGCCGGGACGGATCACCGAGGGCCAGATCCTGTTCGACGGCCGCGACCTGCTCGGTCTTTCCCCTGAGGAAATGCGGGAAGTGCGCGGCAGCGAGATCGGCATGGTGTTCCAGGAGCCGATGACGTCGCTCAATCCGGTGCTGACCATCGGCCGCCAGATCACCGAGACGCTGCAGCAGCATCGCGGCGTCGACCGGCCGACGGCGGACCGGCGTGCCGTCGAACTGCTCTCGCTGGTCGGCATCGCCGATCCCGAGCGCCGGCTGAATCAATATCCCCACCAGCTTTCCGGCGGCATGCGCCAGCGAATCATGATCGCGATTGCGCTGACCTGCGAGCCCCGGCTGATCATCGCCGACGAGCCGACCACGGCGCTCGACGTCACGATCCAGGCGCAGATCCTGGAGCTGATGACGGGGCTGACCCGCCGGCTGAACGTCGCGCTGATCATCATCACGCATAATCTCGGCGTCGTCGCGCGCTATGCCAAGCGGGTCAACGTCATGTACGCCGGCCGCCTGGTCGAAAGCGGCGCTGCGGCCGACGTC
>JAQSDW010000122.1 GCA_029946105.1 Reyranella sp. | reverse complement strand
TAGCCCCACTCGAGGTCGGAGAACAGGCCGCCCAGCGAGATGATCTCGGCGAACAGGAACGCCGCCACGAAGCCGCCGACGAAGTTGCCCAGCCCGCCCAGCACGCAGATCAGGAAGGTGATCGGCCCGAACGACAGGCCGACGAAGGGATGGACGTCGTACTGCAGGACCAGCAGGCAGGCCGCGAGGCCCGCCAGCGCGCCGCCCAGTGCCGAGGTAACGAGGTAGATCTTCTTCGTGTCGACGCCCATCAGCGCCATGATCTGGCGGTCCTGGGCGATCGCGCGGATGGCGGTGCCGGTGTAGGTCCGCGTCATGAAGAGATAGATCACCACCATGCCGACCAGGGCGGCGAGGAACGACAGCAGCCGCGAGTAGCTGAAATGCATCTCGGCGAACTGCAGCACCGGCAGGCGGATGCCGAGATTGCGGAAGTCGATGCCGAAGGCCACGGTGGCGAAGCTCTGCAGCACGAACAGCACGCCGCCGGTCGCCAGAAGCTGGTTGATCGGCGCGGCGCCGAGCAGCGGCGCGATCACCAGGAAGTGCAGCATCGCACCCATCGCCGCCACCAGCAGGATCGTGAGCGGCGCCGCGACCCAGTACGGCAGGCCGTAGTACTGCACGAGGTAGTACATGCCGTACATGCCGATCATCACCAGCTCGGCGTAGCAGATCCATGTCACGTCGATGACGCCGAAGATCAGGTTGAGGCCGAGCGCCAGCAGGGCAAGGACGCCGCCCAGCAGGATGCCGTTGACCATCGCCTCGAGCAGATAGATGTCGAAAATTTCGAGGAATGCGCTCATCGCCGCCCTTTCTTCTTCCTCTCCCCCGTTAGGGGGAGAGGTTGGGTGAGGGGATTGCGCACATCGCCTCCTCCCCTCTCACCTAGCCTCTCCCCCTCAAGGGGGAGAGGAACATGAACCAACTCAAACACCGAGATAGGCCTGTTTGATCGTGTCGTTCGCCTGCATCTCGGCCGAGCTGCCCGAGGCGCGGATGCTGCCGGCCTCGAGCAGGTAGGCGCGATCGACGACGCGCAACACCTGCTGGACGTTCTGCTCGACGATCAGCACGGTGAGCCCGCCGGCGCGGATGCGCTTGACCAGTTCGAAAACCTGCTGGACCACGACCGGTGCCAGGCCGGCCGACGGCTCGTCGAGCAGCAGCAGCTTGGGATCGGACATCAGCGCGCGTCCGATGGCGCACATCTGCTGCTCGCCGCCCGACATGGTGCCGGCCAACTGGCCGCGGCGTTCCTTCATGCGCGGGAAGAGGTCGAACACGACTTCCAGCCGCTCGGCATATTTGGCGCGCGCCTCGGGCATGAAGGCACCCATCTTGAGGTTGTCTTCGACCGTGAGCCGCGGAAACAGACGGCGGTTTTCCGGCACGTGGGCGATGCCGAGGCCGACGATGCGGTGCGGCGGCGTCGCGAGCACATCGGTGCCCTCCATCGCGATCGACCCCTTGGTCGGACGGATCAGGCCGGAGATCACCCGCATCAGCGTCGTCTTGCCGGCGCCGTTGGGCCCGATCACGCCCACCGCCTCGCCGGCGTTGACGTGAAGGTTGACGCCGAACAGCGCCTGGAAGGCGCCATAACCCGCATCGATGGCTTTTAGTTCGAGCATGTGTCCAGCGGCACTCATCGGTCTCTCAACGACGCGCTTCTGCCGCAGCGGCCTGGGTCGCGTCCGCGTCGGTGCCGAGATAGACCTCGACGACGCGCGGATCGCTCGACACCGCACTCGGCAGGCCCTCGGAGATCTTCTCGCCGTGGTCGAGCACCATGACGCGGTCGACCACGCGCATCAGCACGCCCATGATGTGTTCGACCCAGATGATGGTGATGCCGAGCTCATCGCGGATCTTGCGCAGCATGTCGGCGGCCTGGTCCATCTCGGCCTCGTCGAGGCCACCCAGGCTCTCGTCGGCCAGCAGGAGCTTCGGCCCCGTGGCGATCGCCTTGGCGAGTTCCAGCTTCTTGAGGCCGGCGGCGCCCAGGCCATCGACGCTGGCATGGCGGTCGGTCGGAAGGCCGACCATGGCGAGCGCCTTCTCGGCCGAGTCGTTGGCCTTGGCGAGGCTGTGGCTACCCTGGCCGTAGTAGCCCGCCAGCGCCACGTTCTCGAAGATCGAGAGCCTGCGGAACGGTCGCGGGATCTGGAAGGTGCGGCCGATGCCGCGGTTGATGATCTTGTGCGGCGGCAGGCCCGCGATCTCGCCGCCGTCGAACAGGATCGAGCCCGCCGACGGCGGGAAGGTGCCCGACAGCATGTTGAAGATCGTGCTCTTGCCCGAGCCGTTCGGGCCGATCAGGCCGAGAATCTCGCCCTGCTTGACCTCGAACGACACGTTGTTCACGGCGGTGAAGCCGCCGAAGCGCTTCACCAGCCCCTTCACCACCAGCACGCCCGTACTCCCCGCTAACCCGACTGAGGGCTATTGGTTGCTGTAGGTGGAACCTTTGGGCAGCGGCAGCACGGCCTCGCGCATCGCCTGGCTCTTCGGCCACACGACGTACGACTTGTCGTCGACGTACTGGATGACGACCGGGAACGAGCGCTCGTTCTGGCCGGCCATCTGCGAACCCTCGGCGGGGAACTTGACGCCGAAGCCCAGCATGGTGCCGCCTTCCTTGATGTCGAGGTCCATGGCGGCCTTGCGCAGCGCCTCGGGATCGACACCGCCGTACTTCTTGATGGCGACCGGCAGCACCGCGGTGAAGAACAGGTAGGTGTTGGAGGCGGCCATGCCGACGTGCGCCGAACGGATGGCGACGCCCGGCTTCACCTTGTCGAACTCCTCCCCGATCATCTTGATCACCGGCGGCAGCTTGGCGTCGAGCGTCTTGGCGTTGGTCAGCCAGATCGAGATCGGGTCGGTGTTGAAGAAGTAATTGACGTCGGCGCCGAGGCCTTCCTTCAGCTTCTCGTAGACGCCGTAGCCGGCGCCGTGGCCGACCAGGGCGCCGAACTTCAGCCCCTGCTCGCGCGCCTGGCGCAGCAGCAGCGTGATGTCCGGGTTGTAGCCGGTGTGGAAGATGACGTCCGGCCGGGCGCGCTTCAGCTTGGTCACCAGCGCCGAGAGATCGGGCGCGGTGGCCGAATAACCTTCCTTCAGCACGACGTTGAAGCCCGCCTTCTTGGCGCCGGCCTCGTTGCCCTTGGAGACGTCGACGCCGTAGGCGCCGTCCTCGTGGATGATGGCGACGCGCAGATCCTT
>JAQSDW010000121.1 GCA_029946105.1 Reyranella sp. | reverse complement strand
TAGAACTTCCGGGTCTCCTCGGAATCGCGGCAACGATAGGCGTTGTGGTGCAAACCCTTGATCATGGTCGCCTCCTCAGCGGTCGAGCCAGACGTCTTCGAAACGCCAGTGATTATAGATCGTATTGATGGCCAGGTTCACTCCCTTGACGTAGGGCCGCCAGCAGGTGGCGCCCCAATCGTGCTGGATCACCGGACGGGCGCCGTCCTCCTGCAGCTTCTTGTCGATCTCCCAGACCAGCTTCTTGCGCTTCTCGGTGTCGGTCATGCGCGACTGTTGCTCAAACAGCTTCTCGATCTCGGGGCTGCAGTAGTTGGTGTAATTGCGCTCCGAGCCGCAGCTGAAGGTCTCGTAGAAGACCACGTCGGGATCGTCGATGCCGACGCCCTGGACGTTCAGGCCGACAGTGAAGTCCCTGCGCGCCATGCGATTGTACCAGACCGCCGTATCGAGCGGTTCGAGTTCGCCTTCGATGAAGACCTTCTTCAGGTGGTCGATCAGGATCACCGCCTGGTCACGATAGGTCGGGATGTTGCGGGTCGAGACCTTGATCTTGAGCGGCTTGTCGGCGCTGTATCCCAGCTCACGCATGATCTTGCGGCCTTCCTCACGTGCCTTTTCGTGGTCGCTGCCGTAGCCGGCGACGGTGGCGAGGAATTCCGGCGGCATGCCCCACAGGCCCTCCGGCGGCGGCAACATGGTGCCGCCCTGGCGGTTGGTGCCCTGGCCGATGATCTCGGTGAAGGAGGAGCGGTCGATCGCCAGCACCATGGCTTGACGGATCTTGGCATTGTCGAATGGGGGCTTGTCGCGATTGATCAGCAGGTTGGCCTGGGTGTTGGTCGGCAGCATCTCGCAGATCGCGTCCGGCACCTGGGTCTTGATATCTTTCATGACCGTGGGCGAGATCTCGGCCGTGAACGTCATGTCGAACTTGCCGGCGATAAAAGACAGGACCGAGGTTGCTCGACTGGGAATGATCTGGAACTCGATGCCGTCGAGGTAGGGCCGGCCGGGTTTCCAGTAGTCCGGGTTTTTTGCCAACTTGACCGATTCGTTCTGTTTCAACTCGACGAACTTGAACGGGCCGGTACCGATCGGCTTGGTGCGCATCTGCGCCGCCGGCACGTGGCAGGGATAGACCGGCGACATACCGCCGGCCAGCATGGTGAGCAGCGACGGTTGCGGCCGGTTCAGTTGGAAACTCACCTCGCGGTCGCCGTTGGTCGTCACTTCCTTGAGATTGAAGTACCAGGGCTTGCGCGGATTCTTGCGCAGCTTCGACTCGGTCGAGATCAGCATGTCCCAGGTGCACTTCACGTCGGCGCTGGTGAAGGGCTTGCCGTCGTGCCACTTCACGCCATCGCGCAGCTTGAAGGTGAGTTTGGTGCCGTCGTCGTTCCAGGCCCATTCGGTGGCGAGGTCGGGCACGATGTGGTCGGGTGCGTTCTGCTTGGTTTTTGGGTCGAACACGACGAGGTTGTTGTAGACCGACATGAAGGGCATGACCGTCGAGATGGTCGCTTCTTCGTGGATCGAGGCGCTGGGCGGGTTGTCACGATGCGTGACCTTGAGGATGCCACCGGCCTTTTGCGCCCAGACAGCGGGGCCGCTGGCGGCAATGAGCAAAGCCGCCAACAAGGGTGCGATGAGCCCATGCTTCATGTGTTTCCTCCGCTTCTTCGTTGGTGACACGCTATCACCTTCGCAGTGAGTGGCGTAGGCTGCAGGCATGCGATTCATCATAAGTCTGCTTGTCGGAATAACGTTGGCGATGCCTGCCGTCGCGCAGGATTACCCGAACCGGCCCATTCGGATCATTGCGCCGTTCGGGCCGGGAACGGCGACGGACACGGTGGCGCGTGTCATTGCTTCCGAAATATCGAACCGCACCGGCCAGAGCGTGGTCGTCGAAAACAGGGCGGGCGCCGAAGGCCAGATCGGCGCCCAGGCGGCCGCCACGGCGGCGCCCGACGGCTACACGGTCTTCGTGACGACACAGACGACCCAGGCGATCAACCAGCACGTCTACAAGACCTTGAGCTACGATCCGGTGAAGAGTTTCGCTCCGATCAGCGGCCTGTCGCGCGGTGCCCAGATCGTCATGGTGCGCAACGACTTGCCGATAAAGTCGGTCGCCGAACTCATCGCGTTTGCCCGCACCCAACCAGGCAAGCTGACGTTCGGGAGCGGCAACGGCTCGAGCCGCGGCGCCGCCGAGTTGTTCAAGATCATGGCCAAGGTCGATCTGCTCGGCGTTCCCTACAAGACCCAACCGCAGGTCGTTGCTGACCTTCTGGGTGACCGCATTGACGTAATTTTCTGCGATTTCACGACCGGCCTGCCGCCCGTGCGTGACGGACGAGCGCGTGGCATCGCCGTCACCAGTCCGCAGCGCTATCCCGGACTGGAACAATACCCGACCGTCGCGGAGAGTGGCGTGCCGGGCTACGAGTCGCAGCCTTGGAACGCGGCCTATGTCCCGGCCGGCACACCTCGACCGATCATCGACAAGCTCAATCGGCTGATCCGCGAGGCGGTCCTTTCGGAGGCCTACGGCAACCTGATGCGTACGACCCTGGGCGTCGTCTTTCCCGGCTCTCCCGAAGAGTTGGCTGCGTTCCAGGAGAACGAAATTCGGAAGTGGGGCGAGGTCGTTTCGGTCGCCGGGATGAAGGAACCCTAGGCGGCGAGCGGCCGTCGCGCTGCCGCGATCTGCCAGACGGCCGCGATAAGCACACAGACCGCCACGAAGAAGAAGGCCATGCGATAGCTGGCGACGGCAGCGATCAGGGCAAAGATCGGCGGCCCGAACACCGCACCGGAAAAGGCGAGGGCGGTCTGCACGGCGGCGACAGCCGCGGCCTCGCCGGGTGGGGCGAGGTGGGCGAATTCCGCCTGCGAGGTGCCGTTCCAGCTGATGACGACCGCGCCATAGGCCACGACCACCAGGGTGATCAGCCAGAACGGCGTATCGGCCTCGAGCAGGCCGGTGGCGATGCAGCCCACGGTCATTAGCACGCCGGTCCAGCCCAGCAGCTTCATGCGCGGTACCCGGTCGCCCATGCCGCCACTCAACAGGCGCACAACTGTGCCGACGAGTTGTGAGGCCGCCAGCACAAAGCCGGCACGCGCAATGGTCAGGCCGCAATGCTCATAAAGGTAGGTCACGAGGTAGAAGGTGAAGGTGTGTTGGGCGATCACGTAGACGAAGGCGGACCAGCCCAGGACCCGGAGCTGCGGGTGCGCCAGCACGAAACGAACGGAACGCAAAATGCCGGCCTGCGGTTGCCCCGCGGTCGCGACCACGTCGAGACTTGAGCGCAGCGGCTCGATCAGGAGGGCGGCGAGGACCGCCGCACCGGCCGCGACCAAGCTCGCGCCCTGCCATCCGACCCAACCCAGCAGAAAGGGAAAAATGAGTCCCGCCAGGGCGAAGCCGATCGGCACGCCGGTCTGCTTGATGGAGAACACCATTCCGAACCATTCCCGCGGCACGCGCTGGGCCAGCACATGCGCGGACGCCGGGTTGATCGGGCCTTGGGCGGCGCCGATGAAGGCAACGGCCACGACGGTCGCGGCGACCAAAGCCATCGAATTGAGGGCGAGGCCGATAGCGGCGAAGAGAAGCGCTGCCTGACAAACGCGCACGGCGCCCAGCCGCACGATCGGCCCGGCGGCCACCAACGCCATCACGGCCGCGACGGCATAGATGATGGCGGTGAAGACGCCGACCAGCTTGGGATCGATCGCCAGATCCCGGGCGACGGCCGGCATCATCACCGAGAGCGAGAGCACTGAAATCGAGATCATTACCTGGATGGCCAGCATGCTGGCCACCGGGATGATCGCGCGCTTCATGACGACAGGCCGGCCCTACATCTCGTAGAGGTCGGCCTTGTTCAGGATGGTGTTGCGCAGGATGCGGATCGAGGCCACGTCGACCATGATGCCGTCGACATTGATGGCGCCCAGGCCCTTGGCTTCGGCCTCGGCATAGGCCTTCTCGAGCATGCGGGCGCGGGCGATGTCCTCGGGCTTGGGCGAATAGACGTCGAGCGCGACCTCGATCTGGGAGGGGTGGATCGCCCACTTGCCGACGCAGCCCAGAATCATCGAGCGCTTGCACTCTTCTCGATAGACATCGGGGTTCTTGAAGTCGGCGAAGGGACCATCGACCGGGTCGATGCCAGCGGCGCGGCAGGCCATGATCAGTCGGAAGCGGGCATAGTGCCAGATGTCGCCCGGGTAGCCGTCGTTCTCGCCGACATTCTTGTTGGTGACGCCCATCGAGGCCGAGAAGTCACCCATGCCGAACACCAGGCACTCCAGACGCGGCGTGCTCTTGGCGATGGCATCGACGTTCTGCATGCCCTCGACTTCCTCGATCAGCGCTTCGAGACCGATGCGGCGCCTGAGCTTCAGCTTCTTTTCCATTTGGAACAGCAGCTTGTCGGCGAACAGCACGTCGGCCGGCGTCATGACCTTGGTCATCATGATGGTGTCGAGATGCTCGCCGGCGCCCTCGACGATCTCGATGATGTCTTCGTAGGCATACTCGGTGGTGAGGTCGTTGATGCGGACGCAGCGCGTCTTGCCCTTCCAGTTGAGCGTTTTCAGGCCCTCGATGATCTTCTTGCGGGCGTCGCGCTTCTGGCTGGGCGCGACGGCGTCCTCGAGGTCGAGGAAGACATGGTCGGCCTTCGACTCGGACGCCTTCTGGATCATCTTTTCGCTGGAACCGGGCGTCGAGAGCTGGACGCGGCGCGGGCGGCGGGGAGGGCGGTCGGTCATGTCAAATCTCCTCAGGCAACGATCTTTTCAGCTCTCAGGCGGGCAATTTCCGCGCCATCGAGGCCAAGTTCGGTCAGATAGCGGTCCGTATGCTCCCCCAGCAAGGGGGCGCGATGGCGCACGCGGCCGGGGGTCTCGGTCATCTTGATCGCCACGCCGGCCACCCGGGTCTCGTGGTCGAGGCCGGGATGGGGCACCGAGACGATCATGTCGCGGGCAGCAAAGTGCGGATCGCTGAAGACGTCGCGCACGTCGTTCACCGGCGCGAACGGCACCTGGCCGCCGAAATGGGCCAGCAGTTCCTTCTTGGTGTGCCGGCTGGTGAAGGCCGACACGACGGCGATGATCTCGTCCTGATTGGCCCGACGATCCTGGACATTGGCCAGCCGCGGGTCGGTGCCGAGCTCCGGCTTGCCGATCAGCCGGCAGAGGATCGGCCAATGGGCATCGGCGTGGGCGGCGATGGTGATGAAGCCGTCCTTGGCCGGGAACATGCCGAAGGGGCAGAGCAGGGGATGATGGTTGCCCTCCGGTGTCGGCACACCGCCGGTATAGGCATGCTGGTGCACGATGCGCTCGCAGAGCGACAGGATCGCGTCGACCATGCCGACGTCGACGAACTGGCCCTTACCGGTCTTGTGCGCCCGGAAGACGGCGCTCACGATTCCGAAGGCGCACATGGTGGCGGGCATCAGATCGCCGATGCCGGGACCGACTTTCATCGGCGTGGTCTTGTCGGGGCCAGTGATCGCCATGATGCCACCGAAGGCCTGGGACACCACGTCGTAGGCAGGCCAGTCGGTGTAGGGGCTGCGTCCGGTGCGCCAGTCGCCGAAACCGCGAATGGTCGCATAGACCAGCTTTGGGCAACGCTCGTGCAGTGCCTCGTAGCTCAGTCCGAGGCGATCCATGACGCCACCGCGGTAATTCTCGACCACGGCGTCGGCGCCGTCGCAGAGGCGCATCACGAGATCGCGGCCCTCAGGTCGCTTGAGGTCGATGGCGATCGACCTCTTGTTGCGGTTCACCGAGGCGAAGTAGCCGCCGAATGCCTTGAGCGAGTCGTCGGCATGATAGGGGCCGATGATGCGGGTGTGATCGCCGTCGAGCGGCTCGACCTTGATGATCTCCGCCCCCTGGTCGGCCAGAAGCATCGTGCAAAAGGGGCCGGCCAGCATCTGGGTGAGATCGACGATTTTCACGCTGTCGAGAGCGCCGAGGACTTCGGTCATGGGAGCGCGCCACTGCGGGCGGAGTAGCCTCCGCCCTGAAGTGGCGCTTCATGATCATGAGCGCCACTGGAGTGGCGCGCTCCTCTGAAAATCACTTCTCTCCCCAGTGACTGCGCCGCTTGATCAGCACGGTGCGTTCACCCTCGAAGATGTGCTTGTCGTCCTGATTCACGCCATAATGCTTGAAGCGGACGATGCCGGCGTCGGGCTGCTTGGCGTCGGTCTTCTCCAGCACCTCGCTGTAGCAATAAAGCGTGTCGCCGTGATGGAGCGGGCCTTTGAGTCGGATCTTGTCCATGCCCAGTTCCATCAGTGCATTCTCGGCCGTGTCCTCGGCGGCAAGGCCGATGCACATCGAGATGGTGACGCCGCCGAAGCCCAGGCGCTGCCCGTAGGGCGTCGACTTGGTGAGGTGCTCGTTGAAGTGCGCCTCGGCGGTGTTCATGGTCACGTTGGTGATCCAGACCTGCTCCATCGGCTCCACGGTCTTGCCGCGCGCGTGCTTCATCACCTCGCCGACCTTGAAATCTTCGAAGTAGTTGGTCTTGCCGGTTAGTGCGGAGACTTTCATCAGTTCCTCCCGCGGCCGAGCAGGCGATCGGAGATGATGCGCTTCTGGATCTCCGAGGTGCCCTCGAAGATCTTGGTGAGACGGGCGTCGCGCCAATATCGCTCGACGGCGTGAAGCGTGGTGTAGCCCGCGCCGCCGTGGATCTGGATGCCCTCGCTGCACACACGCTCGGCCATCTCCGAGGCGAAGAGCTTCACCATGGAAGCTTCCTTGTCGCAGCGCTGGCCGGTGTCGATCTGCTCGCAGACGAAATAGTTGAGCTGGCGCGCCGCCTCGATCTGCGTCGCCATGTCGGCGATCTTGAAGCGGATGGCCTGGAAGTCGGAGATCGAACGGCCGAACTGCTTGCGGTCGTTGGCATAGGCGATCGAATCGTCGAGCGCGCCCTGGGCGAGACCGATGGCGCGGGCTGCGGTGTGGGCGCGCGCTCCTTCAAGGCCCGAGGTGGCGTAGTAGAAGGCATGGCCTTCCTCGCCGATCACGTTTTCGGCCGGTACCCGGCAATTGTCGAAGGCCAGTTCAAAGGTCTTCCAGCCGAAATAGCCGATCTTGGGAATGGGCGCGCCGCTGCAGCCCGGCGGTAGCTCGCCACGCTTCTTCTCGAGGAAGAACATGGTGAGGCCCATGTGGCGCTTGCCGGGAGGAGCCTCCGAGGTTCGCGCGATGATGATCATAAAGTCGGCGCCGTCGGCGAAGGTGCACCAGTACTTGTTGCCGCTGATCAGCCAGCTCGCCCCTTCTTTTTTGGCGCGACAGGAAATGTTGGAGATGTCCGAGCCCGCATTGGGTTCCGACATGGAGAAGGCGCCCAGGAACTCGCCCTTGGCCATGCGCGAGAGGTAGCGGCCCTTCTGCTCCTCGCTCATCATGTGCGAGCCGATCAGGCTGTTGCCGCGCGCGATCAGGGACGCCACGCTCATCCAGCCGCGCGACAGCTCCTCGGTGACGAGGCAGTACTCGAAGTAACCGAGGCCAAGGCCACCGTATTTCTCCGGAATGAGAATGCCGAAATAGCCGAGCTCCGCCATCTTGTCGCGGAGGTCCATCGGGATCTCGCCCTTCTCGGGGTCGAGCTTGTTGGCGACGGGCAGGACTTCGTTCAGCGTGAACTCGCGCGCCTGCTCCTGGATCATGCGGCGTTCTTCGGTGATGTACGGCATCTTACGGATTCCTGAGGCGCACGAGGTTGGTGCGTTTAAAGTCGATGGCGAGTTCTTCGCGCTGGTTAAAGCCCTTGGAGTGCCAGGTGACGATCCCGAACCCCTTGTGCGAGTCCGAGACGCGGCGGTCGAGCACCACCGATTCGGCACGCAGCGAATCGCCTGGATAGACGGACAGGTGATAGGTGAGTTCGTTGACGCCGAGGAATGGCCCGCCGCCTTCGCTCAGATCCTCGACCGTGAGGCCAAAGACCGTGGTGAAGACCAGCAGCGGGTTGGCGACGATGCCGGGGTGGCCATGGGCACTGGCGTAGGCGGCGTTGAAGTAGTGCGGATTGAAGTGCAGCGTCAGCGTCGAGAAGAGGGTGCTTTCCGACTCGGTGATGGTGCGGCCCCAATGGTGCCTGAAGACGCGCCCGACCTCGAAATCCTCGTAGCGGTTGCCCTTCGGCACCAGCCGGGCGCGGGCCCTGAAATCCTCCGACATTCTGTCTCCGCTAGCTCTTTGCTGAAGCGCGGGCGAGTTCGCCCACGTCGGTGAGGCTGTCGATGCGCTCGATCATATCGTGCAGGCGTCGGGCACCGACGGCGCCCAGGATCGGCGTGACGAGGCTCTCGTACTTGGCGTCGATCGCCTGGCGCTGCCTGGCGACGTCGGCCCAGGGGATGCCCGAGTCGTGCGTAGCCTCGATGGTGGTGCCGTCGTCGAGCTGGATCGCCATCTCGGCCAGCGAGTGGGCCCAGTTCGGCTTGAAGTCGATGTCGACCTTTTCGCGCAAGGCCCGGATGCGTGGGTCCTGTGTCACGGCGTCATTGAAAGAGTCGAGGTTCGCGGTATCGACGCCGGTCAGCGCCATGGCGATGGTCTGGCGCAGCGAGAACTTGGCTTCGAGGCCGGTCGTCGGATGGGCGATGTTGCAAACCTTGTCGGAGCCCGAATCGATGCGCAGCATGATCTTCCGCACCCGTTCGGGCGGGAAGTTGCTCTTGAGCCGGATCTCCTTGGCGCATTCGATGGGCGCGTGCGTCAGGTAGCAGGCGGCGTGATATTTGAAGAGGTTGTTGCGAAGATGCCAGCCGGCCGGCGGCTCGCCCAGCGCGGCATCGGCATTCATGTGGTCGCTCTGTGAGCTGGCGAAGCCCTGGTCGCATTCCAGAGAATCGCCGCGCGCGGTAAAACCCTTGGCCGCCAGCCGCGCTGCGCGCAATCCGTGCTCCGATGCGGTGCCGGCGTGGAGGGGCTTGCACATGGTGCCGAAGTTGGATTTCAGGCCCGCCGCCTGGGTGGCGGCAATGCCGAAAGCCACGGCGAGCTGCTTGTCGTCGAGGCCCAGCATGCGGCCTGCGGCGGCAGTAGCCGAGAAGGAGCCGACCGTGCCGGTGACGTGGAAGCCTTTCTGGTAATGGCTGGGTGACACGAGGCGGCCGACCCGGCCCGACGTCTCGTAGCCGGCGACAAAGCTCTCGATGAACAGCCTTCCGGAAGCTCTGGTCTGCTCGCCGAGCGCCAGCAGGGCGGGGACGACTGTCACCGTCGGATGGCCACCCATGGAGAAATTGACGTCGTCATAGTCGAGCGCGTGGCTGGCGGCGCCGTTAATCAGGGTTGCCGCCGAGGGCAACACGCGTTCCGAACGACCGACCAGGGTTGCCGGTCCCTTGGCACCGTCTTCCAGCGCCTCGGCCACCAGGATATCGGTGAGTTCCTCCTGGGCGCCGGCGACGGTAACGGCAAACCAGTCGAGCAGGCACTGCTTGGTACGCTCGACCAGATCATCCGGCAGGTCGTTCCAGGCGAGGCGGGCGGCCCGCTTGGCGATTTCGGCAGTTACAGGAACGGCGGTCATGGAACCTCCTTCGATCGGGCGCCGGAGTGTCGGACACCGGCCGCTGCCTTGTCCACTTCGGCCGGCATCACGGCTTCCGCGCAACGATATGGAAGATGTGCCAGTGTTTCGATTTGCCCCGCGGTGTGACGCCGTCGGCTTCCTCTTCCTCGAACATCTCGAGGTCGAGGCCTTCCAACATCGCAAGCGCCTCGTCGCGACGCAGGAAAGTGATGCCGGGTCGGTCGACCCAGCTGTCGCGCGGACCGTACCATTGGCCACTGAAGCGGCCGCCCGATGGAAGGCCTTCCCGGATACGGCCCCACAGCGCGCGGAAGGCCGTCGGCTCACATAGAGGCATGGCGAAGCTCGAATTGACCAGGGATGCGCCAAGCGGGATCGGGACTTCCTCGAAGCGGGCAACGACGGGCGTCACATCACTGTCGGGAGGAAGGAGCCGCGCCTGCAATTGCCGCAAAGCCTCGGGTTCGGCGTCGACCGCCACGACGCGCCAGCCTCGTCGCAGCATTTCGATGGCGTCGCGACCGTCGCCGCAGCCGAGATCGAGAGCGAGCGCGCCCGGTGGCGTGGCGCCGAAGGCGTCGAGTGCGGCCAGCAGCGTTTTGCGCGGCGGACGATCGCGAAGCTTGTCGTAGTACGCAGCCCATCCGGCGGATTGTTCGTTTTCCGTCATGCGCGTCCTCTTGTCGGCCCGCGCTTGTCGCGTGGCTCTCGCTGTGATCGTATCCTACCCAATAAAAATAAGGCCGTTATCTGGGAGGAATTCATGAAGATTCTGGGACGTCTTGCTATCGTTACTGCTCTTGCCCTGGCACCCATGTCGGCGCGGGCCGATCTCAAGGCACTCGAGGAAGCCGCCAAGAAGGAAGGCGAACTCACCTGGTACGTCGCGCACTACACTTCCGAAGGCGCGGAGGATCTCGGGCGGGCCTTCACCAAGACCTACGGCATCAAGGTCAATGTCGTGCGGACCACCGCCCAGGTCGCCTATCAGCGCCTGCTGCAGGACATGAAAAACAACCAAACCATCTGCGACGTGTTCTCGTCGACCGACCTCGGCCACTATGCGCGTCTGAAGGCAGAGGGCAAGTTCGACAAATACATCCCGGAGAACGCCCCCAAGATCGATGCGGCCTTCCGCAATTTCGACCCGGATGGCTATTATCATCCCACGGCGGCCGGTCAGGTCGTGCTGACTTACAACAGCGCCAAGGTGAAGGCAGAGGACGCGCCCAAGAAGTGGACCGACCTTCTCGACATCAAGTGGAAGGGCAAGGTCTCGACCGGACACCCGGCGTTTTCAGGCTACGTCGGCACCTGGGTGCTGTCGATGAAGAAGCTCTACGAGTGGAAGTATTTCGACAGTCTCGAGAAGAACAAGCCGCAGATTGGTCGTTCGATCAACGACACCGTGACGGCGCTGGTTGCCGGCGAGCGCCTGGTCGCTGCCGGCGCGGACGGCTCGACCCTGTTCAGCGCTGCGCGCGGCAATCCGCTAGCCGTCAACTATCCGACTGACGGCTCAGTGCTGATCATCTCGCCGTCGTCGATCGTCAAGGGAACGAAGCACCCGAACGCGGCGCGCCTCTTCATGGAGTTCCTCTATTCGATCGAAGCGTCCGAGATCAACGCCAAGCATTTCGGTATTCCGCTGCGGCCGGAGGTTCCCGGCGCCCCGGGGACCCAGCCGATCTCCAAGATCAAGGTGATCCGCCCGACGGTCGAAGAGGTCGAGAAGGGCATCCCGCAGGTGATCGAGCAGTGGCGCGACACGTTCGGTAACTGACGGTGGCGATGACGGCGTCCACGGGCGAGGCGATGCCGGCGGGAATTCCGCGCGCCAGCCGCTGGGACATGACATGGCTTCTGTGGATCGCGATCATCGCGATCCTCCTGATCCTGGTGGTGAGTCCGTTCGTCTATCTCGTGATCACCAGCTTCCAGGCTGAGCGCACCGGCGATTTCACCCTGTCCAACTACGCCACGGCCTACGGACGCGCGCGCTACATCGACGCCCTGTTCAATTCCCTTCAACTGGGCGCCGGCGCGGCGCTCCTGGCGGGCGCCTTCGCCATTCCGCTCGCCTGGGGTGTGGCACGGACCGACATGCCGGGACGCGGCTTCACCCGCATGCTGGTGCTCGCGACCTTCATCACGCCGCCCTATACCGGCGCGGTGGCGTGGATCCTGCTCGCCGGGCCCAACGCGGGCTGGCTCAACCGCTTTTTCATGTTCGTGACCGGCGCCGAAGCAGGGCCGTTCAACATCTACAGCTTCACCGGCCTGGTCGTCGTCATCGCGCTCTATTCCTTCCCCTATATCTTCATCTTCACCACGGCGGCGCTCGAGCTGGTGTCGTCGGAGATGGAGGACGCCGCCAACATCCTGGGGGCGGGGACCTGGCGCACGATGCGGCGCGTCACCCTGCCGCTCGCCCTGCCGGCGATCCTGGGCGGTCTCATCATCTGCTTCCTGGAGGCCATCGCGCTCTTCGCGTCGCCGGCCATGATCGCGATTCCCGCGCGCTTCAACGTGGTGACGACGCAGCTCTACCAGTTCTTCGGCAATCCCGTGCGGGTCGAGGTGGCAGCGGCCTACGCCATGCCGCTGCTCGGCGTGACCGTCCTGCTGATCCTGGCGCAGCGCCTGATCACCTCCCGCAAGGGATTCGCGACGCTGACCGGCAAGGGCGGCGAACGGCGGCCGATCCGGCTCGGGCCGTGGCGCTGGGCGATATTCGGCTATGCCATGTTCGTGGCGACCTTGTCGGTGTTCCTGCCCTACATCTTCCTGGTGCAGTCGTCGTTCGCCAAGGCGTGGGGGCGGGGCTTCTCGCTCGACAACATCACGCTGCGCAATTTCAACTTCGTGCTGTTCGAGCACGCGACGGCGGCACAGTCGGTGATCAACAGCTTCCTCTACGCCGGCGCCGCGGCCACGGCGGCTGTGCTGATCACGCTCGGCATTGCCTATATCGTGACCCGCCGGCTGGTGCCCTTCGCCGAGGTGCTGGGCTTCCTTTGCGTCGCGCCCTTCGTCATCCCGGGCGTCGTGCTGGCGATCGGCTTCTATGCGGCCTACGCGCCGCCGCCGCTTTCGCTCTATGGCACCGCACTCATTCTGATCCTGGCGTTCACCACACGCTTCCTGCCGATCGGCTACGTCAATGCCAGTGCAGCTCTTCGCAGCCTCAATCCGGAAATGGAGGAGGCCGTCCGGGTGCTGGGCGGCAGCCGCCTGATGGCGCTACGCCGGGTCGTGGCGCCGCTGCTCAAGCGTAGCCTGCTGGGCGCCTGGCTGCTGATTTTCATTCCGGCGACACGCGAGCTGTCGTCCGCGATCTTTCTTTATGGTCCCAACACCAAGGTGGCGTCCGTCATGATTTTCGACATGAGCGAGGAGGGGAACTTCGAATACCTCTCGGCGCTGGCCCTGATCCTCCAGCTTCTGACGCTACCGCTGCTCTATCTCGGCCAACGCGCGCTCGGGCGCGACTTCATGCTGCGGCGGACTGCGACATGAGCAAGCTCGTCCTGAAGAACGTTTCGCGTCGCTATGGCGCGTTCGAGGCGGTCGCCGATTTCTCCCTCGAACTGCAGAAGGGCGAGTTCGTCTCGCTGTTGGGACCGTCGGGCTGCGGCAAGACCACGACCCTGCGCATGATCGCGGGCTTCGCGCCGCCCAGCACCGGCACGATCGAGATGGACGGCCAGCAGATCTCCGCGCCGTCGGGCGTCGTTCCGCCCGAGCGGCGGCGCATGTCTATGATCTTTCAGAGCTATGCCATCTGGCCCAACATGACGGTGGGCGAAAACGTTGGCTTCGGCTTGCAGGTCCGCAAAATGTCGCGCGCCGAGATCGACCGCCGCGTCGACGCCATCCTCGATGTTGTCCAGATGCGCAACCTCAAGAACCGCTATCCGTCGGAACTGTCGGGCGGCCAACAGCAGCGCGTGGCGCTGGCGCGCGCGATCGTCGTCGAGCCCGAAGTGCTGTTGCTCGATGAGCCGCTCAGCAACCTCGACGCCAACCTGCGTGAGGAGATGCGCTTCGAGATCCGCCGGCTGCATGATGAATTCAAGATCACCACCGTCTACGTCACGCACGACCAGTCCGAGGCCATGGTGACCTCGGACCGCATCGTCGTCATGAACAAGGGCCGGATCGAGCAGGTCGATGCCCCGCACATCCTCTACGGCCGGCCGAAGAGCCGCTTCGTGGCGGGCTTCATCGGTCGCACGAACTTCCTGGAAGGCGCCCGGCAAGGCAGCGACGTACGTTTCGACGGCTTTACGGCACCGGCCACTGCGGTCGAGCGTGCCGATGGCGCCGGGCCACTGCTCTATTCCCTGCGGCCGCAGGCGGTTGGGCTGAGCGCCCAGAAGCCGACTGGCCCGGGACTTGCTGTCGAGGCGGAGATTACCGACCGGGCCTATCTCGGCGAGTATTGGGATTACCAGGCGCGGCCGCTGGGTGGCGTCAAGGCCATTCGGGTTTCCACCTCGCCGACCCTGGTTTTCGAGGTCGGCAGCCATGTCTGGTTGGAGATCGATCCCGCCGCCATGGTACGCGTAGAATAGTCTTTTAACCCAGAGTGAGATCATGACCGCTGGACCGCTTGCCCGCTTTACCGTCCTTGACCTCACGCGCGTGCGCGCCGGCCCGACCGCCGTGCGCTACTTCGCCGACTGGGGCGCCAACGTCATCAAGATCGAGATGCCGCCCGGAGCCGGCGACGCCGACATGGGCGGCCCGCGCCATGGGCCCGACTTCCAGAATCTCCACCGCAACAAGCGCTCGATCACGCTCAACCTCAAGGAGCCGGACGGCAAGGCCGTCTTCATGAAGATGGTCGAGAAGGCTGACGTGGTGATCGAGAACTACCGTGCCGACGTGAAGTTCCGCCTCGGCATCGACTATGAAAGCCTGAAGAAGGTGAATCCCAGGATCGTGCTGGGTTCGATCTCCGGCTTCGGCCAGGACGGGCCTTATGCCGAGCGCGCCGGCTTCGACCAGATCGCCCAGGGTATGGGCGGCATCATGTGGGTCACCGGACAACCGGGCGGCGGCCCGGTCCGCGCCGGCATAGCCGTCGCCGACGTGGGTGCGGGGTTGCATTGTGCTATCGGCTGCCTGACCGCCTTGCTCGAGCGCGAGGTTTCGGGGCAGGGGCAGTGGGTGTCGAGTTCGCTGCTGCAGGCGATGATCTCGATGTGCGACTTCCAGGCCGCGCGCTGGACCATCGCCAAGGAAGTGCCGGGCCAGGCCGGCAACAACCATCCGACCGGAATCCCGACCGGGGTATTCAAGACCAGCGATGGCTACATCAATATCGCGGCGTCGGGCGACCACATTTACAAGCGCTTCTGCGAGAGCATCAAAGCGCCGGAGCTGCTGACCGACGAGCGTTTCTCCACGGCCAAGGCGCGGGTGAAGCACCGCGACGTGCTGAACGAGGAGATCGACAAACGGATGGCCGCCTTCACCAGCGCCGAGGCGGTCGAGAAGCTGAACAAGGCCGGCGTTCCGGCCGGGCCGATCTACAAGATGGACGAGATGTTCGCCGACCCGCAGGTCAAGCATCTCAAGATGGCGCATCCCGTGAAATCGCCCAAGCTTGGCGACATCGAGCTGATCGGCCAGGCGATCAACATGAGCCGCACCCCGTTCGAGATGAAGTCGGCGACGCCGGAGCAGGGCGAGCACACCGAGAGCGTGTTGGCGGAGTTCGGCTACGACGCCAGCGCCATCGCCGACTTCCGCAAGCGCAAGGTGATCTGATGAACTTCAGCCCCACTCCCAACATGATCGCAGAGAAGGCGGGACCGGTCGGCCGGCTCGTCTTCAACAAGCCTCAGAAGCACAACGCCACCTCGACCGACATGTGGGAGGCGATTCCGGTCATCCTCGACGAGTTCGAGAAGGATCCGGCGATCCGCGTTGTCGTTGTCACCGGCGCCGGCGACAAGGCCTTCGTGTCGGGTGCCGACATCTCGGAATTCGAGAAGGCACGCAACACGCCAGAGCAAGTGGCCTACTACGACAAGATCGGTGAGGTTGCGAACGCCCGGCTCGTCAAGTGTTCCAAGCCAACGATTGCCCGTATTCGTGGCTACTGCATCGGCGGCGGGCTCGCGGTGTCGCTGAACTGCGACATCCGCATCGCCTCCGACATTAGCAAGTTCGGTGTACCGGCGGCGCGTCTCGGCCTCGGCTACCGCGCCAGCGGCTTGAAGATCCTGACGGATCTGGTCGGACCATCACATGCCAAGGAAATCTTCTTCACGGCGCGGCACTTCTCCGCTCAGGAGGCATTCGGCATGGGCCTGATGACCCGCGTTGTGCCCGATGCCGAACTCGACACCTATGTCGACAACTACTGCAAGATGATCGGCGAAAATGCGCCACTCACCATACATGCTGCCAAGCGCACCATCGAGGAGCTTACCCGGCTCGACAGCAAGCCCGACTTCGCCCGCCTCAGCGGGTTGGTGAAGGAGTGCTTCGACTCGGAAGACTACAAGGAAGGCCGCACCGCATTCATGGAAAAGCGCCGGCCGGTGTTCAAGGGACGCTAAGGGAGGCGGTCATGCCCGTGTTGACGCAGCAGCAGCGCGACGCCTTTTGGCGCGACGGATATCTCGTGGCCGAGGCGGCCGTCACGCCGGCCCAGCTTGCAGCGCTTAAGGCAGAGATCGCGTCCTGGGTCGAGCAGAGCCGGGCACATTCCGCGCCATTCGGGCCGCCTACGATCGACGGCAGGCCGCGTTACGACATGGGTGTCGAGCACACGGCTGAAAAGCCTGCGCTGCGGCGGATCAACAACCCGTCCGACATTTCCGATGCCTATCGCGAGGTGATGCTCGATGCGCGCATGGTGGAGATGGTGGCCGAGCTGGTCGGTCCGAACCTCAAGTTCCACCACTGCAAGATCAACCTGAAGCTGCCCGGGGCCAAGACCGAGGTCTCCTACCACCAGGACTTCTCCTACACGCCGCACACTAACGACGACATCGTGACGGCGCTGCTGTTCCTCGACGATATCGACGAGAGCAATGGCGCGCTCACGGTCGTGCCGGGTTCGCACAAAGGGCCGGTGCTGTCGCTGTTCGACGGCGAGCGCTTCACCGGCGCTGTCGCGGCCGATGAAGAAAAGAAGGCATTGGCACAGTCAGTGCCGTGTTACGGCAAGGCCGGTAGCGTCTGCCTGATGCACACCAGGCTGCTGCATGGTTCGGCCGCCAACGGCTCGGACAAGTCGCGCGGCCTCTATATCTGCGTCTACACCGCCGCCGACGCGGTGCCGATCGCGCGCAACCCGATGCCGAGCCTCAACGAAGGCCGCATCGTGCGTGGAACGGAAGCGAAGTTCGCGCGCCTGAAGGAAGGACTGGTTGAATTGCCCAAGCAGCCCAAGACGGCCTCGTTCTTCACCGTGATCGGCCAGGATTCCAAGCAGGCGGCGGGGTGAGCGATCCGTTCCCGGCCGTCGCCGAAGCTGCGGCGACCGGCGAGATTGCCGACCTGTTCGCCGACATTCGCGCCACTATCGGTGTGCGCGTGGTCAATCTGGTGTGGCGCCATCTCGCAACCTTCGACGGCGCCTTGCCGTGGGCCTGGAGCGCCGTGAAGCCGCTCTACCTGGCTGGCATGCCGGACGAGGCGGCTCGGCGCTTCCGCGAAACCATGGCCGTGCCGAAGCTTGCAAGCCTTGCCGGCGACCAGCCGCCCAGCATCGATGCTGTGCTGGCGAGCTATGACCATTCGAACACCATGAACCTGTTTGCCTTGGGTGCCCTGGTCGCCTGGCTACGGGGCGAGGCGACTGGTGGGGCGGCTCCGGCCAGCGGGCCACGCCTGACGGCACCCGACGTGACGCTGCCGTTACTCGTATCGGAGGCCGATGTCTCGCCGGAGACCTGGGCGCTGGTGCTGAGGCTCAACCGCTTTGGTGACCAGCGGCAGCTCATCCTGGCCAGCATGTATCGTCACCTTGCACATGCGCCTGCCTTCCTCATGAAGGTCGAGACGGCGCTCAAACCGGTACAAGCTGATGGTTCGCTCGACCGCGCCATCGCCGGCAACCGTGCGGCAGCACAGGTGGCGGCAAGGCGCCTGGGACGGGCCATCTCGGCCGAGCGACCGGCGTCGGCAGAGAGTATTGAAGCGGGCGTCGCAGCCTTCGTCGACCACGCCATCGGCAAGATGGTGACCATCTGCCGGGCGATTCGTACCGCCAGAGGCGCCGCCCTCTAGCTCAGTCCGGTAGCTCAGTCCGCCGCGGCCTTGCGTCCGCGGCCCTGCCGCGCCAGCCATTCCTGCATGGCGTCCTCCATAGTCGCGAACACCGCACCGCCCTCGATCAGGCGTTGGATCAGCCGTTCCAGCATCATCATGCGATGGCCGCGGCCGATCACATGGGGATGGAAGGTGTAGGTCAGAATGCCGAAATCGCAGACCCGGGTCATGTAGGTGTAATCGTCGACGAAGTTTTCGAGCACGCCCGACGCATTCATCAGGCCTTGCTGAACCGAGCCATTGGGGAGCCGCATGTATTCGAAGTGCGGGAAGTCATCGAGCGACCAGCTGATCGGCATCTCGACCAGTTTGGTTTCGCGGCCCCGCACGAACGGCTTCAGCAGCTCGACCACGTCGCCCTGGCGGGCGTTGTAGCAATCGAAATCGTGGCCCATCATCGAGCTGTCGTACTGGATGCCGTGCTTCAGGAGCAGTTCGATCGAGTGTGGGGAGAGGTCCCAGGCCGGCGAGCGATAGCCGCGCGCGAACTGTCCGCTGATCCGCTTGATCGACTCGTTGCCGCGCACGATCTCCTCTTCCTCCTCGTCACGGGAGAGGGTGACGGGCAGGCGATGGGTCCAGCCGTGGTGGGCGAGTTCGTGTCCGGCCTCGACATAGGGCATCACCGCCTCCGGCGTGCTGTCGATCGTGTGGCCGGGGGTGAAGAAAGTGGCCTTTACGCCGTAGCGGGCAAGCAGCGTCATGAGGCGGGGAATGACCACCATGTCGTATTCACCCCGCGAGATCGCCGTCGGCGATGTTAGCCCGCGTGCAATGAAACCGGACAGGTGGTCGTGGTCGAAAGTCAGGCAGACGACGTGACGTGGCATATGGCGGTCTCCCGGTGGGGCTCGGGAGCTTAGGCAGATTTGTTGCCTTCGCCCACGGGAGCCTGCATGATCCGGCCAAATATTAAGCAAGACAAAGAGTACGACGTAGGGAGGGTTCATTGGTGGGTGCGTCTGCCCAGCGCGTCATTGCGCGAGAGGGCGACTATCAGCTCGTGGTCGAAGGGGTGTCCAAGCGGTTCGGCGGCGTGACCGCCGTGCAGGACGTTTCCCTCGAAGTACCGCGCGGCGGCATCGTCTCCATCATCGGTCCCAACGGGGCAGGCAAGACATCGCTGCTCAACATGATCTCGGGATTCTACAAACCCGACACCGGCCGGGTCGTTCTCGAGGGCCGGGACATCACGCAGAAGAAGCCCAGTGACATCGCGGCACTCGGTATCGCACGGACCTTCCAGAACATCGCCTTGTTCAGCGGGCTCACCGTCCTCGACAATCTGATGCTCGGCCGTCACGTGCGAATGAAGGCCGGTGTGCTGTCGAGCGTCATCTACTGGGGTTTGGCGCAGAAGGAAGACATCGCCCACCGCGAGGCGGTCGAAGAGATCATAGAATTCCTAAAACTCCAGGATCTGCGCAAACAGACGACCGCCTCGCTGGCATATGGCCTGCGCAAGCGCGTCGAGCTTGGCCGAGCGCTAGCGTCCGACCCCAAGCTGCTGCTGCTGGATGAGCCGATGGGCGGCATGAACCAGGACGAGAAGGAGGACATGGCGCGCTACGTCCTGGATGTGAACCAGGAGCGCGGCGTGACCGTCGTCCTGATCGAGCACGACATGGGCGTGGTCATGGACATCTCCGACAAGGTCGTGGTGCTTGATCGTGGACGCGGTATCGCCGCCGGCACGCCCGATGAGGTCCAGCGCAATTCCCAGGTCATCGAAGCCTATCTCGGCAAGAGCAAAGGCGGGGGCGGGACATGAGTTCGGATGGTTCTCTCGGCATCACGACATTGCCGAAACTGCTGCAGCGCAACGCCGAACAGGATTCGGAAGGCGCCGGCATTCGCGAGAAGACCCGGGGTGTCTGGCAGACCTATAGCTGGTCGGCGTACCGCGACAACGTGCGGGACTTTGCCCTCGGACTGGCGTCGCTCGGCTTCGGTCGCGGCGACAAGCTGTCGGTGATCGGCGACAACCGCCCGCAACTCTACTTCGCCCAGCTCTCGGCCCAGGTTCTGGGTGGCGCCTCGGTCCCGGTCTATCAGGATTCGATCGCATCGGAGCTGGTCTATGTGCTGAACCATGCCGAGACTTCGGTCATCGTGGCCGAGGACCAGGAGCAGGTCGACAAGGCGCTGTCGCTCAAGGAACAGCTTCCGCGCCTGCGCCTGATCGTGTTCGACGATCCGCGCGGCCTGTGGGCCTACAAGGATCCGATGCTGCGCTCCTTCGAAAGCATCCTCGAAGTGGGCCAAGCCTTCGGCAAGGCCAATCCGGATTTCTATGAGACCGAACTCGCCAAGGGCAATGCAGACGACATGGCGATGATCGCCTATACGTCCGGTACCACCGGCACGCCGAAGGGCGCCATGCTCAGCCACCGCAACATGATCGCCGCCGCCCGGGCATTCATGGAGGTGAACGAGGTCAAGCGCGGCGACAATTGGCTGTCCTACCTGCCGATGGCCTGGGTGGGCGACGCTTCGTTCACGCTCGGCATGGCGCTCGCGGCACGCGTGACGGCCAATTGCCCCGAGAATCCCGAAACCGTGCAGCGCGACCTGCGCGAGCTCGGACCCAACGTCATGCTGGCGCCGCCACGTATCTGGGAGAATATGCTGACCCAGATGCAGATCAAGGGCGGCGATGCGTCCCCCCTGAAGCGCGGAATCTTCGACTTCTTCAGGACCCTGGCCGAGCGTTGCGAGCTCGCCCGTTCCGAAGGCAGGCGGCTGTTGCTGGTGCAGCGACTGGGTCTCGCGGTTGGCGAATTGATGGTCTACGGCCCGGTGCGCGACCAGCTCGGACTCCGCAAGGCACGCTGGTGTTACACCGGCGGCGCACCGCTGGGGCCGGATACCTATCGCTTCTTCCGTTCCTTCGGCATCAACCTGAAGCAGGTCTATGGCGCCACCGAAGCGTCGGCGATGATCTCCTGCCAGCCCGATTCCGAGGCCAATCCCAACACCGTGGGCCGGCCGATCCCGTCCATCGACGTCAAGATCGACGATCGCGGCGAGGTCCTGCTGAAGGGCCCGAATGTTTTCATCGGCTACTTCAAGCAGGAAGCAGCGACGCGCGAGACGATGACGGAGGACGGCTGGCTGAAAACCGGGGATGCCGGGTTCTTCGACAAACAGGGACACCTCGTCATCATCGACCGGGCCAAGGATGTCGGAAAGCTCGACGACGGTTCGGCCTTCGCGCCGCAGTTCATCGAAAACAAACTGAAGTTCAGCCCGTTCATCCGCGAAGCCGTGGCCTTCGGCGACCAGCGGCCGTTCGTGGCGGCGATGATCGCCGTCGATATCCAGACCGCGGGAACCTGGGCTGAAAAGCGCGGCATCGCCTACACCAGTTTCCTCGATCTCAGCCGCAAGCCAGAGGTGGCGGACCTGATCGGTGCAGAGATCGCCAAGGCCAATGCGACGCTGCCGGATATCCAGCAGGTGAAGCGCTATCTGTTGTTGAACAAGGAACTCGATGCCGACGATGCCGAGATGACACGGACCCGGAAGGTGCGCCGGCGCTTCGTGGCGGAAAAGTATGCCGATGTCATCGGGGCGTTCTATAGCGGCAAGTCCGAGGTCGATGTCACCATGGAAATCACTTTCGAGGACGGCCGCAAGGCGACCCTGAATTCGACTATCGCGATCCACGACATCACGCCGGGCGAACCCGTCCGGCGGGCGGCCTGAGGAGCGGAGATGTCCGAAGATCTGGAGTTTGCCTTCTCGCTTCTGCTGAACGGCGCATCGATCGGATTGATGTATTCGCTGATCGCGCTGGGGTTCGTCCTTGTCTACAAGGCGACCGACGCCATCAACTTCGCGCAAGGTGAGTTCGTCATGCTGGCCGGCCTGATCGTGGCAATGATGCTGTCGTTCGAGGGCATGCCCCTCGTCGTCGCCATCGTCGTGACGCTGGCGGTGATGATCGGTTTCGGCTTCGGACTTGAACGCGTCGTGTTGAGGCCGTTGCTCGGCCGTCCGGTCGTCGCCGTGATCATGGCCACCATCGGCCTTGCCGCCATGCTGCGTGGCCTGGGACCGGTCGTCTTCGGCAGCGAGACGAGGGCCGTGTCGCTTCCCATCGGTGACGAGCCGATCGTGCTCGGGCCAGCCAGCCTGCCGCCCATCCAGGTTGCGGGGGCCATCGTGGCGATCACGCTCTTCGTGGCGTTCAGCTGGTTCTTCAAGAAGAGCCGCATGGGCGTCGCCATGCGGGCGGTGGCCGACAACCAGCAGGTTGCGCAAGCGATGGGCATCAATGTCGAGCGCTACTTCGCACTGGCCTGGGCCATGGCCGGCGTCGTGTCTGCCCTGGGCGGCGTCGTCTGGGGCAGCATGCTGGGCGTCGACGTGCACCTGGCGCTGGTCGGGCTGAAAGTGTTCCCGGTCGTCATCCTGGGCGGCCTCGATTCAATCGGCGGCGCGCTCGTGGGCGGGTTGATCATCGGCATCGTCGAGAGCCTCGCGGCGGGCTACCTCGACCCCTATGTCGGGGGCGGGACCAAGGATTTCGCGCCCTATGTGCTGATGATCCTGGTGCTCATGATCCGGCCGTACGGCATCTTCGGCAAACGCAAGATCGAGCGCGTGTAAGTCATGTTTCATCGCGAATCAGGCGTCTTCAAAACAACCTACCGCGCCGACATGGCGCTTTATCCGCTGCCGATCGCGAAATGGACGGTGGCGGTTCTGGCATTGATCTTCGTGGTGATCGTGCCGCTTACGGTCCATGAATATTACCTCTCGATCCTCAATCTGATCTTCATCGCCATCGTGGGCGCGCTGGGGCTCAACATTCTCGTGGGCTATACCGGGCAGATCTCGATCGGCCATGCCGCCTTCATGTCGGTCGGTGCCTACACCGCCGCCAATCTGGCGGTAAGGCTCGGCCTGCCGTTCTGGATCACGCTGCCGGCGGGCGGCCTGATGGCCGCAACGATCGGCGTCGTCGTCGGCATGCCCAGCCTGCGCATCAAGGGCCTCTATCTCGCGATCGCGACCTTGGCGGGCCAGCTCATCATCGAATGGACCATCAACCACGTGCCGGCCATCTCGGGCGGCGCCCAGGCGTCCATCCAAGTCGAGCGGCCGAGCCTGTTCGGCGTCAGTTTCAACACCCAGGGCCACCTCTATTTCTTCCTGCTATTCTTTGCCGTACTGGCGATCGTGGCCACGCTGAACCTGGTGCGCAGTCGCATCGGCCGGGCGTTCGTTGCCGTCCGTGACCAGGATATCGCCGCCGAGATCATCGGCATCGACATCTACCGCTACAAGCTCCTGGCGTTCGCGATCTCGTCCTTCTACGCCGGGGTCTGCGGCGTGCTCTACACCTACTATTTCGGCATCGCCAACTACGAGCAGTTCCAGCTCATCGTCTCGATCGATTATCTCGCCATGATCATCATCGGCGGGCTGGGCTCGGTACTGGGGTCGATCCTGGGCGCGGTTTTCGTGACCTTGCTGCCGATCGTGATTCGTATTCTGATGGAGGATGTCGGGTCGCTGTTCTTCACCACGGCCGAAATGGCGAACGTCATCTCCGGCCTGCGGCTGGGCGTGTTCGGCGGCCTGATCATCTTTTTCCTGATCGTCGAGCCCGAGGGGCTCAACAGACTATGGCGGAATATCCGGAGCTATTTCCGGGTCTGGCCCTTCTCCTACTAGAGTGGGGCGTTACGGCGAAGCAAAGGGAGGAACCCATGACGAGGTTCGTTAGGAGTTGGCTGGGGATTGCGGCAACGACCGCGACCCTGGCGTTCGGCGGAGGCCAGGCCTTCGCGCAGAAGGAACTGGTGTTTGGCCTGCAGTGCGACCGGACCGGTCCGACGGCGACCGTCGGTGTTTATCTGTGCCCCGGCTACCACGACTATATCGCCCTGGTGAACAGCAAGGGCGGCGTCGAGGGCTTCAAGATCAAGGTCCTCGAAGTCGACAACGAGTACAAGGTGCCACCGGCGATGGAAGCGCACGAGCGCTTCAAGAAGGAAGGCGCGGTCCTCGAGGGGCTCTACGGCACGCCGCAGACGGCAGCGCTTTCCAAGAAGCTTGAAGAGGACAAGATCCTCGGCACGTCGCCTGGCTTCGGCACGGCGGCAGCGGCGGACGGCAAGCGCTTCCCCTATACCTTCCCGATCGCCGCCAGCTACTGGTCGCAGGCCGGCGCTGCGGTGGCGTTCGCCAAGGAGAAGCTGGGCGGCAATCTCAAGGGCAAGAAGATCGCCTACCTCTTCTATGACAATCCGGCGGGCAAGGAGCCGCTGCCCATCCTCGAGGACCTCGCCAAGCAGGAAGGCTTCGAGATGCGGACCTTCGCGGTGCCGGCGCCCGGCGTCGAGATGGGCGCCCAGGTGCTCGACATCACCGGCCGCTTCAAGCCGGACTTCATCATCACCCACCTGTTCGGACGCGCGCCGTCGGTCTCCATCAAGGAGCTGAAGGGCAAAGGCTATCCGCTGAGCAAGGTGATCGCCTTCGTGTGGGGCAGTGCCGAAGCCGACATCATCGCGGCCGGCGGCATGGGCGTGGCGGAAGGCTACAACACCATCCAGTTTGCCGGCGTCGGCAAGGAGTTCCAGGTCCTGAAGGACATCGAGGCCATGTACAAGGCGGCGGGCAAGACCCCGCCCAAGGAAATGGACTCGACCGTCTATTACAACCGCGGCGTCCTCATCGCGGCATTGCATGTCGAGGCGGCGCGCAACGCGATCAAGGCCAAGGGAGGCTCGAAGCCCAGCTCGGAAGACGTCAAGAACGGCATGGAGGCGATCAAGGGCTTCACCCTGGGCGGCTTGGTGCCACCGATGGAGATCACCGCGGCCGATCACGAGGGCGGCGGCTGGGTCCAGATCTGGACGGTCAAGGGCGGCAAGCTCGTCAAGGACAAGGACTGGTTCCAAGGCTATCGCGAAATCATCAAGAAGCACCTCGCGGCGGAAGCCTCGAAGTCCTGAACCAAGGAAGGGGCGGGCGGCGGGAAACCGCCGCCCGGCATCCCATGCTCGCGATCAATAATATCGAAGTCGTCTACGACCGTGTGATCCTCGTCCTCAAGGGCGTGTCGATCGATGTGCGCGAAGGCGCCATAACGACCCTGCTGGGGGCCAACGGTGCCGGCAAGACGACGACGTTGAAGGCGATCTCCGGCGTGCTTCACAGCGAGCGCGGCGAGGTCACCAAGGGCACGATCCAGATCGGCGACCGCCGCATCGACGGCATGCGCGCCCATGACGTCACGCGGCTCGGCCTTGCCCAGGTGTTCGAGGGCCGGCGCGTGTTCGAACATCTGACCACGGAGGAGAACCTGATTGCCGGCGGCCACGTCCAGAAGGACGGCGGCTCGGTTAAGCAGGGGATCGACATGGTCTACACCTATTTCCCACGGCTGAGGGAGCGGCGGCATCAGCAGTCCGGCTATCTGTCCGGCGGCGAGCAGCAGATGCTGGCGATCGGACGGGCTTTGATGAGCCGGCCCAAGGTCGTCCTGCTGGATGAACCGTCGCTTGGCCTGGCGCCCATGCTGGTCGAGGAGATTTTCGGCATCGTCAGCCGTCTGGTGAAGCAGGAGAAGCTTTCGGTTCTCCTCGTCGAGCAGAACGCCACCATGGCCCTGGCCGTCGCCGACCATGGCTACGTCATGGAGAACGGTCGCATCGTGCTGGAAGGACCGGCCGACAAGTTGCGCGACAACTCCGACATCAAGGAGTTCTACCTCGGCCTGAACGAGGGCGGTGCGCGCAAGTCCTACCGCGACACCAAGCACTACAAGCGGCGCAAGCGCTGGCTATCCTAGCCGCGGCGCGAGGCATAGCTTGCTGTCGTCATCGCGGGACGGGAGAAGAAGCATGGAGGACATGGAGCGACTGCAGGCGATGCTGGGCTCAGCCAAGCGGATCGTGGCCTTCACGGGCGCAGGCATCTCGACTGAATCGGGAATTCCCGATTTTCGCTCGCCCGGCGGCATCTGGACGAAATACAAGCCGATCTATTTCGACGATTTCATGTCGTCCGAGGAAATGCGCCGGGAGTCGTGGCGCCGCAAGTTCGCGACCGACGAAACAATGCTCAAGGCCGAGCCCAACGCCGGCCATCGGGCGCTGGCCAAGCTGGTCGAGCAGGGCCGCATGAGCACCATCATCACCCAGAACATCGACGGGCTTCACCAACGGTCCGGTGTTCCCGACGCCAAGGTGATCGAACTTCACGGCAACACTACCTATGCGACGTGCCTCGATTGCGGCCACCGCCACGAACTCGACCCGATCCGCCGGTCGTTTCTGGAGGGCGGCAAGCTGCCCTTCTGCGTGAAATGCGAGGGCATCGTGAAGACCGCGACCATTTCGTTCGGCCAAGCGATGCCCGAGATCCCGATGGCGCGCGCCCAGGACGAGACGCTGTGCTGCGATCTCTTCATCGTGCTCGGCAGCTCGCTCGTCGTCTATCCCGCGGCAGGCTTTCCGGGGCTTGCCAAGCGCAAGGGCGCCGAGTTGGTGATTATCAATCGCGATCCGACGGATCAGGACGACACCGCCGACATGGTCATTCATGGCGAGATCGGGGCGATCATGAGTCGCGCAGTCGGCGTTAATTGATCGGCCATCATTGCGACGAACGGCTGGACGCGGTCTAATCGCCGCAAGCCAGGGAGGGTCGCCATGTTGATCAATCGCAGGGCCGCAGTGCTCGGCGGCCTCAGCACCGGCCTGCTCGGCGGCCTGCCCGCTCGTGCCCAGGACATCACGTTTTTCCGTATCGGCACCGGTGGCACTGCGGGAACGTATTTCCCGATCGGCGGCCTGATCGCCAATGCAATTTCCAACCCGCCCGGATCGCGCGCCTGCGCCGACGGAGGATCGTGCGGCGTTCCTGGACTGGTGGCGACGGCCGTCGCTTCCAACGGATCGGTCGCCAATGTCGCCGCGATCGGCAACGGCGGCATGCAATCGGCTTTCATCCAGTCCGACGTGGCCTTTTGGGGTTACACCGGCACCGGAATCTACGAAGGCCGTGCGAAGGTCGATTCCCTGCGGGCCATCGCCAATCTCTATCCGGAGAGCTTCCAACTGGTGGCCCGCAAGGGCGCCGGTATCAAGGCGATCAAGGATCTGAAGGGCAAGCGCGTGTCGCTGGACGAGCCCGGCTCGGGAACGCTCGTCGACGCCCGGCTCATCTTCTCCGCCTATGGCCTCACCGAAAAAGACGTCAAGGCCGAGTACCTGAAGCCCCAGCAAGCCGCCGACAGACTTAAGGACAGCACGCTCGACGCCTTCTTCAACGTCAGCGGCTGGCCGCAGGGAGCTATCTCCGAGCTCGCGGCCACCACCGGGATCGATCTCGTGCCGATCGACGGGCCGGAGGCCGCGGCGTTGATCAAGCAGTACAACTTCTTCAGTGCAGACGAGATTCCGGACAATGCCTACAAGAATGTCGAGGGCGTGAAGACAGTGAGCGTGAACGCGATCTGGGTGACATCCTCGAAGCTGCCCGATGTCCTGATCTACGCAGTCACCGCCGCCCTCTGGAATCCCAGCACCCGCAAGCTGCTGGACTCGGGCCACGCCAAGGGCAAGACGATCAAGCTGGACTCGGCACTGGACGGCCTGGGAATCCCGCTGCATGCCGGGGCCGAGAAGTTCTACAAGGAGAAGGGTCTCATCAAGTAGAGGCCAGGCAGGAGCAGGGACGGGTATATGCGTTTGAAGGGCAAGATCTGCGTCGTCACGGCGGCGGGGCAGGGCATCGGCGCGGCGACGGCCCGCGCCTTCGCCAGGGAAGGCGCCACGGTCTGGGCGACCGATGTCGATGCCGCAAAGCTCCAGGCACTCGCCGATGTGCCCGGCATCACGACCCACAAGCTCGATGTGCTTGACAAGAGCGCGATCGCCTCGCTCGCCGAGCAGACCGGGTCCATCGACGTCCTGTTCAACTGCGCCGGCTTCGTCCACCACGGATCCATCCTGGAGGCGACCGACGAGCAATGGCGATTCGCCTTCGATCTCAACGTGCGCAGCATGTTCTGGACAATTCAGGCGTTTCTGCCGGGGATGCTCGGCAAAAGCTCGGGATCGATCGTCAACATGTCGTCCGCCGCCTCGTCGGTTAAGGGCGCGGCCCTGCGGTTCATCTATGGGACGACCAAGGCAGCCGTGATCGGCCTCACCAAATCGGTCGCCGTTGATTACGTCAGCAAGGGCATCCGCTGCAACGCCATCTGTCCCGGCACTGTGCAGACACCGTCGCTTGACGAGCGGATCGGCGCACTGGGCGGGGGAGCGGATGCCAAGCAGTTCTTCCTGCAGCGACAGCCGACCGGCCGCTTCGGCTCGTCCGAGGAAATCGCAGCGCTTGCGGTCTACCTTGCCAGCGACGAAGCGGGCTTCACGACGGGTACTGTGAACGTCGTCGACGGGGGTTGGAGCGTCTGACCATGGACATGTCGGCCATCGCGGCGCTGGTCCCGGTCATCCCGGTCCTGACGATCGAACGGCAGGCCGACGCGGTGCCGTTGGCGCGGGCGCTCGTCCGCGGCGGCCTTCGGGTCATCGAGATCACGCTTCGAACCGGCGTGGCCCTGGAAGCGCTGCGAGCCATCGCGAACGAGGTTCCCGACGCAGTGGTCGGCGCGGGCACGGTCCTGAATGCGCGCCAGCTCAATGAGGCCCAGAAAGCCGGCGCCAGGTTTGCCGTCAGCCCAGGTTGCACGCCCGGCCTGGCGACCGCCGCGACAGCTTCAGGGCTGCCGTTTTTGCCCGGCGTCCAGACCGTCTCGGAGGCCATGGTGTTGGCCGAACGGGGACTCACCCTGCTGAAGTTTTTTCCGGCCGATACCGCGGGTGGGCTGAGTTGGCTGAAGGCGGTTGCCGCGCCACTGCCCGGATTGCGCTTCTGCCCGACCGGTGGAATCGGCGCCGACAGTGCGCCGGCATATCTGGCGCTGGCCAATGTGGCCTGTATCGGCGGCTCCTGGGTGGCGCCGAGGGACGCCTTGGCGACCCAGGATTGGCTACAGATCGAGCGGCTTGCCGCCGCAGCCGCAACGCTCAAACACCCCTAGCGCTAGTACGGGAAAGATGCTTCAAGACTATCTGAGGAGTTCGGTCTGACCCAATGAAAAAAATGGTGTTTCTGGCGATTTTACTGGCCCTGAGTATCGTCGGGCCGGTCCAGGCGGACGCTGTCCTGGTGCTGAATTCCGAAGAGGCCTCCTACAGCATCTTGAGCCGCAGCGGCCGGGTTGAACTGGCGCGTCTGCCGGTCGGCCGTGAGCCGCATCATCTCCTGGTGACACCCGACGGCAAGGAAGTGATCGTCGGCTCGACGGCGACCAATGAACTCCTGGTGCTTGACGTCAAGACGGGCGAGCGCCGCCGCGTCGTGCGCGATATCATCGATCCCTATCACTTGGGCTTCAGCCCGGACGGCAAGTGGTTCGTCACCGCGGCCTACCGGCTCGACCATGTCGACATCTATCGCGCCGACGACTTCAAGCTGGCCGGACGCATCTTCATCGACGGCCTGCCCAGCCACATGGCGTTTGATGCCGACTCCAAGACGGTCTTCGTTACACTCCAGCAGACCGGTCGACTCGTCGCCTTCGACTTGCAGACGCAGGCGATCAAATGGAACGTCAAGGTCGGCGAAGCGCCGGCAGGTGTCGTCATGTTGCCTGACAACAAGCGCCTGCTCGTTGCCCTGACGGGAGCGGATGGACTTGTAGTCGTCGATCCAAAGGACGGCTCGACGACCGGCAGCCTGCAAACTGGCAAGGGCGCCCACAATTTCTTTCCCAAGGGCGATGGTCGTCATTACTTCCTGAGCAATCGCGTTGAAGGCACGGTCTCGCTGATCGACACCCAGGATATGAAGGTCGTCGGAAGCGTCCGTGTTCCCGGCGGCCCGGACTGTATGGACATCACGCCCGATGGCAAGGAGCTGTGGGTCACCCAGCGATTCCTGCGCCGCATTGCGGTGGTGGACATCGAGCAGATGAAAGTGGTCGCCTCCATTCCCGTCGGCAAGTCGCCGCACGGCGTTCTCATGCTCAAGTCCGGCGCGGCGGGGACGAAGTTGGCGCCGGTGCGTGCGGCGTCGACGGCGGCCGACCAAAAATAGCAGGCGCACCAATGCGCCAACTCCTCGACATTTGGATCGGCGCCCAGACCTGGATCTTCGAGACGCTCGTAAGTCCGGTCCTTTTCCGTTTCGGCCTGATGGAATGGTTCGAGCCGGCCTTCAACGCCGTCGAGATCGTCATGCTCGGGATCGTGCAGATCCTGGTCATCGCACTCGGCATGCGCTTCCTCGAGCGGCGCTGGCCCCTGGAAAAGTGGCCGAACGACGATCTTGTCGGCGTGGACCGCGTCTACACGGTTCTGAACAAGCTCGGCATCGTTCCACTTGCCGTCTTCATGGTGACCTATCCCATCTCCAACGAGATCGAGCATCTTGTGCGTTCCTGGGGGTATGCGCCGCCGCGGCTCGAGCGCATCGTGCCCTGGATTCACGACAGCGCGCTGGCCTCGTTCCTCGTCTATTTCATCCTCTATGATTTCGCCGCCTACTGGCTTCATCGAGCGCAGCACAGGTTTGGCTGGTGGTGGGCGCTCCACAGTCTGCATCACAGCCAACGGCAGGTGACGGTCTGGAGCGACGACCGCAATCACGTTGTCGACGATCTGTTGATGACGCTGGCACTGGTGGTTTTTGCCCAATTCGTGGGCGTCCAGCCCGATGATTACATTCTGATCCTGATGATCGGCCGCCTCGTCGAAAGCTGGTCGCATGCCAATGTCGACATGAGCTTCGGCCGGGTCGGGCAGAGGCTGCTCGTCGGTCCTCGGTTCCATCGCCTGCATCACGCCATGGCCGGCCCGGACGAACGCCACATCCACGATCATAATTTCGCGCCGGTGTTCCCGATCTGGGACATCCTGTTCGGCACGGCGAACTACGACGGCAAGCACCGCCCGACCGGAGTCGACGATCCCGAAGTCGAGGCCGACAACGGGCGCGGCTGGATCACCCAGCAGGTCACGGTCCTGGGCCGGCTGGTGCGGGCATTGCTGCCCCGTCGCTTCAGGCGCGCGACAGCGCTTTGAGCACCTCGGCCCGCCGGGGCATGGGCGCCACGGCGCCATAACCCATCGTCGACAGGGCCGCCGCGACATTGGCGTAGCGAGCCGCGGTCTGGGGATCGTCACCGGCCAGCAGGCGGGCGAGAAAGGCGCCATCGAACGTGTCGCCGGCGCCCGTGGCATCGACCGCCTCGACGCGATGTGCAAGCAGGCGGAAGCGGTCGCGGCCGGACGCCACCAACACCCCTTCAGAACCCATCTTCAGCGCCACCAGCGGCGCGCCGAGCGTGAGATAGTAGTCGGCGATTGCGTCGGGCTCCTGCATTCCGGTGAGCTGCTGGGAATCGTCGAGACTGGGCAGAGCCACGTCGCAGCGGGCGATGGTGGCGTCGATTACCTTGCGCGCGACATCTAGGTCCCACAGGCGCAGCCGCAGGTTGGTGTCGTAGGAGACCTTCACGCCGGCCTTGCAGGCCGCGTCGATCGCCGCGTCACAGGTTTGCCGCGCGCTGTCGCTGATGGCCTGGCCGATCGCCGAGAGGTGAAAGAACTTGGCGCCGGCGATGTAGTCAGCGGCCAGCGTCTCCGGCGTCATCAGCGAGGCGGCGGAGTTCTTGCGCAGGTAGTCGAATTTGTGGCCGGCCGCGCTGTGCGTCACGAAGCTGACGCCGGTCGGCGCCGAGGGATGGCGGGTAACGCGAGACGCATCGACGCCTTCCGATTTCCAGAGATCGAGGAAGGCATCGCCCATCCAGTCCTGGCCGACGCCGGTGAGATAGCCCGCCGAGGCGCCCTGGCGGGCCGCCGCGATCGCCACGTTCTGCGAATCGCCGCCGAAGCCCTGCAGCCAGGTGCGGCCGTCGCCTTCCTTCGGCCGGTTGAATTCGATCAGGGGTTCGCCGAAGCAGACGATGTCGGGCGAGTTGGTCATGGTTGGAGATTTGTCACGGCGCCGGACGAACCTCAAGCGAAGCACTGGACTCCGAGGACGCCTTCTCCCAGGGTTGCGGCAACAAATCCGGAGGAAATGGGATGGCCGACAAGAAGAAGGGCAAGCGTCGCCTGCGCAGCCGCGAATGGTTCGACGCGCCGGGCGATCCAACGATGGCGGCGCTCTATCTCGAGCGCTACATGAATTTCGGCCTGACGCTGGCGGAACTGCGCAGCGGCCGGCCGATCATCGGTATCGCCCAGACCGGCAGCGACCTCTCGCCCTGTAACCGGCACCATCTCGAGCTGGCTTCCCGGGTGCGCGACGGCATCCGCGACGCCGGTGGCATTCCCATCGAGTTCCCCGTCCATCCCATCCAAGAGACGGGCAAGCGGCCGACCGCGGCGCTCGACCGCAATCTGGCCTACCTCAGCCTGGTCGAGTGCCTGTACGGATATTTCTTCGACGGCGTCGTGCTGACCACCGGCTGCGACAAGACCACCCCTGCCATGATCATGGGCGCGGCGACGGTCAATATTCCGGCGATCGTGCTGTCGGGCGGCCCGATGCTCGACGGCCACTTTGCCGGCGGCCTCGCGGGCTCCGGCACCATCGTGTGGTACGCCCGCCAGGAACTGGCGGCCGGACGCATTGACATGGAGCAGTTCGTCGAGATGGTGGCGTCGAGCGCGCCCTCCGTCGGTCACTGCAACACGATGGGCACGGCGCTTTCCATGAACAGCATGGCCGAGGCGCTCGGCATGTCGCTCACCGGCTGCGCGGCCATTCCCGGACCCTATCGGGAGCGTGGCCAGATCGCCTACGAGACCGGCAAGCGCATCGTCGACATGGTGTGGGAGGATCTAAAACCGTCCGACATCCTGACGCGCAAGGCGTTCGAGAACGCCATCGTCGCCGCGAGCGCGCTGGGCGCGTCGACCAACTGTCCGCCGCACATCAATGCGATCGCCCGCCACATCGGCGTAAAACTGATCAACAGCGACTGGGACAAGATCGGCTACGACATCCCGCTGCTGGTGAATTGCATGCCGGCCGGCAAGTATCTCGGCGAGGCATTCCATCAGGCAGGCGGCGTGCCGACGGTGATGGCCGAGCTTCTTCGAAAGAAGAAGATTCATGGCGACGCCCTAACCGTCAGCGGCAAGACCATGGCGCGGAATCTCAAGGGCGCGAAGCCGGCTGATGGCGAAGTGATCATGACCTACGACAAGCCGATGCTCGGAACGGCAGGCTTCGCCGTTCTCTCCGGCAACCTGTTCGACTCGGCGATCATGAAAACCTCGGTGATCTCGGCCGAGTTCCGCCAGAAGTACCTCGAGCGCAAGGGCGACAAGAATGCCTTCGAGGGCACCGCCATCGTGTTCGAGGGCCCGGAGGATTATCACCACCGGATCAACGACCCCAAGCTGCCGATCGACGAGAACAGCATCCTGTTCATTCGCAACGCTGGCCCGGTGGGCTATCCGGGCGCTGCGGAAGTCGTGAACATGCTGCCGCCGGACCGGCTGGTGAAGGGTGGGATCCTGCTGCTGCCCTGCATCGGCGATGGCCGGCAGAGCGGCACCTCGGCCAGCCCGTCGATCCTCAATGCCTCACCCGAGGCGGCAGTCGGCGGCGGCTTGGCCCTGCTCAAGACAGGGGACAAGGTGCGGGTCGATATCGGCAGGCGCACCGCCAATATCATGATCACGGCAGCCGAACTGGCCAAGCGCCGCAAGGCCTGGAAGCCGAACGTCGTGCCCAGCCAAACGCCCTGGCAGGAGTTGCAGCGCCAATTCGTGGGACAGCTCTCGAGCGGCGCGTGCCTCGACTTCGCCGTCAACTTCCAGCAGATCGCCCAGAAGCGGGGAGTGCCGCGGCACTCCCACAAGATCGGGCCCCTTAGGCGTCGC
>JAQSDW010000120.1:8981-34181 GCA_029946105.1 Reyranella sp. | reverse complement strand
ATGCCGCTGCCGCCACCGGTGACGACCACGGTCTGGCCCTCAAACAGTCCCGGTTTGAAGACCGAGCGATACGACATGTTTCCTCCGCGTTTCTCTCCGGCTCTTAACGGCCGGCGGCCCGTGCATCAAAGCCTCTTGTGATGTGCGGTTCGATGCTCGGGCTGTAGTTGACGTTTACGTAAAGGTCAAGTAATCGGGACCGGTCCATCGAAAGCCGGGAGCAAGCCATGACGTTGCAGGAAATAACCGCAAAAATGCAGGAAGGCGCGTCGAAGAAGACTGCCTTTGGAAACTCCGTGAAGTTCGCCACGGATCAGGGCGTCGTCCACATCGACGGCAACCAGACACCGCCGGCCATCACCAACGACGACAAGGCCGCCGACTGCACTATCAAGATGGACTTCAGCGACTTCTCCGACCTGATCGGCGGCAAGCTCGACGGCATGACGGCGTTCATGACCGGCAAGCTCAAAATCGAAGGCGACATGGGCGTCGCCATGAAGCTGCAAACGATTTTGCGCTAAGCGCAAAATTGTGGCGGGCGGCAGCGCCTTCTGAGGCGCGAGTGTCCGCACAGGATTTATGAAGAGGGGTCCTTTCGGATCCCTTTTTCTTTGCCTATTCTTCGCGACTCTTGTGATAATGCCGCCGCGCCTTGGCGCGGTTGCCGCAGCTTTGCATGGAACACCAGCGCCGCTTGCCGGCGCGGCTGTCGTCGAGGAACAGCCAGCCGCATTCGGGATTGGCGCAGCGGCGCACACGGTCGAGCCTGGGGCCGGCCAGCAGATCGCCGGCGGTCCACAGGACCGGCGCCAGCAGGGCGAGCGCCGTTCCCGACTTCACGTCGACATCCCAGCCATAGCCGCCGCGCTCGCGCTTGAGCGTCGTGCGCGCCGGTGCTGCCGCGAGGGCCGCGTTCAGCGCCTCGAGATCGCGCGCGGCAGGACTCTTCTCCTGTGCGAGCGCATCGAACAGGCGATGCAGGCTCTCGCGCAATTCGATCGCGCGGTCGAATTCCTTGGGGCTGGTCGGCTTCGCCGATTTCGGGCCGCCGTTGCCAGCCACCCACGTCGCCAGAGCCTCCGGTGCGGTCAGGGTCTCGGTCGGCGCCGCCTGGCCTCGCCAATAGCGCGTATTGACGAATTCCAGGCAGAGATCGGGTCGATTCATTCTTCAGACTTAGTAACCGGTTGAGCGGTTGACAAGGTGGATGTTCGATATTAACCATATAACCAGTTATATAGATAGAAAGGGTTTGACCATGTTCGACCACGTTTCAATCGGCGTCAGCGACATCAAGCGGGCAGGAAAGTTCTATGACGCGGCGCTCGGGGCGCTCGGCTACACGCGGCTGAGCGACGGCGAGGGTTCGCTGGGGTACGGCGACAAGGCTGTTGGCCTTTGGCTGGGCGCCACCAAGAAGCCGGTGAAGCCCGACATGGAGTCCGGCCTGCACTTCTGCTTCGTCGCCAGGGACCGCGAGTCGGTCGATGCCTTTCATGCCGCCGCGCTCAAGGCCGGCGGTTCGGACAACGGCAAGCCCGGCGTGCGGGCGGATTATAGCCCGAACTACTATGCCGCCTTCGTCATCGATCCCGACGGCTACCGGGTCGAAGCCTACTGCGGGAAGTGAGCCGGGGGAGGTCCTGATGCTGAAGGGTAGATGTTATTGCGGCGCCGTCCGGTACGAGACGGCGGCGGTCCCTCAGCACAGGACCGCTTGCCATTGCACGACCTGCCGCGGCACCAGCGGCGCGCCGTTCGTCGCCTGGTTCAGCGTTCCGGCCAGCTCGTTCCGTTTTGTCACGGGCGAGCCCGCGCGCTTCAATTCATCCGAACAGGCGGTGCGGACCTTTTGTGCCGCTTGTGGCACGCCGCTCACTTTCGAATCGACGCGGCATTCCGACAAGATCGACGTCACGGTCTGCTCCCTGGAGGATCCCGAACAGGCGCCGCCGGTCGATCATACCTACGGCCGGTCGCGGCTCTCGTGGGTCAGGCTCGGGGATACGCTACCGGTCTATCCGGAGGCCCGTCCCCGGTGATTTCGTTGGGGTGACCCCGTCGGGGTGACCTGGCTAAGCCGACTTTTTGCCGTGGTGGCTGTGCAGCTTGGCCGCCAGCACACGGCGGATGGCGTTGAACTCCGGGCTGGCGACGTCGCGCGGGCGCGGCAGGTCGAGGGCGTTGTCGCTTTCGATCCGGCCAGGGCCGGGTGTCATCACCACGACGCGGTTGGCGAGGAAGATCGCTTCCTCGACCGAATGGGTGACGAAGACCACGGTCAGCTTCGTGCGCTGCCAGATTTCCAGAAGCTCGTCCTGCAGCCGTTCGCGGGTCATGGCATCGAGCGCACCGAAGGGCTCGTCCATCAGCACCACCTCTGCGTCATTGGCGAGCACGCGGGCGATCGCCACGCGTTGCTTCATGCCGCCGGAAAGCTGGTGCGGGTAGGCATTGGCGAACTTGCCGAGGCCCACGAGGTCGATGAACTTGTCGACGATGGCTTTCACTTCGGCGCCGCCGAGGCCGCGGGCGGCCGGGCCGAAGCCGATGTTGGCGCGCACGTTCAGCCAGGGAAACAGCGCATAGTCCTGGAACACCATGCCGCGCGTCGGGTCGGGCCCGGCGATCGGCCGGCCCCACATCAGCGCCTCGCCCGTGGAAGGCTGCTCGAAGCCCGCGATGATCCTGAGCAACGTCGACTTGCCGCAGCCCGAAGCGCCGATCAGGCAGACGAACTCGCCCTTGTTGATCGAAAGATGGGCGTCCGACAGGGCGTGGATCGTCTGGTCCTGGAGCTGGAAGACCTTGGACACGCTCTTGATCTCGACGATCGGGGTCGCGGACTCAGCCATGATGGTTGGGGCTCCAGCGCAGCAGGCGGTTGCCGGTCGCCACGACCACACGGTCGGAGAGATAGCCCGCGAGGCCGATCACGATCATGCCGCAGATCACCAGCTCGGTGCGCGACAGGGTGCGGCCGTCCATGATGACGGCGCCCAGGCCCTGTGGCACGCCGGTCATCTCGCCGACCACGATCACGAACCAGGCAAGGCCGAGGCCGAGCCTGAGGCCGGTGAAGATCGACGGCACCGCGGCTGGCAGCACGACCTTGTAGAACTGCGCGTTGCCGCTGCAGCCCAGCATGGAGGCCGCCTCGAACAGCTTGGGATCGACGGCGCGCACGCCGAACACCGTATTGAGCAGGATGGGATAGAACGCACCCAGGCACACCAGCGCGAAGGCCGACTTGGCACCGAGGCCGAACAGGATCATCGACAGCGGCAGCCAGGCCGTCACTGGGATCGGACGCATGACCTGCAGGAACGGATCGAGCAGCATGCGTGCCCACGGCATGCGGCCGATCATCAGGCCGATCGGCAGGGCGAAGAGGGCAGCCAGGGCGAAGCCGCCGTAGACGCGGCTCATCGATGCCAGGAGATGGCTGACGAGCGTTGCCGAATAGGCGTCGTCGAAGATGCCGCCCACGGCAAAATCGACCATGCACTCGGCAACGGCGTAGGGCGTCGGGATCAGGCGGGTCCATTGCAGCATCGTCGCCACCTGCCAGAACGCCAGCAGCAGCAGCGGCACGATCAGCGCCAGGATCGTGGGCTTCCGCCGCGACCACGTCGAACGCGCCGATTTCGGTGCGGCGGCTTCTTCAGCCGCCGCCGGCACCGGTCCCGTTTCGACGATGGCCATTGCGGCCGATCGCCTAGCTGGCGATTTCGTTCGAGAACTTCGGATTGAGGAAGGTCTCGAACTTGGGCAGGGCGCGAATCTGCTTCAGTTCTAGCATGTGCTGGGCATAGGTCTTGGCCTGGCCCTGCACCTTGTCGTCCAGCTTCCAGACATATTCGACGTTGTTGGCGCCCAGTGCCTGCTCGACCGCGGCGCGGTTGGCGCCGAGCTTCTGCACCGTCATGTCGACCACGGCCTGCTTGTTGGCCGACATGAACTCCACCGCCTGGCGATGGATTCTCAACATGGTGCGGATGAGCTCGGGATCTTTGGCGACGGTTTCCTCGTTGGTGCCGAAGATCATGTTCAGGCCGCCCATCGCCGTGCCGTAGGGATACTCGACCAGCTGGCCGACGCCCGACGTGATGGAAAGGGCGGGTCCGGGCTCGGCGCCGACATAGGCGTCGATGTCGCCGCGCGCCAGCATGGCCGGCATCTCGCCGAACGGCACGCGTACGGCAGTGATGTCCTTGGCGGTGAGGCCTTCCATGCGCAGGCGCTCCATGATGAAGACCTCCTGGGTCGAGCCGGGCCAGATGCCGACGCGCTTGCCCTTGAGTTCCTTGACGGTCTTCACGTCGGAGCCGGCCTTGGAGATGACGCCCATGCCCTTGTTGGAGAGCGCGCCCACGACCACGACGGGCTCGCCCACCGCGCCGCCCAGGATGGCGGCGGCGATACCGAAGGTGCCGACGTCGACGGACTTGGTCACGACCGCGTTCTTGCCGTCGGTCGGGCTGTCGAAAACGATGATCTCGATCTTGAGGTTGGCCGGCGCGAACTTCTCATAAAAGTAGGGCGGCATCGAATGGACCAGGCGAAGCGCGCCCATCTTCACGGTACGGGTCTGGGCCCGCAGGATCGAGGGTGCCGCGAGAGTACCGGCAGCGACAAATCCCGCACCGGCCAGCAGATGACGACGACGAAGCATTGAAACCCTCCCGCTTGTTGCGGCGGGTCATGCAACGGTCGTGCCAGACTTCAATCGGCGAGCAAAAGAGCTTGTCGGGTGAGGGCGCCGTCGGCGTCGCGCAACTCTTGGACGATGGTGAAATGGTCGGCGCCGGCAATCGGTAGCAGCGCGCCCGGCAGATGGGCGGCGGCGCGCCTGGCATGAAGGTGGCGGCTGTCCGAGACCAGCGGCGGCAGCTCGGCCGTGCCGTACGTTATCAGCATCGGCTTGGCCACCATCGGCAGGCGCATCGGCGACAGCGTCTCGATCTCGCCGTCGCCGAGCTGCAGCTTTTCGTTCAGGTAGGTGTCGCGGATCGGCCCCAGCTCGTAGACGCCGGAAATCGCCAATCCGGCGCTCACGCGCTTGTGGCCGAGGCACATGGCGGTGAGGTGCCCCCCGGCCGACCAGCCCGAGAGGACCACCTTGCCTTCGATGCCGTGCGCCTTGCCGTGGGCCGCCAGCCAATCGAGCGCCGCATTGATCTCGGCCACGATCTCGGTGAGCGTGGCGTCGGGCGCCAGCGTGTAGCCGGGCAGCGCGCCGGCCCAGCCGCGGGCGTGAAGGCCCGAGATCAGGTTCGCGAACCCGTCCTTGCTGTTGCGCTGCCAGTAGCCGCCGTGAATGAACACGATGCAGGGCGCGCCTGCGTTGGCCGCGGGGAACAGGTCCCAGGTGTTGCGCTCCTTGGGTCCGTAGCGCAGGTCGAGATGTCCGGGATGGGCGCGGCGGAATTCGGCGGAGGCCGCCTCGCGCGCGGCGCTGAGGTCGGCGCTGTTCTTCACCGCCATGGTGTTGTTGTAGGCCGCGTCGCGCTCGGCGCGGCTCATCGCTCCCCAGTTCATCCTGTGATTTCCTTCAGCAACCCGAAGAAGCCGCGCTTGCGCGACGATGAGATCGTCCAGTCGACGGGCAACGACTGGAAGCCGTCCTCGAAACGCTCACGCGAGCGGCGGTAGTCGAAGAAGCCCCAGCTCGCGCCGCTCTCGACCGCAGCGACGAAATGATTGTCGGGCTTGTCGAATTCGAAATGGTCATCCTCGTTGTAGACCAGCGGCTGGCCGCGATAGGCCGGAGAGGCGCGCCAACGCTGGAGCTGCAGGCGAATGCCGTGCGGCGCGGGCTGCATCGGCCCGTCGGGGCCGTGCACGCGATTGCCGTGCGGCAGCAGGAAGTCCGAGGCGGCCACGATGGCGGCGGGCGGGGCGTCGATGCACACGAGGGTGGTGCCAACCAGGATTTTGCCGCCGCTGCGCTTCTGCGCCAGCTCGATCAGCTCGTGGCAACGTTTCGCATCGATGATGGGATGGGCCCAGACATTCTCGAGGTCGACCTCGTTGCCGATCTCGAGCAGCACGTTGCCAGCGTTCTTCTCGATCAGCCATTCGACGGTGTTGGTGACAGCAGCCTTCACGGCGGCTTCGTCTTTGAACGTGCCACTCTGCTTGCCATAGAAGAGCCCGACGACCACGACCATGCCGAGCCGGTCGCAGGCCTTGATCACCTTATCGAGGCGCGCGGCCCACGCAGGTTTGATCGAGCCGCGGGCGGTGAAGCCGCAGATCTCCCACGGCTGATGCCATGAATAACCCTGCGGACTGCCGCCGGAGATGTTGAGACAGACTGCCAGCAGACCGTGCGCGCGGTAGGCGGGCAGGGCCGCGATGAACTCCGCCGTGTTGCGTTCGGCGTCCCAGTCGCCGTCGGCGTAAGCCCAGGCGCCCCGCGTCGCGGGGTTCTCGTCGTCGGCGATGGCGTTGGCCATGCGGCTGTTGAACAGCAACCCTTCGATGCGATGGCCCTTCCAGCTCCGGCCGGCGTAGGTCGGCCGGCCGCCGATAGCGAATCCGCCGCCCTCGATCGAGACGACGGTACCGGCCATGCCTAGAAGCCGACCGCCGCGCCGTCGCGTCGGCTTTCCGAAGCGCCGAGGTAGGGACCGCCGTCGGCGTGGCGCCAGATGATCTGGCTCGAGCCGAAGTCGAAGCTCGGCCACTTGGTGCGCGTGAGCCTGTGGCCGCGCGTCTCGAGGCCCGTCGCCGTGTCGGCCGGCATATGGTCCTCGGTCCAGATCGTGCCGTCGGTCTCGTGCACGCGCCAGCGCGGTGCGTCGATGGCAGCCTGCGGATTTTGGCCGTAGTCGACGATGCGCGAGAAGACCTGCATGTGGCCCTGCGGCTGCATGGCGCCGCCCATCAGGCCAAAGGTCGCGACCGGCTTGCCGTCCTTGGTGATGAAGGCGGGAATGATGGTGTGGAATGGCCGCTTCCTGGGGCCGACCTCGTTGGCATGGCCCTTGGTCGTGACGAACCCCGTCGCGCGATTCTGCAGCGCAATGCCGGTACCCGGCACGACGATGCCCGAGCCGAATCCCGTATAGTTCGACTGGATCAGCGACACCATCATGCCGCCTTCGTCGGCGGTGCCGAGATAGATCGTGCCGCCGTCCTTGGGCGTGCCGGGGCCGAAGTCCTTGGCCTTCTTCGCATCGATCAGCTTGGCGCGGCTCTTGAGGTAGCCCTTGTCGAGCATCTGCGCCGGCGTCACGTCCATGAAGCGCGGGTCGGCCACGTAGCGGTAGATGTCGGCGAAGGCGAGCTTCATCGCCTCGATGCGCAGATGCGCCACATCAGGTCCGTCGGCGTCGTGGCCGGCGATGTCGAAATTCTCGAGGATGCCGAGCGCCATGCAGGCGGCGATGCCTTGTCCCGACGGCGGGATCTCGTGCAGCGTCGTGCCGCGGTAGGTGAGGCCGATGGGGTCGACCCAGTCGGGCTTGTGCGCGGCAAGGTCTTCCTTGCGCAGCGCGCCGCCTGTTTCCTTGGCATACTTGTCCATCGCCTCGGCGAGTTCGCCGCGATAGAAGGCCTCGCCCTTGCTCTCGGCGATCTTGGTGAGGGTCTTGGCCTGGTCGGGGAACTTCCACAACTCGCCCGGCTGCGGCGCACGGCCGTTGGGCAGGAACGCCTTCACCCAGCTCTCCTGGCCCTTCAGGCGATCGATGGCGCGGTCCCACTGCCTCGCCACCATGTAGGAGACGCGGAAGCCGTCATGGGCGTACTTGATGCCGGGCTCGAACAGGTCGGCGAAGGGCAGCTTGCCGTAGCGCTTGTGCAGTTCCATCCAGAGCGACACCGCGCCGGGCGTGGTCACGCTGCCCCAACCGACGTTGGGCATCTTGTCCTGGCCCTTGTACTGGTCGGGCGTCATCAGTTCGGGTGAATGGCCCGAGGCATTGAGGCCGACCAGCTTGTTGCCGTCCCACAGGATGCAGAAGGCGTCGGCGCCGATGCCGTTCATGGTGGGCTCGACCACCGTGATGGCGATGGCGCTGGCGATCGCGGCATCGACCGCGTTGCCGCCCTTAGCCATCATGCGCAAGCCCGCCGTTGCCGCGAGATGCTGCGAGGAGGCCACGACGTTCGAGGCAAAGATCGGAAGCTTCTTGGAGGCGTAGGGGAAATCGAAGTTGAACGACGGCACTCGGAGTCCTTTCTCAAGTCTTCTTCGATGCCGCGAGGGCCTCGATGCGCGCCACGAAGCGCGGCGTCTGCAGGAACTGTCGATGTTCCGCGTCGCCCTTGCCCAACAGGCGGGAGAGATCGAACACGCCGGAGCCCGCGATCTCGCCCATCCGTCCGGAGAGCGTCACGCGTTCACCGAGCCGCAGGGTTTTTAGCGCCCCGATGGCGGCCTCGGAAAGGCCCGGAGGCGGCGGCTCGCGCGTTCGTGTGGAAAAGAGGTCGGTAATCGAGCCGGCGAAGGCCAGCGTCCAGTCGTTGAACGCGTAGAGCGAAACTTGCGGGCCGACCTCGATGGTGACGGCCACGGTCTGGGCATTGCCCTCGATCTTGCGGATGGTGCCGCACCAGTCCGAAAAGGCGCCGACCTTGTCGGCCAGTGCCACGCTTTGGCGGGCGGCTTCCTCGACGGCCAGCGGATTGTTCGAGGCGAGCGCCGGCTTGGCGAGTGCGGCCAGCCCGTCGAGGAACGCCTTCTGCGCCGGGTTGCGCTCGTGGCACGGCCGGTCGAAGCAGCCACCGAGGACGAGGCCGGCACCGCCGAGAAGAAAGACGCGCCGTCCTGCCATGCTTGCGTTACGCCGCCTTGGCTTTCGCCTTGGCGCGCTCTTCCTCCTTGAGTTCCTTCTTGGAGAGCTTGCCGACCGGGGTCTTGGGCAGCTCGGCGCGGATTTCCAGCGCCACCGGCATCTCGTGTTTGCCGATCTTGCCCTCGAGGTGCTTCTTCAGCTCCTCGAAGGTGAGCGAAGCGCCGGGCTTCAGCTTGACGAACACCTTGGGCGCTTCCTGGCGATAGGGGTCGGGGATGCCGATCACGATGCATTCGTCGACCGCGGGATGCTCGTAGACTGCTTCCTCGATCATGCGCGGGTAGACGTTGTAGCCCGACGAGATGATCAGGTCCTTGGAGCGGTCGACCAGGTAGAGCCAGCCGTCCTCGTCCATGTAGCCCATGTCGCCGGTGCGCAGGCCCTTCCAGTTGCTGGCGGGATGGCTGAACAGCACCTGCTCGGTATCCTCGGTCTTCTTCCAGTAGCCCTTCATCACCTGCGGGCCGATGATGCAGACCTCGCCGACATGGTCCTTGCCGGGCGGCAGCACGCGATCCTTGTTCTCCATGTCGCGGATCTCGATGATCGTGCCCGGCATCGGCAGGCCGCACGAGCCGACGCGGCGCACCGTCTTGTCGACCGGGCAGATCGCACCGGTGGGCGAGGTCTCGGTGAGGCCGTAGCCCTCGATCAATGTGGCGCCGGTCAGCTTCTCGAAGCTCTGCTGGACCTCGACCGGCAAGGGCGCGCCGCCCGACATGCAGATCTTGAGCGACTTCAGGTCGAGCCCCTGCGCCTTGGGATGCTTCAGGATCGCGGTGTAGAGCGTCGGCACGCCGGGCAGGAAGGTCGGCTTCTTGGTCGAGAGATCGGCCACGATCATGTCGATGTCGGGCCTGGGATAGAGGATGAGCTGGTTGCCGTTGGCCACCGCGCCCAGCATGATTCCCGACAGCGCGTAGATGTGGAACAGCGGCAGCACGCATACGACCTTTTCCGTGCCCGGGGTCGTGTAGGGCTTGGTCCAGGCCATGCCCTGGCTCATTGCCGACATCACGCAGCCGTGCGTCAGCATGGCGGCCTTGGGCAGGCCCGTGGTGCCGCCGGTGTATTGCAGGATGGCCACTTCGTCCCACAGGTTCTCATTCGAGGGATGGGGCGTGTACTTGCCATCGTTGGCCATCAGGTCCTTGAACGACATGTGCCACTCGTCGCGCGGCCAGGTCGACTGCTCCTTCTTCTTGGCGATCGGATAGAGCCAGTTCTTGGGCCACGGCAGGTAGTCGGCGATCGAGCCCACGATCAGCTTCTTGAGGCGCGTCTTGCCGCGCATCGCCGCCATCTTCGGGTAAAGCGCATTGACGTCGAGCGTCACCAGGATGTCGGTCTCGGAATCGCCGATCTTGTGTTCCAGCTCGCGGGCGGCGTCGAGCGGGCTGTAGTTGACGACGATGCCGCCGGCCTTGAGCACGCCGAAGAAGGCGATGATGTAGTGCGGCGTGTTGGGCAGGTAGAGGCCGACATGGACGCCGGGCTTGACGCCCAGCTTCTGGAATCCGGCGGCGGCCTTGTCGGAAGCCACCTTGTAGTCCCGGAAGGTCAGCATCTTGTCGAGGAAGTCGGTGAACGGCCGGTCGCCGTACTGGGCGCAGCTATCCTCGAAGGTCTGGTGGATGGTCTTCTTCGGAACCTCGAGCTCCCACTTCACGCCCGGCGGGTAGCTCTTCTCCCAAGGATAGTTCGACATTTTTGTGTTCCTCCCGGAGCCGACTATGTGAGGCCAAGCGCCGGGGGGGGTCAAGTTTGCGACCTCGGGTGCCGCCTTCAGGGCGACGGCGGGCAGGACGGTGGCGGGACGATGTATTCGTAGGCGTAGGCGGTGCGGAAGCCTTGCACCTCGTAGAGGGGGAGGGCTGCGGCATTGGTGGCGACGACCTGGAGGTAGGCGAAGCGCGCGCCCTTGCCCCACGCCCAGGCGTAGAGGCTTTCGGTGACGCGCCGCGCCAGCCCGCGGCGGCGGGCATTGGGCATCACCAGCACGTCGAACAGGCCCATGTGGTCGCCCTCGATCGCCCCGATCGCCATGGCCATCGGCTGGCCGGCTTCCTCGACGAAGGCGAACCCGGCCGGCGTCGCGATGGCTGCCAGCATGAGTTGCATGGTCTCGGCGTGCTGCGGCGGCACCGGGCTGTGGGTCCGGAAGGCGTCGATCCAGGCCGGCGTCGGCCGGGGCAGGATCTTCACCTCGGCGTCGGCGGTGAAGCCCGCATGGAGAGGACAGACCTGCAGCAGGCTGCGCTCGATCGTCCGATAGCCGCGGCCGGCCAGAAGGGGAGCCATGGCGGGCGGCGCCAGCGGCGTCAGCCGCCAGGCTGGGCTCTGGCCAAGGGCGAGATAGGGGGCTTCCAAGGTCGCGACGATCTCAGAGTTGCATTGAGCATGTATTTCTAATGCATTGATAGAATTGGCTCTTTTTGTGTAGCCGCGTGAAAATCGCTGGCGCCAGCCGGCCAAATCCCGGCTCTCCAGGGCCGGCCAGCCCCGGAAAGCGAGTTCTTCGAGACGGCGCACTTCGGCGGAGTTATCTGGACGTGACATTGTGCGGTATCCGTGTTAGATTAAAATCTAATAAGAACAAGCGCTTATTTTATTTCCTGCATGTTATACATGAGTATCGACCGCCCCTTCGTCGACATTCGTGTTTGCTGGCAGCCGCCCGCCGCGCCCTCCTCCCGTGTGTCCGGTTTACGGCTGCCAGCGATCCTTCTGCTCACCCTTTTACTGGCTGCCTGCGGCAGCTCGAGCAGCCACCAAAGCTACAACGAACGCCCGCCCACCGATCGCGTGGCCCTGACGGCTTGGCACGAGTGGACCAAGTTCGGCCGTTCGACCGTCGTCTATGGTGGCCAGGCCAACGGTTACACCAACCGGACCGGCATCAGCGAGCGCAGCGAGCCGCTGGCCAGCCGGGTTGGGGATTACTGGGGCACCTGCGGACATCCCAACTGGAACGGGCGCACGTCGACAAAGCCGTGGTCGGGGGCGTTCGTCGCCTGGGTGATGGCAAAGTCGGGATATAGCGCCGCCCAGTTCCCGCGAGACGGCCGCCACGGCGGCTATCTGGCCACGCTCTACGAGCGCGAGAAGTCGCGCGGCGCCCCGTTCTATCTGCATGCGCCGAACGAGTATTCGCCCAAGCCGGGCGATCTGGTGTGCAGCGGCTCGGCGGGCCCGACCTGGCGCTACGCCGATTCGCGCACCGCGCAACGGCGTATCGACAATACGGCGAACCATTGCGACGTCGTCACCGACGTGCGCGGCGGCTTCGTCCACGCCGTCGGTGGCAACGTGAAGAACAGCGTCACCATGAGCCTCTATCCCGTCGACCAGCGCGGCCGCCTGCAGCCGGTCGGCGGCCGGCCGTGGCTGCTGGTGGTGGAGAAGCGCGGCTGAGGCTCAGGAGCGCGGCGGTGCGATGGCGAGCGCGCTCGCCGCGCCGATCGCCGCGATCGCCAGCAGCACCACCGGCGCCAGCGACCAGCCCGCCCATCCGACCCACAACGCCAGAAGGGGCGGACCCGCCAGCGATCCGAGACTGCCGGCCTGCGCCAGCAGGCCGTTGATTGGCCCGATCGCGCTGGCATCGGCGGCGAGGCGCGGCACCGAGGCGAAGGTCGCGGCCGGTACCAGCCCGCCCAGGGCGAATGAAAGCGTGAAGCCCGCGATAGCAAGCGGCACGGGTGCTGCCATGCTGAAGGCGAAGGCGGCCACCACGGTGGAGGCCATCAAGCCGGCCGCGGTCAGCCGGCCGGGCGCCACGCCACGCCGCATCATCCAGCCCGCCAGCAGGCTGCCGGCAATGCCGAAGGCCGTGGCGATGGCGACGAGGTGCCCGGCCTCCTCGGCAGCCAGCCCGCGATGGGCGACGAGATAGGCCGGCAGCAGGCCGGCGAGGGCGAGAAAGACCAGCGCAAAACAGAAGAACGCGATCGACAGCGGAAGCGCTGGGCGGAGCCAGCAGCGCGCCGCGACGCCGGGGCCCGCCTGCCGGACCGCCCGGATATCCGGGACGGCGACGATGGCAATGACGAACGCCAGCACCAGGACGACGCCGTCGACGGCAAAGACCATGCGCCAGCCGGCGCGACCAACGAGGCTTGCGGCCGCGATGCCGGAGAGGGCGATGCCCGCCGGCGCGAAGGTCCCCCACAGCGAGAGCGTGAAAGGCGGGTGCCGCGGTTCGGATATGACGGCCATCAGCGAGGGGCTGGCGACGACGACCAGCAGATAGCCGATGCCTGCAAGGCCGCGCGCGCCGAGCAGCATGGCAGCGTCGTCGCCGGCGGCGCAGATCGCCGCTGCCGACGCCATGATCAGGAGGCCGATACGGAGTGCGTGCCCGTGGCCGATCCGTTCGGACCAGTTGCCGGCAAGCAGGCCGAGCATCGCTCCGATCAGGGTGACGATTGACACGATCATGCCGGCGTTCGGCAACGACAGGCCAAGGTCGCGCTGAAGTGCCGGCACCAGCGGCGGTACGATGCCGAGCTGGCCGGCCGCCAGCACCCCGATGCCGTAGATCAGGAGGATTCGTCCCCAGGACGTCGTCATGCCGGCGACCCTAGGAGGATGCGGCACGTCGGACGACGAATAAAGTATTCGTCAGTGCGCGGTCGAGGTCACCAGGCGCGCCAGGGTTCCATCGCTGAGCTGCAGCCGTTCCCACGTCAGCATGCCGGGAACGATCGCGACGAGCGGACTGTCGTTGGGCCCGGTCCAGAAGCTAAGCCGGGCCGCGCCGTCGTCGTACCAGCCGGCTTCGCCCAGCCAGCTCTCGGCCAGGCGGATCTCGTCTGAGGCGAATCCCCAAAGCGACACGCCGTGCAGGTCGGCCGGATCGGCGCTCCATTGGGCGCAGCGGGCCGGCGATACCGCCAGCAAGCGGTGCGAGAGATCGCAGATCAGATGGACGGCAAGCGTCGAACTCTCGACCAGCCGGCGCAATCCGGCGTCGCCCGCGGAATCGAGCGGCGCGCTCAGCAGGCGTGCGAGCTTGCGCGTGGCCTCTTCGGGGATGCGGTGATGCCCGCGTTCCCAGCGCGACAAGGTCGCCTGGGTGATGTCGAACAACTCCGCGGCATGGCTTTGTTTGACGCCGCGCAGGCGGCGCCATCGCCTCAGCGCCCGCCCGAACTCGTTCATGGCGGAGGCGCGTTCAGTTCGTGAGACCGGCCGCATGCATGATCGCCGCGGTACGTTCGGCGATCATGATCGTGGGCGCGTTGGTGTTGCCGCCGACCAGGGTCGGCATGATCGAGGCATCGACCACGCGCAGCCCCTCGACGCCGTGCACCAGCAGCTTGTCGTTGACGACGGCCATGCGGTCGGTGTCCGGGCCCATCTTGCAGCTGCCGACCGGGTGATAGATCGTCTCGCATTTGGCGCGGATCCACTGCTCGAGTTCGGCATCGGTCTTGGCCGCGGCGCCGGGCTCGAACTCGTCGGCGCGGTAGGGATCGAGGCCCGACTGGGCGAAGATATCGCGGCCCATCTTGACGCCGGCGATCAGCGTATCGAGATCCTTGCGCTCGGCGAGGTAGTTGGCGTCGATCAGCGGATGGTCGTTCGGGTTGGTGCTGCGCAGGCGGATGGTGCCGGTACTTTCGGGGCGGAGCGCGCAGACATGCAGGCTGTAGCCGTTCTTCTTCATCTTGGTGCGGCCGTGATCGACCACCAGAACGGGCAGGAAATGGAGCTGGATGTCGGGTGCGGCAAGGCCCGGGCGCGTGCTGAGGAAGCCACCGGATTCGGCGATCGGCGACGTGCCGGGGCCCTTCTTGTTCACGACATACTGGTAGAGCGAGACCAGTTTGTTGGCGGTGTCGTAGGTATCGCGCGTCTTGCAGAACTGCAGCACTGCCGCATCGAGATGGTCCTGCAGGTTGCCGCCGACACCGGGCAGGTCGACCACCGGCGTGATGCCGAGCGACTTCAGGTGATCGGCCGGGCCGACGCCCGAGAGCAGCAGCAGTTGCGGTGAATTCACCGCGCCGCCGCACAGGATGATCTCGCGGTTGGCGCGCGCGACCTCGTCGCGGCCGTCGATCACGTAACGTACGCCCATGGCGCGGCCGGCATCGAAGATGATGCGTTCGACCATCGCGCCGGTGATGATCTCGAGGTGGGAATTGCCGCGCTCGACTGCCGGCCGCAGGTAGGCACTGGCGGTGCTCCAGCGCCTCTTGTCCTTCTGCGTTACCTGGTAGTAGCCGATGCCTTCCTGCTCCGCGCCGTTGAAGTCGGCGACGCGCTTGTAGCCGGCCTGCTCGCCGGCCTTGAGGAATGCCTCGTTGAGCTTGCAGGGGTCGACCTGGTCGGCGACGTTGAGTGGTCCGCCCGCGCCGTGGAAATCGTCGCCGCCGCGCTCGTTGTTCTCGGAATTCTTGAAGTAGGGCAGGACGTCGTTGTAGCTCCAGCCCTCGTTGCCGAGCTGGCGCCACTGGTCGTAGTCCCAGGCATTGCCGCGCACGTACAGCATGGCGTTGATCGACGACGAGCCGCCGAGCCCCTTGCCGCGCGGCCAGTACATGCGGCGGTCGTTGCAGTGCTTCTGCGGCGTCGTTTCGTAGCGCCAGTTGTAGGGTGTCTTGTCGCCCAGGCTGGCGAAGCCCGCCGGCATCTTGAGCATGAACGACGAGTCGGGCGGGCCCGCCTCGAGCACCAGGATCCGCAGCCCATCCTTGGCTGCGAGACGGTGGGCCATGGTGCAGCCGGCCGAACCGGCACCGACGATGACGTAGTCGTAGAGCGACAGCCGAGACATTGACGTTCCCTTGACGTTTCCTAGGGCAGCCGGTTTTCGATCACGGTGAACACCGGACGGGCGGAAATGGGCGACAAAAACCCGTCGCCGTCCAGTGGAAAGACGTTGCGGCTGACCGAGTCGCCGACGTTGCCGCCGATGGCATCGACTTCGCCGGGCCGGACCTCGACCACGATGTCGCAGTGCCCGGCGCCGCGGTTGAGGTTGTCGAGCGTGGTGCCGCTGCCGTCGCGCGAGGCGCAGATCAGGTCGCCGACCTTCGGCGCATACCCACCGGGCGCGTGCGGAACAAAGACGGCCCCCGGCTTCTTCGTCTGTATGACCATGCGCTCGACATAGATCGTGTGGCGCTGGTCTGGGCAGAAGAGGTCGCGCGGCACGCCCGCGTTCTCGATGTCCCACGAGATGAAGGCGGCCGACCATGGCACGTCGTCGAGGCCCGTGAGGTTATTGCCGACCGCGGCCCAATAGTCGTGGATGCGCTGCGGCGCATCGCGCTCCTTGACGCCCATCTGCTCGGTGCGGGGCGGCGCGTTGGTCGAATAGACGATCACCTGCCGGCCGAAGCGGGCCCATTCGCCGACCGCCAGCAGCACCATGGAGGTCTTGGCGCTGGCCGTGGGCGGCGGCGCCTCGGGCTTCCACGACGAGGGCTTGCAGGGGCCGAGCGGTGGCAGGCCGGCGGCCGACTTGATCGCCTTGTCGGGCGCCTTGGCCGGTGGCGTGGCGCAGGCGCCAAGCGACAGAAAGACCAGGAAGAAGAGACGACGCATTCAGCCTTCAACCACGAGAACGCCCCGTGGCGCCAGTCGCAGCGCTACCGGCTCGCCCGCCGCCAGGGCGCGTTCGACATGCGGGCAGATGGCGAACAGCACGCCTGCCGCGGTGTCGATGGAATATTCCATGTGCGTGCCGAGGTAGCTCGTCTTGGCGATCGTGCCGGCCAGGCTGTTGACGCCAGCAGCGCCCGGCCGCTCGACCGCGATCGACTCGGGGCGGATCGCCACCGTGGCCTCGCCGTCGGCGGCGGTCGCGTTGGCGACGTCGATCTCGCAATCGCCCAGCCGCACGCGCACGGTCGCGGGATCGAGGCGACGCAGCAGGCCGCGCGCCGGATTCGACTCGCCCATGAAGCGCGCGAGGAAAGGCGTCGCCGGCCGCTCGTAGAGATCGCGCGGGCTGCCCTGCTGCTCGATGCGGCCGGCGTTCATGACGATGATGCGGTCGGAGACGGCCATCGCCTCCTGCTGGTCGTGCGTCACGTAGACCACGGTGAGGCCGAGCCGCTGCTGCAGCTCGCGGATCTCCTCGCGCATCTGGCGGCGCAGGCGGGCATCGAGGTTGCTGAGCGGCTCGTCGAACAGCAGCACCGAAGGTTTCAGTACGAGGGCGCGCGCCACGGCGACGCGTTGCTGCTGGCCGCCCGACAGTTCCGACGGCTGGCGCGCCTCGTAATCCTTCAGCCCGACCTGGAGCAGGCCCTCGCGCGCGTGCCGGGCGGCATCGTCGCGCGACTGGCCGGAGCGGCGGAGCCCATAGCAGACGTTCTCGAGCACGTTCATGTGCGGGAACAGGGCGTAGCACTGAAACACCATGCTGACATCGCGCTGCGTGGCGCCGAGCGTGGTGACGTCGCGGCCGGCGATCGCGATGCGGCCTTCGCTGGGCAGTTCGAGGCCCGCGATCATGCGCAGCGTCGTCGTCTTGCCGCAGCCCGAGGGGCCCAACAGCGTGACCAGCGTGCCCGACTCGACAGTGAAGCTGATGCCGGCAACGGCCGTCGCTGCGCCATAGCGCTTCACCACGTTCTGGAATTCGACGCTCACGCGCGGCCTCCCTTCAGTGCCACGGCGCGCCGGCCGAGCCGCCGGTCGCCGACGGCGAACTGGATCAGCAGGATCACCGCCAGCATCAGCACGATCAGCGCGCAGCTATAGGCGATGGCGAGGCCGTAGTCGCCGTTGATGACGCGCAGGATGATGTAGGTGGTGGCGAGCTCGTACTCGGCCGTCACCAGGAAGACGACGGCGCTCACCGTCGTCACCGCGCGGACGAAACCGTAGACCAGCGCGCCGACGATGGCCGGCCGCAGCAGCGGCAGCACGACATAGACCAGCGTCTGCGGCGCGCGGCCGCGCAGCGTCAGCGAGGCCTCGTCGAGGCTGCGGTCGATCTGGCTCATCGCCGCCATGCCGGCGCGCACGCCGACCGGCATGTTGCGGAACACGAAGCACAACACGATGATCATCGCCGTGCCGGTGATCTCGATCGGCGGCACGTTGAAGGCGAAGACATAGGCCACGCCAATCACCGTGCCCGGCACGGCGAAGCTCAGCATGGTGGCGAATTCGAGAGCGCTGCGGCCGGCAAAGCGCTGGCGCACCAGTAGCCAGGCCGCGATCAGGCCGAGCGCTGCCGTGAGAGGAGCGGCGATGGCCGCGAGCTTCAGCGTCGTCCAGAACGAGTTCCATGCCGCGCCCGTCCAGAGCAGCCCGTCGGCCGTGCGCTCGACGGCGAAAGCCTTGGTGTAGTGATCGAGCGTCGGCGTGTAGTCGCGGCCCCACACTTTCACCAGGCCGCCGACGAAGGCGAAACCATAGAGCATCAGCGTGAATGCCGCCCACGGCAGCGCGACCCAGGCGGCCGCGCGGCGCGCCAAAGCGGGCAGGGGCGTCGGCAGCCCAGAATCGCCCTTGCCCGAGATGGTGGCGTACGAGCCGGTGCCGACGACGCGGCGCTGCAGGAAGAATGCGCCCAGCGCGAACACCAGCAGCAACAGCGCGAGCGACGCCGCACGGCCATAGTCGAGTTGCGCGCCGACCACGGCGAAATAGATCTCGGTCGAGAGCACGCCATAGTCGCCGCCCAGCACGATGGGATTGCCGAAGTCGGCGATGCTTTCGATGAAGCCGACGAGAAAGGCGTTGGCTAGGCCGGGCCGCATCAGCGGCAGCGACACGGTGGTGAAGGTGGCCCAGCGGTCGGCGCGCAGGGTCTGCGAGGCTTCTTCCAGCGTTGGGCTCACGCCTTCGACGACGCCGATCAGGACGAGGAAGGCCACCGGCGTGAAGGCGAAGAGCTGCGCCAGGAACACGCCCTGGAAGCCGTAGATCCAGCGCGTCGGCTCGATGCCCATCGACCATTCGAGGAACTGGTTGACCACACCGGCGCGGCCGAACACCAGGATCAGCGCCAGGCCGATGACGAAGGGCGGCGTCACGATCGGCAGCACCGTCAGCACGCGCAGCGTCTTCTTGAATCCAAACGAGGTGCGCGTGACGATGAGCGCGAAGGCGAGCCCCAGCGCCGTCGTGCCGATACCACAGCCCAGCGCCAGGAACAGCGTGTTCCAGGCGACGCCGCAGCGCCCGCCGCCCGCGAGGCAGCGCAGGCTCCAGATCTTTTCCGTCGCCAGCCGCTCGACCAGCAGCGCCGGCGCCAGGAGGCCGTCGCCGTCCTGGAAGGCCTGGATCAGGATGCGCAGGATCGGCCAGGCGGTGAACAGCACGATCGAAGCCGCCACCGTCGTCACCGCGCCGGCGACGAACGCATCGCCGCCGAAGCCGCCGCGCAGCGCCAGCCCGATCGACAGCAGCGACAGCAGCGCCACCATCACCACGGCGCCGCCCGCACCAAGGCCGACCTGGCGACTATCGAGTTCGCCGAACACGGTCGTGAGCCAGCCCGTGCTCCAGCCGCGCAGGCCGATGCCGAGCGCCTGTGCTGCGAACAGCAGCAGCCCTGCCGCGCTCGCGATCAGGAGCAGCGTGCCGCGACGCTGGCGCGTTTGCATCAGCGCGGTCGCGAGGCAGATCACCAGCGCCACCAGCACCGGCGCCAGCCACCATTTCCCATGTTCGATGGTCTGAGCGAGGCCGCTCGCGTAATCCTCCGACGACCACAGGCCGCCCAGCCACGCACCGGAGTCGAGGCCTTCCTGCAGCGCGTACCAAGGCAGCGCGATGGCAGCCAAAAGCCCCGCCACCGACCACGCCAGGGGCGCGCGCGAGATCATCGGTTTGCCGCCGTCACGGCTTCGCCAGCGTCACGGTTTCGGAAGAGCGCCCACTTCACTGTCCCAGCGTGCGATCAGGCGCTTGCGCTCGGCCGACTTGCCGTACTTCGCCTGGTCGTAGTCGATCAGCTTCATGTCGGCGAACTTGGGCGCCTCGGGCGGCAGCGGTGTCGCCTTGTTCGACGGCACCTGGAACTGCTTGGCCTGGGCACCGAGCTTCTGTGCGTCGGGCGTGAGCGCCCAGTCGTAGAACTTCTTGGCGTTGGCGAGATTGCGCGCGCCCTTGATCAGGCTCATCGAGCCGATCTCGTAGCCGGTGCCTTCGCACGGCGTCGCCGTCTTCACCGGAAAGCCTGCCAGCGCTTCGGTCACGCCATCATGCACGAAGCTGATCGAGACCATGGTCTCGCCACGCGCCACCGCCTTCATCGGCGCGGTGCCGGAGCGCGTGTAGGCATTGATGTTGGCGTGCATCTTCTTCAGGTACTCGAAGGCCTTCTCCTCGCCCATCAGCTGGACCAGCGTGGCGATGGCCACATAGGCGGTGCCCGAGGAGTTGGGATTGGCCATCTGGATCTCACCCTTGAATTCGGGCTTCAGCAGGTCGGCCCAGCAGGCCGGTGCCTTGACGTTCTTCTTGGCCAGCAGCTCGGTGTTGAAGCCGAAGCCCAGTGCGCCGGCATAGATGCCGACGGTCCTGCCGGCCGAATCGGTGTTCTGCTTCACCGCCCACGGATGCAGGTCGGCCATCTTGGGCGACTTGTAGGGTTCGGTGAGGTTCTCCTCGGCCGCCTGCAGGTGCGGATCGCCGGTGCCGCCGAACCACACATCGCCCTTGGGATTCTGCGCCTCGGCCTTGAGCTGCGCGATGGTCTCGCCCGAGCCCTTCTGCGTCATCGACACTTTTATGCCGCTCGCCTTCTGGAACTCGTTGGCCGCCAGCGTGCACCATTCGACCTGCACCGAGCAGTAGACGTTCACCACGCCCTGCGCCGAGGCCGGTGCGGCCAGGGGAAGAGCAAGGGGAAGGGCGAGAACGAGTGCGCCGAGAGAGATCGTGGCAAGCCGCATGAATTCCTCCGCTTATGACGATTTTGTGACAGCATCGCATGCCGTCGCGAGGCTTTACCAGCGCCCCCTTACCATCGCCCCACGCCGCCGATCACCAGAGTGGGCACGCAACCGTCTTGTCCTTCACCGAAAAGACCTGGCTGCCGGGCCGTCGGCCATCGCGCGGCGCGGTGACGTCGAGGCCCGCTGCCTTCAGGCGGGCGCAGGCTTTCGCGACATCGGGCACGCGCCAGGCGAGCCCCCAAAGCTGGTCCGGCGCCTCCGACACGCCCTTTTTCAGGTTGTGCACGATCTCGACCACTACGTCGCCGCAACGGAAGAACAGTTGCCGCGCGCCCCATTGCGGATTGCTGCGGTCGAGCCGGAGATCGAGCCCGAGCCGGCCGGCATAGAAGGCGATCGCCCGCTCGGGACTGAGTGTGCGCACGACGACATGGTCGAGCGCGGAGACGCACGAAGCTTCGTCATCGGTGAAGGGTGAGGGCGCGTCGCTGCCCCTGGCGGCGAGGCGGATCGCCACGCCATGGCCCGTGAACGCCACCGCATCGCCCTCGCGTGTCGCCGCCACCGCGCGCCGCTCCAGCAGGCTCTCTGCCTTGCCGAGGTCGTCCGTCGCGAACACCATCGCGTGCAGCCCCGGCGCGCCGTCGGCAAACGCGAGTCCGACGTTGCCGGTACGCAGCCGTCCATCGGTCGCGCGGCGGCCGAGCAGCGTCTCGTAGACGCCGGCCGAACCGCCGATGACGAGATGGTCGAGCGCTGTGATCATGGCGTCAGCCGATGCGCTTCAGGTCTTTCTTGTACTGCGCGCCGCGCCGCACGTAGCTCGCCGCACTCATGCGCAGGCGCTCCACGTTGTCTTCGGTCACCTCGCGCGCGGCCTTGGCCGGCGAGCCGAAGATCACGGCGCGGTCAGGGAAGGTCTTGCCTTCGGTCACCACGGCGCCGGCGCCAACCAGGCTGTCCTTGCCGATCACCGAATGGTTCAGCACCACGGCACCGACGCCGATCAGCGCGCCGTCGCCGATGGTGCAGCCGTGCAGCATGACGCAATGGCCGATGGTGACGCCCTTGCCGATGTTGAGCGGCGCGCCCGGGTCGGTGTGCAGCACCGAATTGTCCTGCACGTTGCTGTCGTCGCCGATGGTGATCGGCTCGTTGTCGGCCCGCAGCACGGCGCCGAACAGGATGCTGACCCGCTCCCCCAGGATGACGTCGCCGATCAGCGTCGCCTCCTCGGAGATGTAGCAGGAGTCGGGAATGACCGGCTTCTTGTCGCCGAGCTGATAAATGGGCATGTGCTGACTCTTCCTCCAGAATTCACTTGTCGACTACATCATTACGGAGCCGCAAGCGCATCCTGTGAAATGCGACGCCTGCCGCAGGGTGGTTGATGGGCGCGCGATACAGACGACACAATTTCCCCGGGCCGCGATACGGCGGAGATACGGTGCAATCCTAAAAGAACCTGGCCGGAAGGGAGCACTGGTGCTTCTGCCCGCCGTGAAACAGGTCGTCCCATGGCTCAGTCGCATCGTAGTCTCCGGCTCTTGGTTCTCTCCGCTCTGGCCCTCTCCTTTGTTGCAGGTCAGTGCTTTGCCGGCGTTGCCGCCGCACAGTCGGCCATCCCCGGATGGGTCCTGGAAAAAGACGTCGACGCCCCCAGCTACTCCGTGGTCGAGCCCACGCGCACGGATGTCAATGTCGACAGCGTCGTGCTGTCGTGCGAGCACGGGGCGCAGCACACCGGCCTGCAGCTCAGGCTCTATCTGACGGAAGCCGGACCGATCGCCCCGCTGCGTGCCGGTGCCCGGACAACAGCCCTGAAGGACGATCCCGCCCTCGAGCTTGCCATCGATGGTGTGAGCCACGACGTGCGGCTCGTCTTCGCCGGCGACTCCATCATCGTGGCGGACGCTGCCGATGGCGCTATGCCGATATTGTCGGCGGCGTTGGTCCGCGCCCTGCAGCGTGGCCGGCGTTTGGAACTGCGGTTCCACCTGCTTCAGAAGGCACCGGGGCAGGCGTCTTCCGTCGACGGCAGCGCCGTGGTCGAGCTTCAGGCGGGGCGGGGTGGTTCAGCCGTCGCGGCCGTGCAGCGCTGCGCCGGTAAGCGGGAGCAGCAACTGGCCGGAGGCCGGTAGCCGCACGACAGATATAAGGCGGGCCTTACGCAACTCCTGCCCTACGTAAACGTGACATTGACGTTTACGTAAACGTCAACTACATCTCCGCGACCATGTCCGTCGCCATCACCCCTTCGGGCAAAAGCCCCGCGCCGCGCGACGCGCAGCGCATCTACAGCATCGCCGACCTCGCGCGCGAGTTCGCGGTGACGGCGCGCACCATCCGCTTCTACGAGGACGAGGGCCTGATCAAGCCGCGCCGCCAGGGCACGCAGCGGCTCTACAGCGCCGGCGATCACGCGCGGCTGGGCTGGATCCTGCGCGGCAAGCGCCTGGGCTTCACCCTGGCCGAGATCAAGGAACTGCTCGACCTCTATCATGTCGATCGTACCGGCCTGCAGCAGATGCGCGAGTTGCTCCGCCGCAGCCGGTTGCATATCGAGGATCTCGAACGGCGTCGGCGCGATCTCGACGCCCAGATCGGCGAATTCAAGGATGTCGAGAAGCACGTCGCGGCCGAACTCCGGCAGCGCGGCGCGGACCCGGAAAGCGACTAGCAAGAAACCACGGAGGAACGAATGGCCGTCTACAAGGCGCCGCTGAAGGATATCCAGTTCGTGCTGAACGAAGTGCTCGACGTCTCGCAGCTCGCCAAGCTGCCGGGCTACGAGGACGCTACGCCCGACACCATTCACGCCATCATCGAGGAAGCGGCCAAGCTCTGCGAGAACGTGCTGTTCCCGCTCAATCGCACCGGCGACGAAGAGGGCTGCACCTACGAGAACGGCGTCGTGCGCACACCCAAGGGCTTCAAGCACGCCTACGACATGTTCCGCGAAGGCGGCTGGACCGCCGTCACCTGCGATCCGGAATATGGCGGCCAAGGCCTGCCGGCGACCGTGGGCTTCGCGCTGCAGGAAATGTTCACCGCCTCGAACCAGGCTTTCGCGATGTATCCGGGCCTCAGCCACGGCGCCTACGAGGCGCTGTCGCGGCACGGCTCGGACGATCTCAAGAAGAAGTACCTGCCCAAGCTCACCGACGGCACCTGGTCGGGCACCATGTGCCTGACCGAGCCCCAGTGCGGCACCGACTTGGGCCTGATCCGCACCAAGGCCGAGCTGCAGGCCGACGGCAGCTATTCCATCACCGGCACCAAGATCTTCATCTCGGCCGGCGAGCATGACCTCACCGAGAACATCCTGCATCTCGTGCTGGCGCGCCTGCCGGATGCGCCGGGCGGCACCAAGGGTATATCGCTGTTCCTCGTGCCGAAGTTCATCCCCAAGGCCGATGGCAGCATCTGCGAGCGCAACGGCATCCGCTGCGGCGAGATCGAACACAAGATGGGCATCAAGGCCAACGCCACCTGCGTCATGAACCTCGACGGCGCCAAGGGCTGGCTGGTGGGCGAGCTCAACCGCGGCATGCCCGCCATGTTCGTGATGATGAACGCGGCCCGCCTCGGCGTCGGCATGCAGGGCCTCGGCATCGCCGAGACCTCGTACCAGAGCGCCGTTGCCTATGCGCGCGATCGCCTGCAAGGCCGCTCACTGACCGGGCCGAAGAACGCCGGCGGACCGGCCGACGCCATCATCGTGCACCCAGACGTGCGCCGCATGCTGATGATCCAGAAGTCGTTCACCGAGGCCGCCCGCGCGTTGTCGCTGTGGGTCGGCCTGCTGATCGACGAAGCGCACAGCCATCCCGACAAGGACAAGCGCGACGCCGCCGACGACCTGATCCAGATGCTGACGCCGATCATCAAGGCGCACTTCACCGACATGGGCAGCGAGTGCGCCAACCTCGCGGTCCAGACCTACGGTGGCCACGGTTACATCCGTGAGAACGGCGTAGAACAGCTCGTTCGCGACGCGCGCATTACCCAGCTCTATGAGGGCACCAACGGGATCCAGGCGCTCGACCTCGTCGGCCGCAAGCTGCCGATGAAGGGCGGTGCCGCCGCGCAACGCCTGCTGGGTGAGATCGCGGGCTTCGTTGCCGCCCACAAGGCCGACGACAAGATGAAGGAGTTCGTCGAGCCGCTGGAGAAGGCGCTGGGCCGCGTCCAGGAAAGCGCGCTCTTCCTGCTGCAGAACGCCATGAAGAACCCTGATGAGGCGGGGGCCGCGGCCACGGACCTGCTACGCCTGATGGCACTCACCGCCATGGCCTTTATGTGGAACCGCATCGTCGTGGCCGCCCACAAGGGCCTGGCCGCCGGCAACGACAACGCCTTCTACGAAGCCAAGCTCATCACAGCACGCTTCTACATGACGCGCGTGCTGCCGCAGACGACGGCGCTCAGCCACCAGATCAAGGCGGGCGCTGCCACCGTGATGGCGCTGCCGGCTGAGGCGTTCTAATTCTTCCGGACCGCGCGCGTCCCGCGCG
>JAQSDW010000120.1:0-8971 GCA_029946105.1 Reyranella sp. | reverse complement strand
CTGGGGGTGAGCCCCGGCGATGACTGAAGAAGCGCCGCTCGCTTCGCGCGACCTCCTCGCGCTGCAGGCTTTCGAGCTGGCGGCGCGCACGGGGTCGTTCAAGGCGGCGGCGGAGCAGCTGCACATCACCTCGTCGGCGGTCAGCCATCGCATCGCCGGCCTCGAAAAGACACTCGGCGAAAAACTGTTCGAGCGTGGGCCGCGCGGCGTCGTGCTGTCGGCGGCCGGTCGGCTGCTCGCCTCGACCACCGGCCGCGCCTTCGGCGATCTGTCGCGCGCGCTGGCCCGCCAGGGTGCCGGCAGCCAGCGACTGCGTGTGTCGGCGGTGCCGATCTTCGCCACGCACTGGCTGCTGCCGCGGCTCGGCCAGTTTCTCGCCGCCCATCCGCGCATCGAACTGCAGGTCGAGGCGAGCCCGCGCATGGCCGACATGGAGACCGGCCTGGTCGACGTCGCGTTGCGCTACGGCGACGGCAACTGGCCCGACTTCGCCGCCGAGAAGGTGATGACGCTCTATTCGGTACCGGTGGCGGCCCCCGCGCTCGCGCGGCGTCTCAAATTCCGGGCGCCGATCGACCTCCTGCGCGCGCCGCTGATTCGTGTGGCACCATTCGGCACCTCGTGGACCGACTGGGCGGCCGGCGCCGGCCTCGATCCCGCCCTGTTCGAACGGCACGCCGGGCAACAGAAGAGCCTGCAGGTCGACGGCATGGGTGCGTCGGTGCGCGCCGCCGCGCACGGCCTTGGCGTCGCACTGGTCTTCGATCCGCTGGTCGAGAGCGAGATCACGGCCGGCACGCTGGTGCGCGTTGGCCCCCGGGTGCCGGCGCGCGGCCAGATCTGGTTCGCCTGCAGGGTGCGCGACCGCAGCCTGCCCGCGATCCGCGCGCTCCGTCGCTGGCTGCAGGCGGAACTCAAGCCGGGCTGAATGCCATTCAGGGCGGGCCCCGCGTATTGCGTTTGTCGCGCACGACGGACGCGGCGATAGATCGGTCCATGGACCACACCGCCACCGATCTGATGCTCGCCGCCCGCGACGGCACCAAGCTCGCGGCCACGTTCTTCGAACCCGCGGCGTCGAACGGCGGCGCCATTCTGTTGAACAGCGGCACCGGCATTCCGCGCCAGTTCTATGCCGCCTTCGCCGGCCACCTCGCGGCGCGCGGATTTGCCGTGCTGACCTACGACTATCGCGGAATCGGCGGCTCGGAGAAGCCGCCTGAGGCAACGATGGAAGCGTGGGGTGGCGTCGACCAAGCTTCCATGATCGATCATCTCGCGGCGCTGGCGCCAGGCGCATCGCGTGCCGTCATCGGCCATTCCTTCGGCGGCCAGGTGCTGGGGCTCGCGGACAATATCGCCGATGTGCGTGCCGCCGTGCTGATCTGCACGCAGAGCGGCCACTGGCGGCATTGGCCACCCGGCCGCCGCCGGCTGCGCATGCTGGCGCTGTGGTGGCTTCTCATTCCAGGCCTGACGGCGCTCACGGGACGCTTTCCCGGATCATGGATCGGCACCGCCAACCTGCCGTCGGGCATCGCCCGGAGCTGGGCGCGCTGGGGCCGCTCGCCGCATTATGTCTGTGATGCAGAGGGCGGCGCGCTCCGGCCGTACAACGACGACGTGGCTTGCCCGCTGCGCTGGTTGAGCTTCACCGACGATCCCATCGCGCCGCACAGCGCCGTCGAGGCCTTGCTGCCCTACTACCCCAACGCCGCGATCGAGCGCCGCCACCTGTCGCCGGCCGAAACAGGCGCGGACTCGATCGGTCACTTCGGCTTCTTCCGCAAATCGATGCCACGCGCGCCGTGGGATGAAATTGCCGATTGGCTCGGCGATCAAATGCGGCAGACTGCTCCTCCATCTGAGTTGGAGGAGACGACCGCATGTCCGAACCGCACGTTCTGGCCGAAATCAAAGACGGCATCGGCTGGCTGACGCTCAACCGGCCGGAGCAGTTGAACGCGCTCTCCATGGAGATGCGCGATCTCCTGATCGAGCACAGCGCCAAGTTCGAGAAGGACTCCGCCGTGCGTTGCGTGGTGATCCGCGGCGCCGGCACGCATTTCATGGCGGGCGGCGACATCCGCGGCTTCCACAAGTCGCTCACGGAGGACAAGGCCGCCCACCTCGCTGGCTTCGAGATGCGCGTCGTGAAGGCGCACCAGGCGATCTACCAGATCCGTCGGATGAACAAGCCGGTGCTGGCCTCGGTGCAGGGCGCCGCCGCGGGCTTCGGCCTGTCGCTGATCCTGAACTGCGATCTCGCCATCGCCAGTGACGACTCCTTCTTCACACTAGCCTACCGTCACATCGGCCTCAGTGCCGACGGCGGCGCGACCTACTTCCTGCCGCGCGTCGTGGGCGAACGGAAGGCGCTCGAGATCGCGCTTTTAGGCGAGCGCTTCACCGCGCAGGAAGCCAAGGACAACAGCATCCTCAACTGGATCGTGCCCAAGGATAAGCTCGCGGCCGAAACCGAGAAGATGGCACGCAAGCTGGCCGACGGGCCGACCTTTGCGCTGGGCGTCGCCAAGAAGCTGATCCGCACTTCGCTCGATAATTCCTGGGACGAGCACTCGCATCGCGAGGCCGAGGGCCTAGCCGCCTGTGCCGCGACCGAGGATCATTTCGAGGGGCTCACCGCCTTTCTCGACAAGCGCAAGCCCGCGTTCAAGGGGAGGTGAGAGTGAGGCGCGACGTACAACGGCTCGTTATTGCAAGATTGCAGCTTTAGCATTTGTGAAAAGAAGCTCCGTGCCCCTTCCCAAGTTCTTTCGCTTTCGGGAGCAGCGCTATTGGAAAGGATCGCGCCCTGTCGTGGGCTTTGCATCCAAAGAACTTGTCAGTTCTTTATTCGATATCGAGGAAATGAGCGAAATCTTCGGCGGCTACCTCGAATATGAAGACGGGGATGGTAGCCTGAGATATCTCGGTGTTTGGGGTGACCGCAAAGTCGGGCGCTTCCTCCTGTTACTCCGTGAGCGCGGCGCTATGCTCCAGATCGAAGAAGCGGACCCTGACCAGTTTCGCCAGAGACGCCGAGTTTCCAAGCAAGTGCGAAAATCTAAGGAGTAACCATGCAGGACCGTCACATCGGCGACGTTCGCGTCACTCGTATCGAAGAGCAGATGGGGCCGGGCTTTCCGGCCAAGGATTTCTTTCCCGAGTTCGAGGCCGAGACTTTCAAGGCCGAGCAGCACTGGCTGGCGCCGAATTATTTCCAGGCCGAGAGTGGCCGGCTGATGACGTCGATCCATTCTTGGCTGCTGCGCACGGGCAAGTACACGATCCTGGTCGACGCCTGCAGCGGCAACCACAAGCCGCGGCCCGGCATGCCGCGCTTCGACATGCTGAACACCAAATACCTCGAGCGCCTGCGCGAGGCGGGCGTCGAGCCGGAGGAGATCGATTTCGTGATGTGCACGCACCTGCATGTCGATCACGTCGGCTGGAACACTAGGCTCGAGAATGGCAAGTGGGTGCCGACCTTCCCCAACGCCAAGTACGTGATGTCGCGCACCGACCACGATCACTGGGCGGCCGTCGCCAAGCGGCCTGAATCGGTGCCGTTCGAGGTCAACACTTATAACGACTCGGTGCTGCCCATCGTCGAGGCGAAAATGGCGGAGTTCGTCTCGGGCGATCATGCGATGTGCGGCTGCCTCATGCTGAAGCCCGCGCCCGGGCACACGCCGGGCCAGATCCGGCTCGATCTCGAATCGCGCGGCAAGCGGGCGATCTTTCCGGGCGATGCGCTGCACAATCCGGTGCAGGTGCCGCTGTGGAAATGGAACAGCGTCTTCTGCGAGGACCGCGACCTGGCGCGCGCCACGCGCAACACCTTGCTGGCCGATTGCGTCGAGCAGGGCGCGCTGCTGATGCCGGCCCATTTCGGCTCGCCGCACGCCGCCTACATCAAGGCCAACGGCGACCGCTTCGAGCTCGACTGGGACCACGACAACGCGCGCGGGCGCTGACGAGGCGCGGCGGCGTCACTGCGTCGTGATCTTCGCCGTCTCGACGATGCCCTTCCACTTCGGCACTTCGGCGCTGATCATGGCAGCGAACTCCTGCGGTGTGCTCGCGGTGGCGATGCAGCCGTAGCCGACGAATTTCTGCTGCAGCTCAGAGTTGGCCAGGACCTCGCGGATGGCCGCGTTCAGTTTGGCGATCACCGGCGCGGGCGTTCCGGCCGGCGCCAGGATGCCGAACCAGACATTGACCTCGAAGCCTTTTAGCGATTGTCCGACGGTCGGCGCGCCCGGCATCAGCGGCGAGGGCTTGGCCGTCGACACGCCGAGCAGCTTCAGCTTCCCGCCCTTGACCGCCCCGTCCATCGTGTCGGACGAGGTCGTGAGCAGCATCTTCACCTCACCATTCAGCACCGCCATGGTCGATGGCGCCTGGCCCTTGTAGGGCACGTGGATCAGCTTGAGGCCGGCGTCCTTGCCGAACAGTTCGGTGGCGAGATGGCCCAGCGACCCCGCGCCCGCCGTCGCATACTCGACACCGCCCGGCTGCGTCTTGGCCCAGGCGATGAACTCGGCGACGTTGGCTGCCGGGACGCTGGGATGCACGACCAGCACCAGCGGCGCGATCGAGACCAGCGAGATCGGCTCGAAGTCTTTGACCGGATCGTAGCCCACGTCCTTCTGGATCAACGGCACGATGGCGCTGGGCCCATTGTTGCCGAAGATCAGCGTGTAGCCGTCGGGCGCCGCGGTCGCGACCTGCTTGGTGCCGATGGCGCCCGCCGCACCCGCCTTGTTGTCGACGACCACCGTCTGGCCCAGCACCTTCGACAGCGGCTCCTGCAGGGTGCGCGCCATGATGTCGGTGGTGCCGCCCGGTGCGTAGGGCACGACCAACCGGATCGGCTTGTCGGGATAGGGCGCCTGGGCCGCGGCCGGCAGTGCCCCGAGTGCGAAGGCAAGACACAGCAAGCCCGTCCGTCTCTTCATCATTGTTTTCTCCCTGGAATTTTCTTGGAAACGTTCTCGAGAGCTGCCGCGGTGTCGGCGCCCAACGCCGGCACGTCGGGGCCGACGCCGACCGACCTGTCGGCGAAACGGAAGGGCGGGTTCGGCACCAGGAAGGCGCCGGCGCCGTCATGCACCGTCGCCAGCGAGCCGCGCGCGGCGAGCTGCGGATCGGCCATCGCTTCGGCCATGGTGAGATAGCGCGAGCAGGGCACGCCCGCGGCCATCAGCAGGTCCTCGCATTGGCGGGCCGGTCGCGGCGCCGTCCAACCCTCGATGGCCGCCATCAGCGCGTCCCAGTGCGTGGTGCGGGCCGCGATGGTGGCGAAGCGCGGATCGGCCTTCCATTCGGGATGGCCGACGGCATCGGCCAGCTGTTCGAAGTTGCGCTGGTTCACCGGCGCCACGATCACGAAGCCGTCGCGCGCCCGCATCGGCACATAGAGCGGGCGGCGGTCCTTCGATGGGAATTGCGCTTCCTGGCATTCGAAGACCAGCAGGTTGATCATCGAATCCATCAGCGCCACGTCGATGAACTGTCCGGTGCCGTGGCGCAGGCGTGCGATCAACGCCGTCTGGATCGCGCCGAAGGCGTAGACCGCGGCCAGCACGTCGGCCACGAAGATGCCGGTCTTGGCCGGCCGGTCTTGTCCATCTTGATAAGTGAACTGCGTATGATCGAAGCCGCTGGCGGCATGGATCACCGGCGCATAGGCAGGCTGTTCGGCGCGCGGCCCGGTCTGGCCGAAGCCGGAGATCGAGCAATAGACCAGATCGGGCCTGGCCGTCGACAGCACGGCATAGTCGAGGCCAAGGCGTTTCATCACGCCGGGCCTGAAATTCTCGACCACGACGTCGCTTGCAGCCACCAGGCTCTGCGCGGCTTCCCGTCCCTCGACGCTCTTGAGATCGAGCGCCACGCTCTTCTTGCCGGCATTGAGATGGCCGAAATAGGTACTGTGGCCGTCCCGCAGCGGCGGGCGGCTGCGCATGTGGTCGCCGTGCGGCTCCTCGATCTTCAGCACCTCGGCGCCGCAGTCGGCCAGCAGGCGCGTGCAGTAGGGACCGGCGATCATGCTGGTGAAGTCGACGACCCGCATGCCGGCGAGGGGCTTCATCTAGTTCATCCCCTTCTTTGCGCGGTGCGGCGCCATACGATCGCGATAGCGGCCGCGCAGGCTTTCCAGATGCTCGGTCATCGCCGTCACCGCGGCATCGGCGTCGCGCTTGTGCAACGCGGTGAGCAGGCGACGGCGCGCCTTGATGGTGAGGTCGTTGCGCTCGCCGCCGGCGGCGTGGGCGAAATCGCGCATGACCTCCATCAGAGCCCCCATCAGCATCGCCATGACGGCGTTGCCGGTGGCGCGGGCCAGCAGATTGTGGAACTCGATGTGGATGTCGATCTTGTCGTCGTAGCGCTTGGCCTTGAGCAGGCGCTCGGCCTCGGCGACGTTGGCGCTCAGCGCGGCGAGATCGGCGTCGGTGGCGCGCGCGCAGGCGTTGCGCACGATGGTCGAGGCGAGCCACAGCCGTGCCTCGGTCAGCTCGTCGAGCGACACGCTGCCGAGCTGATAGAGATTGCGGAAGCTGTCGCCGATCAGGTTGGGATCGCCGTGGCCGATGAAGGCGCCGCCGTGGGCACCCGCCTGCAGCGCAATCAGGCCGGTGCGTTCGAGATTGCGCAGCGCCTCGCGCACGGCACCGCGGCTCACGCCAAAGCTTTCCGCCAGCTCGCGCTCCGGCGGCAGCTTGTCGCCCGAGCGCAGTTCGCCCGAGGCGATGCGGACCTGGATCTCGGCCGAGACCTGGTCGGACAGGCGCCGTCGCTTGATCGGGGCGAAGTCCTGGCTCATGGCGCACCCCCCGAGGTGAGGCCGGCCAGCGCCTTGGCGCCGATGCGGTCGCGATAGGCGTCCTCGTCGCCGCCGCGGACATGGCCGGCGAGATAGGCGTCGAACGCGGCCTGGTCGCGACTGGCGGCGACATAGGCTTTCAGGTGCTGCTCGTCCTGTGCGTAGAGCCCGGGACTGCCGCCGGGATGGGCGCCGAATGGCGTGACCACGATGGCATCGACGAAAGCCGAGGGGATCTTGGTCAGCCGCGCCTGCTGGCGCACCGTGCTCGACGGCACAATGCGATCGACCGAGCAGATCACGTGCCTGGCCGCCTGCGCCATCAGCAGGTCGAAGTAGCCGGCGCCAAAATACTGCACATTGCCTTCCTCATCGGCCTGCTGGCCGTGCAGGAACACGACGTCGGGCTTGATCGCCGGCACTTCGAGCAGCGGTCGGCCGCCTTCCTGGATGCGCGCCTTGCGATAGCCCTCGGGATTCACTTTGGGCAGGTCGGTGCCGAGATCGGGGATCAGCCCATAGGGCAGGTCGCAGGCGCCGGCGCGCAGGCCGCCGGCGATGCCGGGCCCGTCCATCTCGAGCACCTTCACCGTGCCCGATTGCGCAGCGCGCCGGAAGTTGGGCGCGAGGCCGAGATGCTCGAAGCTGATGAAGACGCAGGCCGTCCGCTTCACGCAACCCGCGCCGATCAGCATATCGGGCGCCACGCTGCCGGGCGACGGCACCAGCGTGAGGTCGCGCACGCCCCTGCGGATCAGGCCGCGCACCAGCGCCATCGGCTGGCCGTGGAAGATCCAGCCGCCGATACCCAGCGTCATGCCGTCCTTGACGACGGAAAGCGCGGTGTCGAGGTCGACGATTTTCTTCGAGACGGCCTTCTTCGAGACAGGCATCGCCTTACCTCCGCAGCATGTCGCGGGCGATCACCAGACGCTGGATCTGGTTGGTGCCCTCGAAGATCTGGTTGATCTTGGCGTCGCGCATGAAGCGCTCGACCGGGAAGTCGCGCATGTAGCCGGCGCCGCCGAAGATCTGCACCGCGTCGGTCGTGACCTTCATGGCGGTGTCGCTGCAGAAGCATTTCACCATCGAGGACTTGGCCGAGAAGCTCGCCCATTCCTCGCGATCGGCCATGCGCGTGCAGTCGTAGAGCAGGCAGCGCGCCGCCTCGGTCTGCATCTGCATGTCGGCCAGCATGAACTGGATGCCCTGGAACTCGGCGATCGGCTGGCCGAACTGCTTGCGTTCGCGGCCGTAGCCGACGGCGGCATCGATCGCACCCTGCGCCAGCCCGACGGAGATCGCGCCGATGGTCGGCCGGTTGAGGTCGAGGATGCGCATGCAGGTCTTGAAGGCCTGGCCCTCGGGACCGATCATGTTCTCTTCGGGCACGCGCACATTGTCGAAGAAGATCGGCGCGTTGGGCACGCCGCGGATGCCCATCTTGCGATCGAGCTTGCCGTAGGAGAAGCCCGGCGTCTTGGTGTCGACGAGGAAAGCCGAGATGCCGTTGGCCCCCTTGCCCTCGCTGGTGCGGGCAAACACCAGGATGAAATGCGCGACGGGCCCGAAGGTGATGTAGATCTTGCCGCCGTTCAGTACCCAGCTCGCGCCGTCCTTCACCGCCCGCGTCTTCATCGAGGAGACGTCGGAGCCGGTGCCGGCCTCGGTGATGGCGACGGCGGTCAGCGTGCGGCCCTTGGCGGCGAGCCCGAGATAGTGCCGCTTTTGCTCCTCGGTGCCGAAGTTTAGGATCGGCAGGACGAGTCCAAAGGAATTGTTGGCGGCGAGCAGGGCGGCCGATTCGGAGACCTTGGCGATCTCCTCCTTGACGATGCACACCGAGGTGAGGTCGGCACCTGGCCCGCCATATTCCTGCGGCACCCAGAGCTGCAACAGCCCCATGTCGCCGAACACTTCCACCAGCTCCTGCGGAAAGCGGTCGTTCTCGTCGATCTCCGAGGCGATCGGCGCCACATGCTTCTCGACCATCTTTCGCACCTGGTCGCGCAGCAGCAGGTGATGTTCCTCGAAATGATAGTTGTTCATCGATGATGACCTCGCTGGGAGCGCGCCACTCCAGTGGCGCTCATGCTCATAGGGACCGCGGGCCTCCGGCCCGCCGCCTGATCAAGA
>JAQSDW010000119.1 GCA_029946105.1 Reyranella sp. | reverse complement strand
CTCTCCCCGGAGAGGGCCAGCTCTGTTGCCTCCGTCGCCCCCAGGCATTGCGGCCTGAGAACTTGACGCCAGCAAGGGCGGCGTCGGGACCACACGACTTCACCGTACGCACTGCGCGCGTTCGTCTGCACACGCACCGCGTCCACCGCTTCCCACCGCGCGTTCGTGACGTTCGCGAGCGCCCCTCGTAACGGGTGGGTTGCGCGGAGTTAAATCACTGATTTGCCCGACGGGTTAAGCGGGATATTTTTGCGCGACGGGATGGACAGACTTTTGGTGATTTGCCCGTCGGGCCAATCGGTCGCACCTTTTCTGCTTGCCGCCAGACGGACTCACCGCTCGTCATTCCGGGGCTCGCGAAGCGAGAGCCCCGGAATGACGAAAATTGCAACGCGATCTCTTCAGCGCAGCGACTTGAGATAATCCTCAAGCGGCCCCGACCACAGGGCCGGACGACCCATCACAAAGTGACCCTGGCCAGCCGGCGCTTCGAACTCCAGAAACTGCCCCTTCCCGCCGGCATTCTCGAAGGCCGCAAAATTCTCGCGGCTGAAGGGTATCGAATAGAAGGTGTCGTGCTGGCCGTAGAGCCAGATCGTCGGCCGATCGAAGGACGCACCACGCTCGAACAATGCGCGGTTTACGGCGATCGAGCCCGGACAACCTTCGCTGAGCCAGCCGCCGACGAAATTGACGACGCCGGCGATTTGTCCCGGATGCATCCCGGCGTAGGCGATCGACAACACGCCTCCGCGCGACTGACCGCCGATCAGAATCGGTGCCTTGGCAACGTCAGGCCTTTGCATCAGCACCGAAATCGCAGCTTCGACATCGGCCAATGCGCGATCGGCGCCGCCAAGCGATATCTCGGCATTGCAACTGTATCCGGCCTTGCGGTTCGGAGCGAAACCCTCGTCGTAGAGCCCGTCGGATTTGCCGCGGCCGCGCCGCTGCGGAAACGCCACGATCCAGCCGCGGTCATTGAGGAATCTTGCAAGGAGCGTGGAGGACCAGGTTTCGGTGAAACTCGTTTCATTGGTGCCCCGGCCGGTCGAACCATGGTTGATCACGGCCAGCGGAAACGGCCCGGGACCATCAGGGCGGAACACCACCGCTTCGAGGCGCACCGGCTTGCCGTCCTCGACCAGACCGGTCTGCAGGAATTCGAACGTGCCGCCGCGGAGCCAGGCAACCCTGGCATCGGGCCGGGTCAGCGACGCCATGTCGGCCTTCGTCATCTCGGCACGATCGGTGAAGGTGCCGAGTTCAAAGCGCGCGTTGAGGCCGCCATCGCCGGCCATGTCGTAGCTGGCCATATACTGCGCTATCCTCACATGAAGCGTGGATCCGGAAATCGTCGCGTCGGCGCGTCGCCAGCTGGCCGGACGCCCGGCCCGCGCATTGTCACCGATCGCATAGACGACTCGCGCCGCGCCATCCGCTTCGACGGCCTCGACGATCAGGATGTGCTTGATGCGGTTGCTCCACAGGCCGACCCATGCCTGCTTCCATTGCTCGAACGCCCCGCCCGGCGTCGTCGCCGCCACCTTCGCATCGGAGGGAAGCGGCACGCCATCGACGACGAGATCGGCAGCAACGGCGGATGGTGCCAGCACCAGGAATGCCAGCAGCACAAGTCCATGAAGCCCGCGGATCATGTCGGTTTCCTGCGATCGGACGACAAACATCGCTGACGCCATGATGAACGTCCGCCGCAGCCGCGGCAAGCGCTCCGCCGACAGTGACGACAGAAGAAGGCAGGATCGGCGCTGGCGCTGCGAACGCGCTGTCGGTCAGACGATCTTCTGCGCCTTCAGCGCTTCGATCTTCGCCGCGTCATAGCCGATCGTCGCCAGCACGTCCCTGGTGTCGGCGCCGAGCAGCGGCGGCGCGCGGTAGTCCTTGATCGGCGTGCCGGAGAAGGTGATGGCGTTGCGGATCAGCGACAGGTCCTTCTCGAAGGGGTGGTCGACCTTGACCCGCATGCCGCGCGACTGAACGTGCGGATCGGCAAACACCTGCTCGAAATTGTTGATCGGTCCGGAGGGCACGCCGGCCTTCTCCAGTTCGTCGAGCCAGTATCCGACCGGCTTCTTCAGGAACAGGCCTGCGAAGATCGCCATGATCTCCTTGCCGTGCACGACGCGGTCGTTGTTCTTCAGGAAGCGCGGATCGGTGGCGAGCTCAGGCGCGCCGAGGACTTCGCACGTGCGCTTGAACTGGCCGTCATTGCCGACCACCAGCATCAGCTCGCCATCGGTGGCGCGGAACACGCCGGCCGGCATGCCGCCATTGCCCCAGGTGCCGCGGCGCGGCGGGGTCTGGCCGTTGACGAGGTAGATCTGCAGCCAGTGCGACAGCGAGGCGATCACGGTGTCGAACAGGCAGACGTCGACATGCTGCCCCTCGCCGCCATTGGCCTTGCGATGGAACAGCGCCGAGAGAATGCCGATCGAGGTGTTCATGCCGGTCATGTAGTCGACGATGGAAGGTCCGACCTTCATCGGGCCCTCGCCCGGCTCGCCGTCGATGTGACCGGTGACGCTCATCAGGCCGCCCATCGCCTGCAGGATCGCATCATAGCCGGCGCGCGGCGCGTAGGGGCCGGTCTGGCCGAAGCCGGTCACCGAGCAATAGACGATGCCGGGGTTGATCGCCTTGATCGATTCATAATCGAGCCGGTAGCGCTTGAGATCGCCGACCTTGTAATTCTCCATCATCACGTCGCAGCTTTTTGCGAGCTCGCGGATGATGTCCTGCCCCTCCGGCGAGGCGATATTGACGGTGACGGACTTCTTGTTGCGGTTGGCGCAGAGGTAGAACGAGTTGTTGTTGATCTGCTTGCCTTCAGGGTCCTGCAGATAGGGCGGGCCAAAGGCGCGCGCGTCGTCGCCGCCGCCGGGCCGCTCGATCTTGATCACTTCCGCGCCGAGATCGGCCAGCATCTGCGCCGACAAGGGGCCAGCGAGCACCCGCGTCAGATCGAGAATTTTGATGCCCGAAAGTGGCAGAGCCGACATGAACTTCCTCCGAATTTTATGCGTTGTGGCGCGGCAGGCGTCCGCCCCGCTGCGATGCCAAGCCGATACACTATTTTATGGCGCTGAGCCCTGCGTTGGCAGCATGACGCTATCCGCCCGCCCCCGGCCGACGCGCGGATGCCGCGGCGCATTTCGCCGTGCGACAAAATGAGCGCCTCGCCTCGCGGCGAAGGATCAACGGTGTTCCGGTTCAACCTGGGGGATGGAGCGGGTGAAGGGAATCGAACCCTCGTATTCAGCTTGGAAGGCTGCTGCTCTACCATTGAGCTACACCCGCG
>JAQSDW010000118.1 GCA_029946105.1 Reyranella sp. | reverse complement strand
ATGGTAGCGCGTCGCCTGGAAGGGCGAGGGCACGTCCTCGAACACGCTCTGGTTCGTGTGGGCGATGCCCGACAGCTTGCCGTGCATCGGCTGCGGGGCGCGCACGACGTGGCCGCCGAACACCTGGCCGATCGCCTGGTGGCCGAGGCAGACGCCCAGCAGCGGCACCTGTTCCCTGGCGGCGGCGCGGATCAGATCCATGCAGATGCCGGCCTCGTTCGGCGTGCACGGGCCGGGCGACAGCACGATGCCGGCCGGCTTAAGCGCCATCGCCTCCTCGACCGTGATCTGGTCGTTGCGATGCACGACGCACGTGGCGCCGAGATCGCCCAGGAAGTGGACGAGGTTGTAGGTGAAGCTGTCGTAGTTATCGATGAGGAGGAGCATGGAAGGATACTAGCGGTCCGAGGCGCTTTCTCATAGGCCCTCTCCGCCCGCGTAATCGCGGGGGGAGAGGGAGGGGACCCGCGCTTTGCGCGGGGAGGGTGAGGTGGGTCATGCTCGCCTCCGCAACACCGCTCCGTTGAGACACCACCTCACCTACCCCATCGCTTCGCGATGGGTCCCCTTCCTCTCCCCCGCAAGCGCGGCGGAGAGGACGTCTTACGCTTTTGAGTCAGGCAGTGAGTTCGGGGAAGTCCTCTTCGCGGAATTCGCCGGCGCCGCGCTGGTTTGCGGCCGCGCGCTGTTCCTCGCCACGACGGAGTTCGACGCGGCGGATCTTGCCGGAGATGGTCTTGGGCAGTTCGGCGAATTCCAGCCGGCGGACGCGCTTGAACGGGGCGAGGCGGCCCCTGAGGTGCTGGAAGATCGACAGCGCCGTGGCGCGGTCGGGTTTGCCGTTCGCCGTCAGGGTTATGTAGGCCTTGGGGACGGCCAGGCGCATGGCGTCGGGCGCGGGCACGACGGCCGCCTCGGCGACGGCGGGATGCTCGATCAGGACGCTTTCGAGCTCGAACGGGCTGATGCGGTAGTCGGAGGCCTTGAAGACGTCGTCGGCGCGGCCGACGTAGGTCAGGTAGCCGTCCGTATCGCGCGAGGCGACGTCGCCGGTGCGGTAGACCTTGCCCTCGAGCAGTGCGATCGAGCCGTCGTCCTGCTGGTAGCCCTGCATGAGGGCCGCCGGCCGGTGTTCGAGATCGATGCAGATCTCGCCTTCCTCGGCGTCCTTGTCGTCGGCGTCGAGCAGGCGGATGCGATAGCCCGGCAGCGGGCGGCCCATCGAGCCCGGCTTGATCGGCTGGCCGGGCGGGTTGCCGACCTGCGTCGTGGTTTCGGTCTGGCCGTAGAAATCGCGGATCGTGAGACCCCAGGCTTTCTCGACCTGCTCGATCACTTCCGGATTGAGCGGCTCTCCCGCGGCCAGCACCTCGCGCAGCCTGGTCTTGCACGACTTCAGGTCTTCCTGGATCAGCATGCGCCAGACCGTGGGTGGCGCGCAGAGCGTGGTGACGCCGTTGGCGACGATGGCGTCGAGCAGGACGCGGGCGTTGAAGCGCGGCTGGTTGGCGATGAAGATCGTGGCGCCGGCGATCCACGGCGCGAAGAAGCAGCTCCAGGCGTGCTTGGCCCAGCCGGGCGAGGAGATGTTGAGATGGACATCGCCCGGCCTGAGGCCGAGCACGTAGACGGTGGTGAGATGCCCGACCGGATAGCTGCGATGTGAATGCAGCACGAGCTTGGGCTTCGCCGTGGTGCCCGAGGTGAAATAGAGCAGCATCGGATCGTCGGCGTTGGTCGGCCCGTCGGGCGTGAAGTTGGCCGATGCATCCAGGAGCTTGGCGTAGGAGTGCCAGCCGGCCGGCGCCTCGCCGACGGCGATCCGCGTCAGCGACGGATCGAAGTCCGCGAACTTGGCGGCTTCGCCGGCGGCGGCCACGACATGGCGGGCACGGCCGCGCTCGAAACGGTCGGCGAGGTCGATCGGGGTGAGGAGGGTGGTCGCGGGGATGACGACGGCGCCCAGCTTCATGGCGGCCAGCATGGTCTCCCAGAGCGGCGCCACGTTGCCCAGCATCAGCAGGATGCGGTCGCCGCGCTTCACGCCCAAGGCGCGCAGGCCGTTGGCGACGCGATTGGACCGTTCGGAGAGCTCGGCGAAGGTGAGGCTCGCGGCGCCATCGCCGACGATGGTGAGTGCGGGGCGGTTGGCGGACTCGCCCTCGGCCAGTTCCGCGTCGAACCAGTCCAGCGCCCAGTTGAAGTGTGGCAGATCGGGCCAGCGGAAATCGCGATAGGCCGCCGCGTAGTCGTCGCGGTTGGCCAGCAGGAACGCGCGTGCCGCCTTGTAGGCTTCGACCGTCATATCGACCGCCATCTCGACCCCCGTCTGGTTCCACCCATCCATGCGCGCCGATTGGTTCTCAGGACACGCTATTGGGCGTAATGTAACGGTAACAAGAAAAGAAAGCGCGTCTTTGGTCGTCGAACCCCTCATCGTCGGGCTGTTGCTGGCAGCAGCCCTCATGCACGCCACCTGGAACGCCATCCTGAAGTCCGACAGCTCGGACCGACTGGCGACATTCGGCGTCATCATGACCACCGGCACGGTGATGGGCCTCTGCGTCGTGCCGTTCGTGCCGATGATCGAGCCGGAGGCGTGGAAGTTCCTGATCTCCTCGGTCCTGATCCACGTCCTCTATTATACGTTTCTCCTCAAAGCCTACGCGTACGGCGACCTCAGCCACACCTATCCGATCGCGCGTGGTCTCGGGCCGTTGCTGGTGGCACTGGTGTCGGGCCGCTTCATCGGCGAGGAACTTCGCAACCAGGACATCGTCGGTGTCTTTCTGCTGAGCTTCGGGCTGGTGGCCCTTGCCATGCCGCTGCGCAACGTCGTGCCGCGCCCGGGCGCCCGGCATGGGCTCGCGACCCTTTTCGCGGTGCTGACGGGCGTCACCATCGCCGCCTACATCATCGCCGACGGCATGGGCGTGCGCTCGGCCGGTCCGACCTTCGAGCACCGCCTCTCCTACATTGCCTGGCTCTGCGTGCTGGAAGGTCCCTGGCTGCTGGTGCTGGCCTTCATATTGCGTCCCGACACCGTGTGGGGACACGTCAAGCGCACCTGGTATCGCGGCGTGATGGGCGGCGTGATCGCCAACGTGGGCTACGGCATCGCCATCTATGCGCTGGTGCTGGGACCGATGGCGCATGTGGCGGCGCTGCGCGAGACCTCGGTCCTGTTCGGTGCCCTGATCGGCACGCTGCTGCTGGGCGAACCGTTCGGCGGTCGGCGGGTTGCGGCGGCAGTGGTGATCGTCGCGGGGCTCGTAATGATGAACGGGCCACGGCTGTTCTAGCCCGGGACGGTGCTCGTTCACACACCCACCTCTCCTAGCCTCTCCCCCCGCTACGCGGGCGGAGAGGGACAT
>JAQSDW010000117.1 GCA_029946105.1 Reyranella sp. | reverse complement strand
GCGCTCCCATGAACGCCCGATCGCAGCGGCGCGTCTGGATGACGAACGGACCTCAAATCATCCCGCTCTAGGGTCGGGCACCGTGCGGCCGGCTCCCTTGTGCCGTCGGGCGGATGGTAGTCGAGTCCCGGCATGACGGTCGCGCGCCGCAACACACCGCCTGCCAGCCGCTTTCTGCCCGACCTCGGCGGGTCCTACTACTGGGACTCCTACGAAGCGCCATTGCGGCGCGACGATCTCGCCATGCCGGAGATCTATCTCGCGCTTTTCGCCCATCATCCGCGCTGGGCCAGATGGCTTCTGATCCTGCGCGGCTGGCTCGTCGCCCCGTTCGGCCTCAAGACGACCCGCGCAGCCGATCTCGACAATATCGAGATCAAGTCCACCTACGCGATCGGCGAGAAGATCGCCCGCTTCACCCTGTTCGGCCAGAGCGACACGGAGATCGTCACCGGCGGCAACGACAGGCATCTTGACTTCCGCGTGTCGGTCCAGAAGCTGCGCGAACACGGCGCGAGCCGGGTCGTGCTGTCCACCTCGGTGACCCCGCACAATATCCTCGGCAAAGCCTATCTGTTCGTCATCCTGCCCTTTCATCGGATCGGGGTCAGGACGCTCCTGTCGAACGCGGTCCGCGCCGGACGGGTCTGACGCGCCGGCAGCCATGCATTTTCGGCGTCTTGCGCAATCCGCTCGTTGGTAGTCGACTTTCCAAAACGACAACCGAGGAGGAAACGATGCAGTTCGGATATTTCACGATGCCGTCTCATCCGCCCGAGCGCGCGCTCAAGGACGGTCACGAATGGGACCTTCAGGTGATCCGCTGGCTCGACGAACTGGGCTTCACCGAAGCCTGGATCGGCGAGCACCACACAGCGCCCTGGGAACCGCATCCCTCGCCCGACCTCCTGGTGGCACAGGCGCTGATGCAGACCAAGAACATCCGCCTCGGCCCCGGCGGCTTCCTGCTGCCTTATCATCACCCGGCCGAGCTCGCGAACCGCGTCGCCATGCTCGATCACATCTCGGGCGGGCGCCTCAATTTCGGCATCGCCGCCTCGGGCCTGCCGAGCGACTGGGCGATGTTCAACGTCGACGGCATGTCGGGCGTCAACCGCGACATGACCCGCGAGGCGCTCGACATCATCCTGAAGCTGTGGAGCTCGTCCGAGCCGTTCGACTACAAAGGCAAGTTCTGGCACGTCACCAAGCCCGACACGATGTTCGGGTTCCTGAAGCCGCACATCAAGCCACTGCAGGCCCCGCACCCGCCGATCGGCGTCGCTGGCCTCTCCAAGGGCTCCGACACGCTGAAGCTCGCCGGCGAAAAGGGTTATATCCCGATGAGCCTCAACCTCAATCCGGCCTATGTCAGCAGCCATTGGGAATCGGTCGAGATCGGCGCGGCGAAATCCGGCCGCACGCCCGACCGCGGCCAGTGGCGCATGGTGCGCGAGGTCTTCGTCGCCGACACCGACGAGGAGGCGATGCGGCTATCCGTCGGCAGCAGCATGGGCCGCATGATGCGGGAGTACTTCCTGCCGCTGCTCGCCCAGTTCGGCTTCCTCGAATACCTCAAGGTCGACGCGAACGCGGCCGACTCAGACGTGACGCCGGAATACTGCGCCCAGCACAACTGGATCGTGGGCTCGCCCAAAACCGTCATCGAGAAGATCGAAAAGATCTATCACGAGGTCGGTGGCTTCGGGCAGCTCTTAGTCTTCGGCTTCGACTATGTCGAGAACCCCAAGGCCTGGCGCCACTCGCTCGAGCTGCTGTCGAAGGAAGTGATGCCCAAGGTGCAGCACCTCAAGCCCAAGTCGGTGAAGCTCGCGGCGGAATAGCCCTCTTACGTCGGGCCAATCCGGCGCTTCGACAGCCACGCCGCCGCGGCAAAGCCCAGCGCGGCGACCAGCATGATGGCGGCCAGGCCCCACAGCACCGGCGTGTAGCCGCCGAACGCGCCCCAGGCGAGCGAGGCGGCCAGAGGGCCGACGGCACGCATGACGTTGGTCGGCATGGTGAGCGCGCCCGAGACCACGCCGTAGCCTTCGGGGCCGATGAACTCCGGCACCGACATGCCGCGCAGAATGGTCACCAGTCCGTTGGCGACGCCGTAGATCATGGCGAACAGGATCAGGCCATAGACGTCGCTGATGCCCAACGCCAGCATCGTCATCGAGATCGGGAAGGCGAAGTAGATCAGCGCGCCCAGCTGTATGGTCGTGATGTGGCGCTGGCCCGCCATCAGCAGCACCCGGCCGACGACCTGCATCGGACCGATCAGCGCGATGATGGCCATCACCGTGGCGATCGGTACGCCGCGATCGTCGAGCAGCGGGATCAGGTGGAAGCTCATGGCCGAGAACGCCAGGCCATAGCCGGCGAAGGCCACGACGAGGCCCCAGAAGGCGGGCACGCGCACGGCGGCGGCGAGCGGGCTCTTCTTCCGGACGCCCTCGACATGCGGCTTGGGTGCGGCAATGGGAATGGCCTCGTCCTTCGGCCCCGGCACGAACAGCCAATGCATCAGCGCGACGCCGAGGATGATCGCGGCCAGGACTTCCAGCGACGGGCGCCAGTCGATCCGTTCGATCAGCAGCTGGGTAAAGGGGATGCCGAAGGTGCTGGCGAGGCCACCGAGGAAGGTCATCGTCAGGATCGCCTGCTTGTAGCGCGGTCCATAGACGCGGGTGATCACCGCGAAAGCGGGTTCGTAGAGGATCACCGCCTGGCAGACGCCGAGGCCGATCCATAGGGCATAGAAGACCGGCAGCGAGTCGGTGCGGGACCAGACGAAAAGCAGGACGGCGGCCAGCAGCGAACCACCGGTCATCAGCTTGCGGCCGTGGCCGCGGTCGATCCAGGCGCCGACGGGAATCGAGCAGAGGCCGGCGACCAGCAGGCCGGCGGACAGTGCACCGAACATGGCGCTGCGCGACCAGCCGAGTTCCTGCGCCATCGGCCCGATGAACAGCGGAAAGGTGTAGTAGACGAGGCCCCACGAGACGAGCTGGCCGAGCGACAGCATCCAGAGAATGGTCGACGGGCGCTTTCGCCACGGTCCACCTGCCCCGCTTCTCGCCATCGCGCCGCTTTCCCCCAAGGCTGTCCGCCACTCAAAAGGATAGGCGCTCGGTTGCCGTTCGTCCCTTGCCATCTAGAATGGCCGCCCGACCATCGGAACAGGCAGGACCATGACCCGACATCATTCGACTTCCGTGGCCCTGGCACTTTCCGCCGTCCTGCTGGCGACGCCCGCGGTCGTCGGCACCGCCATCGCCTGCACACGCACGCTCTTTGTCGGAGCCGACAACACCGTCATCACCGGCCGCAACATGGACTGGAAGGAGGACATGGCGTCGAACCTCTGGGTGTTCCCGGCCGGCATGAAGCGCGACGGCGCCGCTGGTCCGAGGTCGCTGCATTGGACGGCCAGGTACGGGAGCGTGGTCGTCTCGGGCTATGAGGTCGGCAGCACCGACGGGATGAACGAGAAGGGCCTCGTCGCGAACCTGCTTTATCTCGCGGAGTCCGATTACGGAAAGCCCGACGCAAGCCGGCCACTGCTCTCGATCTCGACCTGGCCGCAGTACGTCCTCGACAATTTCGCGACCGTCGCCGCCGCCGTCGATGCACTGCGAAAGGAGCCGTTCTCCATGCTCGCCCCGGCGCTGCCGAACGGCACGCCGGCTGCGCTGCATCTGGCGATCTCGGACTCGTCGGGCGACTCGGCGATCTTCGAATATGTCGGCGGTAAGCTGCAGATCCATCACGGCAAGCAGTACACCGTGATGACGAATTCGCCGATCTACAGCGAGCAGCTCGCTCTCAACGAATACTGGAAGGGCATCGGCGGCCTGACCTTCCTGCCCGGCACCAACCGGGCGGCCGACCGCTTTGCGCGCGCCTCGTTCCTGCTGGGCGCGATCCCCACACAGATCGACAAGAACTACATCAAGAGCGTGCCACAGCAATCCTTCGCCAATCAGGCGGTCGCCAGCGTGATGGGCGTGCAGCGCGCCGTGAGCGTGCCACTCGGCATCACCACGCCGGATCAGCCGAACATTTCATCGACGATCTGGCGCACTGTCGCCGACCAGAAGAACCTCGTCTACTTCTTCGACTCGGCGACACGGCCGAATACATTCTGGGTCTCGCTCGCCAATCTCGACCTCAAGCCCGGGGCACCGGTCAGGAAGCTTACGATCCAGAACGGGGAAGTGTTCTCCGGCGAGGTCGCGGGCAACTTCAAGTCGTCCGAGCCGTTCAAGTTCCTGCCAGCACCAACCCAATAGGCGTCATGCGGATCGGAATCGACCTCGGCGGCACCAAGATCGAAGGCCTGGTGCTCGACAGGGACGGCACGGAACGGGGGCGCCTGCGCGTTCCCACGCCGCCGGGCTCGTACGAGGACGCCATCAAGTCGATCGTCGAGGTCGTGCGCGAACTGGAGCGGCAGGTCGGCGCGGAATGTTCCGTCGGGCTGGCCACTCCCGGGGCGATCTCACCGGCGACTAGCCTGATCAAGAACGCCAATTCGACGCGCCTCAACGGACGGCCATTGCACCGTGATGTCGAACGCGCGCTCGGCCGCGAGGTGCGGATGGCCAACGACGCCAACTGCTTTGCCGTCTCCGAGGCCACCGACGGCGCCGCGGCAGGATGCAAGATCGTGTTCGGTGTGATCCTGGGCACCGGCGTGGGCGGCGGCATTGCGATCGACGGCAAGCCGATCACCGGCGCCCAGGCGATCGCCGGCGAATGGGGACACAACGCCCTGCCCCAGCCGCGCGACGACGAGCGGCCCGGCGTGCGCTGCTATTGCGGTCGCATGGGCTGCATAGAGACCTGGCTGAGCGGCCCGGCGCTGCAGCGCCAGTTTGCCGAGCGCACCGGCCGCGACCTGCGCGCCACCGACATCGCCGAGGCGGCGCTGGCCGGCGACATCGAAGCAGCCGACCAGATGGAGCTCTATTGCGATCGCCTCGCGCGCGCACTCAGCGTCGTCATCAACATCCTCGACCCCAACGCCATCGTGCTGGGCGGCGGCTTGTCACGCATGATCCAGCTCTACAGCCGCGTCCCCGAGCTGTGGAAGCGCGAGGTATTCTCCGAGTCCGACAGCATCGTCACCCTCCTGCTACCCCCGAAGTACGGCGATTCGAGCGGTGTGCGCGGAGCTGCCTGGCTGTGGCCCGAAGCCTAGGCACCGGCACCTAGGCGCCAACGAGGGCAAGCATACTCACCGCCGCCAAAACCATCCAGCCGAAGTGCCGCCCACGCATCGCCCAGGCATTGCCGACGGCGGCCAAGCCATAGACGACAACGGCCGTCCCGACGATCCAGAGGCGGGCCGGCTCGGAGGCCATCGACGGCACCGCGATCAACAGGACGCCGAAGCCGATCCAAGCCGCGGTGCCGCATTGCCAGACCAGACGGATCAGCAGCCGGGTCGTGGCCGGCTCGATCCGGGCCCGCGCGAAAACCTTGGTTTCGCCGAGAACGCCGTGGACGACAGCGGCGAGAATGGCGAGGCCGCCGGCCGCCTGGATTGCGAGATCCCGCATTGTCCACCTCCATACATATCTGTATGGTTCTGTAGCGTGGCGCGCCCTCCCCGTCAATACACTACTGTATGGAACACTACGGTATGAGAAAATGGCCGACGATCGTCTGACTTCCGGCGATTGGGTGAACGCCGGCCTGAAGGCCCTGGCCAAATCGGGCTTCACGGCGCTCAAGGCCGATACGCTCTCCAAGGTGCTCGGTGTCTCGCGCGGCAGTTTCTACTGGCATTTCGCCAATGTCGGCGCGTTCCATGCCGCCGTCCTGCAACACTGGCGCGAGGTCGCCTACGACAATGTCGTCAGGGAAGTCGAGGGCACGCCAGAAAGCCGCCTCGCCGCCCTGGTCGAACGCGCCTTTCGGGCCGATGTCCGTCTCGAAAGAGCGATGCGGAGTTGGGCGACGGCAGACGCCAGGGCAAAGGCCATGGTCGAGGCGGTCGATACCTGGCGCCTGAAATACATCCGGGGACTGCTGGTCGAGACAGGTCTCGCTGCCAACCAGGCCTCGGCCCGGGCGCGGATTCTCTATTGGGCCTACCTAGGTCACGGCCTGTCGACGACCAGGCCCGACCCGGCGGAATGGCAGCGGATCCTGGACGAACTCGTCCGCCTGGCCGCCACGCGCAAGAGCGGCTAGGTAAGGAGGTCGTCAGACATTGCCCCGGAGCGGTCATCGGGAGGGCTTTTGCGTCTATCTTGCGCGAAGGTCGCGAAGCCGCGAAAATTCAAGCCAATTCATGCCAATTCAAGCTGATCCGGGGAATTCCAGACAAATGCAGTTCGATGACGTTGTCCTCGGCCGCCGGAGCATCCGCGGTTACAAGCCCGATCCGGTACCCAAGGCGCTGATCGAGGAAATCATCGGCCTGGCGATGCGCGCTCCGTCGTCAATGAACACCCAGCCCTGGAACTTCTACGTCGTCACCGGCGAACCGCTGGATCGGATCCGGGCCGGCAACACGGATCGGATGGTGGCAGGCATCCCGCAGTCGCGCGAGTTCCGCACGGGTCAGGCCTTTGCCGGTCCACACCGCGACAGGCAGGTAGGCGTCGCCAAGCAATTATTCTCCGCCATGGGGATTGCGCGCGATGACAAAGTGATGCGCCAGGACTGGGTACTGCGCGGCTTCCGTCAGTTCGACGCGCCTGTCTGCGTGATAGTGACCTATGACCGCGTGCTGGACGGCAGCGACGATACGCCCTTCGATTGTGGCGCTGTGGCGACTGCCCTGGTCAATGCTGCGTGGTCTCGCGGGCTGGGCGCCGTGATCAACAGCCAGGGCATCATGCAATCACCTGTGGTGCGTGAACACGCCGGAATAGCTGACGACCAGGTCATCATGAAAAGTATTGCGCTGGGCTGGCCGGATGAAAGCTTTCCTGCAAATGCGGTCGTTTCCGAACGAAAGTCTGTCGACGAAGCTACGGTATTCGTCGGTTTCGACAACTAGACGCACGATACGCCGCCGGTCACCGCGGCCGCCGAAACGAATGCTGCGCCGGAAGCAGACGCGCCGGGCCCGACTTTATGGGCTTTGACCTAGTTGCAGCTCGGCTTGAGCAGCGCTTCCAGCCTGGTGATGCGGTATTCGATGCCGCCTTCACCCTCCTCGTGGGTGCCGAACAGTTCGATGCCGTTGTCGAGCGTGAGGCTGCTCATCTCGAACGCGGGCTCGCCCTGTCCCTTGGTCCCGGCATCGAAGAAGCCGGCGCGGTAGTAGATCCGCGCGCGCCCCTCGGCCAAAGCCTCGGCGCCCTCCGGGATATTCACGTCGGCAAGGCGCTTCGGCACCTTGCCGATCAGGATGTTCACGGATTGCGGCGGCTTCACCTTTTCACCGAAGAAAAACAGGGTATCGAAGCCGTTCTCGCCCGCCTTGGCCTGGCGGATCGTGGCGCGCGCGATGGCCACCGGAAACAGCGTGCCGCCCGGCAGGGCCACGGTCTGCCCTTCGGGGTCGGTGAATCGCGCCTGCCCGCTGCCGTCGTCGCCGATCAAGGCCTCGCCTTTCACCATGCCCGTCTGCTTGCCGTTGGCGGTCGTGCGATGCTCGAAGACAAGCTTCTTGCCGTCACGGCTCTCCGTCATCTGAGATTGCTGTTCGCTCACGACCGATCCCCGCGCGCCAGCCATCTCCAGCTTCAGGCGCTGGTTGATGACGTAGCCGCCGTCGCACGTCAGCTTAAGTTCATAGGCGTAGGTGCCGGGCGCATCGCCGCTCGGCTTGCCCTTTTCCAGGGTCACGACCGAATAGACGGCCCGGTGCGCGGCGAAGTCCTGCGCCAACGTGGGGCCTGCGAAAGCAATACTGAATGCTGCGGCGAGAGCCGCTGGCGTGGCGTGGTGATAATTCAGCATTTCGGCCTCGGCAGCGCTTGAAGTTGAACCAGACGGGCGTCGATGGCGAAGTCACCATAGTCGAGCAGCATCGACCGGGCGACGCCGTTGCCCAGCAGATCGAGCGCCAGCTCATACTCGGGGTTGGTGCCCTGGTCGCCGGTGGCGAAGAAGGCGAGCCGAACGCCCCAGGCAGGCTGGTTGCGCAGGAGCGCGACATCGCCGCGGACAGCCGGTGCCCCGGTGGCGCGGGGCGCGCGGCCGATGACGGCATTGACCTGGAATGCCCCGTCGAGCCGTGCCCCATCGAACACACCGTAGGAGGCCGACTGATCGCCATTGCGGGCATGCTGGATGATCAGCGCGAGATGGGTGGTCGGGAACAAGGTTCCGGCCGGAAGCTCGAAGCTGCGTGCCTCGGGCAGGGTGAAAGTGGCCCGCCCCTTGCCGCCCGTCGCCACGAGGTCGGCGTGACCCCGCAGTTCTTCCTCGACCTCGTTGTCCTGGATGTTGCGGACACTGAAGCGCAGACCCAGCCCGTCCTTGGTCTCGTAGCTGGTGAAGCTCGAATCGGTGCTGAATTCCTCACTGTCGTTGCGCAGGAACTTGAGCTTGATGCGCTGCTTGACCTCCCAGGCGTCGCATGAATCGACGTTCTCGATGACCATGCGCCCACTGACCTCGACGATCCCGCTGTTGGGACGGGCCACGGACAGTTTCATGTCGTAGGTGGCCCGATGCGGCACCAGAATCGACTCAGGCTGCTGCTGCGCATCGGCGACGCTTATCCACAGGACCGCCAACAGCATGGCGACGACGGCGGCACCGAAGGCCGCTGTTTGGACGCGAGGACAGCTAAAACTATACGTGGTCAACGGACAATGGCTGAGGGCTAGGCCTTGTAGCCGGGCGGCCAAGCGTAATATCCATGGACGCAGAATACCAGAATGATCGCCTGCGGCAGGGCTGCACAGGGAGGATAGCGACCATGACCAATCGCAAACCCAAGGTTTTGGCGACCCGCCATTTCCCGCCCGACGTGGAAACCCGGCTGACGGCCAGTTTCGATGCCGTTCTCAATCCCGAGGACCGGCTTTATGATGGACCCGGTCTGGTCGCGGCGTCGGCCGGCTGCGACGGCATCATGTGCGCAGCGGGCGATGCCCTCACCGCCGAGACGATCGCTGCCCTGCCCACCTCCGTCCAAATCATCTCCACTTTCTCGGTCGGCTACGAACATGTCGACGTCGCCGCCGCGGCCAAGCGCAACATTGCCGTCAGTAACACGCCGGATGTCCTGACCGACGCCACGGCGGACATCACGCTGCTCTGCCTGTTGGGGGCAGCCCGACGCGCCCACGAGGGCACGACCATGCTGCGGACTCGCAACTGGGTCGGCTGGAACCCCAACCAGCTGACCGGTGTGCATGTCACCGGCAAGAGACTGGGCATCCTCGGGATGGGCCGCATCGGCCAGGCGGTCGCCGAGCGGGCTCGCGCGTTTCGCATGCAGATCCACTACAGCAACCGCAGCCGCCTGCCAGCCGATCTCGAAAAAGGCGCCATCTTCCACGCCAACCCCGACGACATGCTGCCGTACAGCGACTTCCTGTCGATCAATGCGCCGATGACTCCGGCGACGCGCAAATGGGTGAATGCCGAGCGCCTCGCCAAGCTGCCCAAGGGCGCGGTGGTCGTGAACACCGCGCGCGGCGGTGTCGTCGACGACGATGCGCTGATCCAGGCGCTGAAAAGCGGCCGGATCGCCTCGGCGGGCTTAGACGTGTTCGATGGCGAGCCCAAGATCCACGAGGGTTACTACGATCTGGAGAATGCGTTCCTGTTGCCGCACATGGGCTCGGCGACCGTGGAAACCCGTAATGCCATGGGCTTCAAGGCGCTCGACAATCTCGAGGCCTTCCTGCTCAGGAAGCAGGCGCCGCCTGACCTCGTGAAGGCTTCTTAGCTGCGCGCACAGCCTTGCCCTTCTTGGCCTTGGGCACGGCGGCGGGCGCCGCGGAGGCTGGTGCTGGAGTCGAATCGGTAACGGCCATGACGGGCTCGGTTGGCGCGGGCGACGGCGGGGCCGGGGCCGGGGCGGCCTTGTAGGCCGCAGCATCCCAGCTTGTGGCGGGCACGTCCGCTGCAGAGCGCAGCGGGGGCCCGTACTTCACGCCATCCTCGCTCACCGATCGCTGGGGCTCGTTATAATCGACGGCATAGGGATCCGTGCCCGCTTCGCGTTCCCTGCAGACATCGGTGCTCCGGAAGACACGCACGAAGGAGCAATCCTTCTTGGACATCATCGATGCCAGGTGGTCGCTCGAGGTCTTGTTGCCGGTGGCCATGAGCGTGCCGTCGGCGGCGTAGCCGCCTGCCGTGACGGCGAGCGGCGCACCACAGGCTCCGGTCAAAAGGGCCAAGCCCGCAACCAGTGGCAGAAACAGAGTGGGGAGCCGGAAAGAGCTCATAATCTTCTTTAGAAAAAGACTATAACTCTTTGAATAATAAGTAGTTCCTTATCTCCGGTCAATTTCCACTTCAGCCACCACCCCTAGTCCTTCCGGGGTGGCGGTAGTCGCAAGCCAATGTGGAGCTCGCGCAGCTTCTCCGGCGGCAGCTCGGCCGGCGCGTCCATCATCAGGTCGACGGCCTGCTGATTCATGGGGAAGCAGATGACCTCGCGGATGTTGGGCTCATCGGCCAGCAACATGACGATGCGATCGACACCCGGTGCCGCCCCACCGTGTGGCGGTGCGCCGAATTTGAAGGCGTTAAGCATGCCGCCGAAACGTGCCTCGACCTCTTCCTTGCTGTAACCGGCGATTCCGAACGCCTTGTACATGATCTCGGGCTTGTGGTTCCGGATCGCGCCCGAACAGAGCTCGATGCCGTTGCACACGATGTCGTACTGCCAGGCGTTGATCGTGAGCGGGTCCTGCGTTTCGAGAGCTTCCAGCCCGCCCTGCGGCATCGAGAACGGGTTGTGGCTGAAATCGATCTTCTTGGCCTTCTCGTCGTACTCGAACATCGGGAAGTCGACGATCCAGCACAGCCGGAACTCGTCCTCCGCGATCAGGCCCAGCTCCTGCCCGACCTTGGTCCTCGCCTGTCCGGCGAACTTCCAGGCCAGTTCCGGCTTGTCGGCGACGAAGAACACGGCATCGCCGTCCTCAGCACCCGTAACCGCCTTCAGCTTGGCCAGGCGGTCGCCGGTCACGAACTTGGCGATGGGGCCCTTCGCGGCGCCGGCTTCGAGGACGATGTAGCCGAGCCCCGGCTTGCCCTCGCTCTGCGCCCAGCTGTTCAGCTTGTCGAAGAAGCTGCGCGGCTGGCTGCCGGCCTTGGGCGCGCGCAGCGCCCGGACCACGCCGCCCGCGGCCACGATGCTGGCGAAGACCTTGAAATCGGAGCCGGTGAAGACCTCACCGACATCGACGATGCGCAACGGATTGCGCAGGTCGGGCTTGTCGGTGCCGTAGGTCAGCAGGGCCTCGGCGTAGGGAATGCGCGGGAACGGAAGCGACGTCACCTTGCGCGGAGTCTCGCGGCCGAAACCGGCAAACTCCTCGAAGACACCGCCCAGCACGGGCTCGATCGCGGCGAAGACGTCTTCCTGCGTCACGAAGCTCATCTCGAAGTCGAGCTGGTAGAACTCGCCCGGCGCGCGATCGGCGCGGGCGTCCTCGTCGCGGAAGCAGGGCGCGATCTGGAAGTAGCGATCGAAGCCCGACACCATCAGCAGCTGCTTGAACATCTGCGGCGCCTGCGGCAGCGCATAGAACTTGCCCGGATGGAGCCTGCTCGGCACGACGTAGGAGCGTGCACCCTCGGGACTGTCGGCAGTCAGGATCGGCGTCTGGAACTCGATGAAGTCCTGCTCGATCATGCGCCGGCGCAGGCTGGAGATGACCTGGCTGCGCAGCACGATGTTCTTGTGCAGCTTGTCCTTGCGCAGGTCGAGGAAGCGGTACTTGAGCCTGAGCTCCTCCGGTGTCGTGTCGTTCTCGATGTGAACCGGAATCGGCAGCGGCTCGGCCATCGACTGCACGACCATGTCCGCAGCGTCGAGCTCGATCTGCCCGGTGGCCAGGCGCGGATTGACCGTGGCGGCGTCGCGCGCCACCACCTTGCCAGTCACGGTGATCACGCTTTCGGTGCGCACCGTCTCGGCGGTCTTGAAAACCGGGCTGCCCGCGTCGACCACCACCTGGGTCACGCCATAATGATCGCGCAGGTCGATGAAGAGCAGATTGCCGTGGTCGCGCTTGCGCTGGACCCAGCCCGACAAACGGGCTTCCTGGCCGACATTCTGCGGCCTGAGTGCGCCGCACGTATGGGTTCGGTAGACAGAAGACATTACATATTTTCCGGGTTTTATAGGCCCGGCAAAAGGCACGGATTGACCGAGCAAGTCAAGGGAACGGGCCTCCCCCGCCTTGCCCCGGTGCTGGGTTGGCTTTGCCCGTGGCGGCTGCGCCCGCTATAGATCGCCTCTAATGAAGCTCATCACCACGACCGACGAACTCGCCGCGTTCTGCAAGCCTCTGGCCGAGGCCGAATTCATCGCCGTCGACACCGAATTCATGCGTGAACGCACCTACTGGCCCAAGCTCTGCTTGGCCCAGGTGGCTGGGCCCGAGGATGCCGCCGCGATCGACGCCCTGGCCGAGGGCATCGACCTGGCCCCGCTCGACGAGCTGATGGCCAACCCCCGGGTACTGAAAGTCTTTCACGCCGCCCGGCAGGACCTCGAGATCTTCTACCTGCGCATGACGCAGGTGCCGCAGCCCCTGTTCGACACCCAGGTCGCGGCCATGGTGTGCGGCCACGGCGAGGCCGCGTCCTACGAGTCGCTCGCCACCAAGCTCGCCAAGGCGAAGATCGACAAATCCAGCCGCTTCACCGATTGGAGCCGCCGGCCGCTCAGCGAGCGCCAGATCACCTACGCGCTGTCGGATGTCACGCATCTCCGCGTGGTCTACGAAAAGCTGAAACACCAGCTCGAGCGGACGGGCCGCCTGCCCTGGATCACCGAAGAGATGGCGGTCCTCAACGATCCCGCCACCTACCGGGCCGACCCCGAACAGGCCTGGCGCCGGCTGAAGCCGCGTGGCTCCTCGCCTCGCCTGCTGGCGATCCTGAAAGAGGCGGCGGCGTGGCGCGAACGGACCGCACAGCGCATCGACATTCCGCGCCAGCGCCTGCTCCGCGACGAGCAGCTTCTGGAGATCGCCAGCCACGCTCCCAAGACAATCGAGGAGCTGGGCATGACGCGCGGGCTCGGCCGAGGCTTCGCCGAGGGCTGGCAGGGCCGTGAGCTCATGGAGGCCATCGAGCGGGCCCGCAGCCTGCCCGAGTCGGACTTGCCGGCGCGCGACAAGCCCACCGAGCAGCTTCGCGCTCCGGGCGCCGTCGTTGACCTGCTGCGTACCCTGCTTCGGATGAAGGCCGAGCAGGCCGGTGTCGCCGGGCGCCTGGTCGCCAGCGCGGATGAGCTCGATCGCCTCGCAGCCGGGAAACGCGACCTGCACGTGCTCAGGGGCTGGCGGCGTGAAGTGTTCGGCAATGATGCGGTGGCCCTGATCGAAGGCCGCGTATCACTTGCCCTGGCGGGCGATCAGGCCCGCCTTATTCCCGTGACGCCCACCGATTAGGCAGCGCCTCAGGCCGAGACAATCACCGGCTTGAGATCGAACACTTCGGCGGCCGTTTGCAGCCGCCGGGCGGTGACGTCGCCCAACGCACCCTTCAGCCCCGCCGGAACGATCAACCGGAGTTCGCGATCGGTGCGCCGCAGCGCAATCTGCGGCAGCAGCCCGGGAGCGCCACCAGAAAGATTGTAGGCGAGCCTGAGGCAGGCCCCCAGCCGACGCGCGAAGGTCTTGCCCTTGTTGTCGGAAAGCCTGAGCGCGGTATCGATCGTCGCCGACTTGGGTTCGCTCTTGTAGCGATAGGTAAGCGCCATCGCGAGAACGGCGCGATCGCGATGGCTCATGCCCGGCGCCGGAAGATGCAGCACCCGGACATAGGCTTGCTCGGCGCGATAGTCGGGATGGTCGTTCCACGAGATGTCGCTCAGGTGGCAGGCAGCAGTGCGCAGGATGCGGTCGGCGGCGCTCTCGTCGCCGAAGGCCGGCGTGAGCCAGTCGAATATCTCGGTCGGCGACAGGTCGAAACGCCGCCAGCCGGCGCCCTGCTCCTCGGCGAAGGCGATCAGCGGATGGCGCGCCCGCTCCGCCTCGCTCAGCCGCACATGATAGAAACCCTCGCGCAGGCCGAATGCGGAGAAGACCACCGTCTTGGGCTTCAGCGCGACCAGCAGGCGATCGAGCGCGAGGCAGGCCAGCGGCAGCGTGTCGACGCGGCGGCGCGACACGCCCGGCATCTTCTCCAGCGACTTGGCGCTCTGCACGGCGATCAGACGGGCAACGGCACGGGCCTCTTCGGCCGCGATCTCGTAGTGATGAATGATATGAAGCGGGTAGCCCGCCTGCTCCATATGCAGGCGCGCGAAGGAGCGCCACGCGCCACCCACAGCATAGAAGGTCTTGCCGGTTTCCTCGCGCAGCCAGCGCACGCTCTCGATCGCGTCGATCACGGTCCGCTTGGGATCGCCCTTGCCCGAGGACATCAGGCGTAACGGCCCGATCGGCAGCGTGCTCGATTCTCCCACGCCACCGTCGGCCAGTGCCACGAGTTCGAGGCTGCCGCCGCCCAGATCGCCCATTACGCCGTTGGCGTCCGGCATGCCGCAGATCACGCCGAAACCCGAATAGCGCGCCTCGTCGCGGCCGCTCACGATATGGGCCTGGATGCTGGCCCGCTGCGAGATCTCGCGCATGAAATCGGCACCGTCTGCGGCATCGCGAACGGCGGCGGTGGCCAGCAGGTCGAGCGACGTCACCTTCATGTTGTGCGCCAGCGTCGCGAAGCGGTCGATGTTGGCCAGTGCCATTTCGACTCCCGCCGGGTTGAGCCTCCCGGTGGCATCGAGCCCGCGCGCCAGACCGCACAGCACCTTTTCGTTGAACACCGGCAACGGAGCGCGGCTCGCCCGCTCGTAGACGACGAGACGAATTGAATTCGAGCCCACGTCGATGATGCCGACGCGGCCCTTGTTGGCGGAATTCGGCGGATTGAGCGCGCCCGCAGTCGGTTCACCGTCCATGCGCGCCCCTCTACCGCAAACCCGCAGGGATTGCAGCGGCGGTACGGGCGCGACGCGGCGACGCGGACGGCGCCCGAGACGCCGCCTGGGACGCCAGTGGCCCGATCAGGACTTGAGGACCAGGCGCGGAACGGCGCCGCTCAGCTTCAGCGCGCTTCCCCGGCCAGAGAGCGAAGGATTGGTCATGAAATAGTGATGCGCGATGAACGGCTCCTTGCCCGGATGGGGGCGAACGTAGGAACCGTCCGACGTCATGATCCAGCTCTGACCGTCGTCCTTGAGGTTGGCGACCATGATCTGGTCGAGCACCTGTTCGTGGACTGTCGGATTTTCGACAGGACAGAGAAGCTCGACGCGGCGATCGAGGTTGCGCGGCATCCAATCGGCCGAAGAAAGGAAGACCTTGGCCTTGGGCGACGGCAGCGCCTTGCCGTTGCCGAAGCAGATGATGCGGGCATGTTCCAGAAAACGGCCGATCATGCTGCGGACGCGGATGTTGTCGCTCAGCCCCTTCACACCCGGCCGCAGGCAACAGATCCCACGCACCACAAGATCGATCTGAACGCCGGCCCGGGAGGCTGCGTACAGACGGTCGATAAGCCCCGCGTCGACCAGGGAATTCAGCTTGATCCACATGCCGGCCGGCTTGCCGGCGCGGGCATTGGCGATCTCGGCGTCGATCAGGCCATAGAGCTTGGGCCGCAGCGTCACCGGCGCGAAGGCGATCTTCTCCATCTGCTCGGGCCGGGCGTAGCCGGTCATGTAGTTGAACAGGCGCGCGGCATCGCGGCACATCGCCGGATCGCAGGTGAAGAACGACAGGTCGGTATAGATGCGCGCGGTGATCGGATGGTAGTTGCCGGTGCCGAAATGGACGTAGGTGCGGATCGACTGTGCCTCGCGGCGCACCACCATCGAGACCTTGGCGTGGGTCTTGAGGTCGATGAAGCCGTAGACCACCTGGACGCCGGCGCGTTCGAGGTCGCGGGCCCAGCGGATGTTGGCTTCCTCGTCGAAGCGCGCCTTGAGCTCGACCAGCGCCGTCACGGTCTTGCCCGCCTCGGCCGCCGAGATCAGCTCCTTGACGATCGGCGAGTCGTGGCTGGTGCGGTAGAGCGTCTGCTTGATCGCCACCACCGCGGGATCGCGCGCCGCCTGGCGCAGGAACTGCACCACCACGTCGAAGCTCTCGTAGGGATGATGGACGATGATGTCCTTGGCGCGGATGGCGGCGAAGCAGTCGCCGCCGAAATCGCGGATACGCTCGGGGAAACGGGCGTTGTAGGGCGCGAACTTGAGGTCGGGCAGATCGTCGACGATCACCGCCTTGACGTCGCCGATGTTGAGCATGCGATCGAGGTGGAAGACATGCACGGTCGGAGTCTGGTCCGGGATCTCGAGCTGATCGAACAGGAAGTCGCGCAGCTCGGCCGGCATGGCGCTGTTGACGGAAATCGAGATCAGGTCGCCGCGGCGGCGGCGCTTGAGCGCGCTCTCGTAGAGCAGCACGAGATCCTCGGCCTCCTCGTTGATCTCGACGTCGCTGTCGCGGATCACACGGAAGAAGGCGCGCTCGATCACCTCGTAGCCCGGGAACAGGCGCGGCAGGTAGATATCGACCAGATCCTCGAGCGGCAGGAAGCGGACCGCGGTGCCCGGCAGCCGCACGAAGCGGTCGACCTGCGGCGGCAACGGCAGCAGGGCCATCAGCGGGCGCCGGTCCTCCCGGCGCTGCAGCTTCAGGATGGCGGAGAAGCCGCCGTTGATGATGAAGGGGAACGGATGCGCCGGATCGATGGCGAGCGGCGTCAGGATCGGGAAGACCTGGTCGATGAAATACTGGTCGAGCCAGGTGCGCTCGCTCTCGGACAACTCATCCGAGCCGAGCACGGCGATGCCGGCATCGCGCAGCTCGTCCTGCAACGACGCCCAGACGTCCTGCTGATGGGCCATCAGGCGGGACGCCCGGTCGCGGATCGAGATGAGCTGGTCGGCCGGCGTCATGCCGTCGTCGCTCAGCAGGGTCGAACGCATCTGCAGCATGTCGACGAGGCCGGCGACGCGGACCATGTAGAATTCGTCGAGGTTGGCGGCCGAAATCGACAGGAACCGCACCCGCTCGAGGAGCGGATGACGCGTGTTGCTGGCTTCCTCGAGGACCCGCATGTTGAAGGCGAGCCACGACAGTTCCCGGTTGATGAAGCGCTGCGGGCTCTCGGGGCCGATCTCGACGGCCGCTGTCGGGTCGATCGTGGTGTCGAGGGCGTCCATCATTGCCCCCTGCGGAGCATCTCCCGGTAATTGTTCACGGAAACGGTACCCCCTCATCATGACAGTGTCATGGCATTTCAATAAGCTGTTGTTCTAGAAGCATTTTATCGGATGACATCCATGAAGAACATTCTCTTCTTGCGACATGCAAAATCGGCCTGGAGCGACCTGGCGCTGAGCGATCACGACCGTCCCCTTAATCGCCGCGGTGAACGCTCCGCCAAGGCCGTGGGCGACCACCTGGCGCATCACGGCCCCCGCCCCGAGCTCATCCTGTGCTCCACCGCCATGAGGGCCCGCCAGACCCTGGCGCCCATGGTCAAGCGACTGGGCATGCCCGCCCCGCCGATCATGCTGGAGGAAACGCTTTACCTCGCCTCCGAGGAGAGCTTGCTGGAGCGCCTGCAGGCACTAACCGACGACGTCAAGACGGTCCTGCTGGTGGGTCACAACGATGGCATCTGGCGGCTGGCCGAGCTGCTGGCAGGACGTGGGCCGCCGGCACTGCTGGCCGCCTTGCAGGACAAATACCCGACCGGCACCTTGGCCGTGCTTCGCGCCCCGGCCGATGCTTGGCGCGACCTCGCGGTCGGCACCGGCGAGCTCCAGGCCTTCATCCGGCCGCGCGACCTGACGAAGCGGTGACGCAAAGGTTGGCCGGGTATGGGACACGCGTTCACGTCGGGACATCAACAGCGATGCACGGCTCAACGCTTTCATCTCAATGGTTATTTCGACTGCACCGATAGCGGGCCCATGGGACACCGGATCGCGTTTTTTACGACGCTGCCGCCGCCCTTGGTCCGCCACTCCTTGGGCATCCTCCAGACAAACATCCTCCTCCTCCTCTCGCGTCGATTCTGGTCGAGAGGATAAAGAGGATAGTAACGTACTGTCAATAGGCGCTAGTACGTGCCCGGATACTGCCCGCCATCCATCAGGACATTCTGGCCGGTCATGTAGCCCGCGTGCACGCTGCACAGGAACGCGCACATCATGCCGAATTCCTCGGCCGTGCCGAAGCGGCCGGCGGGATGGGCCTTGGCGGCGGCAGCGTACTCTTCCTCGAAGCTGCGGCCGGCCTTGACCGCGCGCGCCTTGGTCGTGCCGCGCAGGCGATCAGTGTCGAACGGACCCGGCAGCAGGCCGTTGATCGTCACGCCGTGACGGATCGTCGTGCGCGCGACGCCCGCGACGAAACCGGTCAAGCCCGAGCGCGCGCCGTTGCTGAGGCCCAGGATGTCGATCGGTGCCTTCACCGAACTCGAGGTGATGTTCACGATGCGCCCGAAGCCGCGCTTCATCATGCCGTCGACGCTCGCCTTGATGAACTCGATCGGCGTCAGCATGTTGGCGTCGAGCGCCTTGATCCAGTCCTCGCGATTCCAGTCCCGGAAGTTGCCCGGCGGCGGACCGCCCGCATTGTTGACGATGATGTCGGGATCGGGACAGGCGGCCAGCACCTGCTTGCGGCCGTCCTCGGTGGTGACGTCGACGGCGACCGCCGTGACCTTCACGCCGTACGTCTTCCTGATCTCCTCCGCCGTCGCATCGAGCTCAGACTTGGTGCGCGCGTTGATCACCAGATCGACGCCCTCGCCCGCCAGCGCCATCGCGCAGCCCTTGCCAAGTCCCTTGCTCGCCGCGCAGACGATCGCCTTGCGGCCCTTGATTCCCATATCCATTTTTCCGCTCCCTATTTCACGCGTGTCCAGATCTGCGTCTCGCCGAACATCGGCGAGCCGACGTAGCCGCGCAAGCGAAGCGTGCCGTCCGGCTGCAGGGCGATATTGGCCGAGTAGATCTTGCCGTTCTCGCCGTTGTAGATCTGGCCACCTTCGAAGACGTTGGGATCCGACGTCTTCTTGAACCCCCAGATCAGCGGCATGCCCAGAACCTTGCGGCTGCGCAGTGCCGGGTTCTCGTTGCGGAAGTCGGTCGCCACCTCGGGTGCGACCACGACGCCATCGGGTCCCTTGGGTTGGATCAGGCCAGCGATGAAACCGCAAAGCGCGCCGCTGGCAGGATCGGCGCAGGCATCGATCCGGACCTGCGCCTTGCCCGACGCGGTCAACCAGGTGCCCATTGGCGACGGGGCCTGAGCCGACACCGGCAAAGACAGTGCCGCGAACACGGCCGTCAGAAACAGTCTTCTCATCGTTCCTCCTGAGGTCCCGCGGACAGTCGGGACAATTCTGCCAGCACGTCGGTGGCCAGCTTACGATCGATTTCCCTCTGCTCGACCAGCCCGCGGCGATCGAGCGCCGCCACGACGCGCCGTGCGGACTCCGCCGACCTCTCCATGTGCGACACCAGATACTGCACGACCCCGGCGCCAACGTGCAATTGCCTGTCGCCGAGCTGCTTCAGAATGATCGATCCCAGCAATTCGTCATCGGGCGGCGTCACCGCCACGGCAGGCGCCGCCCGCAGGCGCGACGCCAGGTCGGGCAAGGCGATCGACCAGTGAGCCGGCGGCAATGCGGACGTGAGCAGCAGGTGGCCGCCGCGCTCGCGCAGCAGATTATAAAGATGGAACAGGGCGCGTTCCGGCGCGTGATCGGCGCCCTCGACAGCGATCGTCGGCGATGCCGCCACCATGTCGGAAAGATCGGCGACGCTCTTGCCCTCAAGGTCCCTGCCGTCGACGACGGCCGCGCCGGCACGCGCCGCCCAGATGCGGGCGAGATGGGTCTTGCCGCAGCCCGAAGGCCCGCTCAGTGCGAGGGCCGGTGCCGGCCAGTCGGGCCAACGGTCGATCCAGGCCAGGGCCTCGCGATTGCCGCCGGCGACGACGAAGTCCTCGCGGGCGTAGGTCGGCGGCGGCAGCGCGAGGTCGAGGGTGAGCTGATTGGGCATCGGCCGGTCAGCCGGATGTGCTGCCACGGTAGATCGCACTTTCACGATAGCGGCCGATCAAATGCCGCACGACCACGCCAATCACGGCCGCGGTCGGCACCGCGATCAGTACGCCCACGAACCCGAACAGCGAGCCGCCGGCCAGCAGGGCGAACATGATCCACACCGGATGCAGCCCGACCCTGTCGCCGACCAGCTTGGGCGACAGCACGTTGCCTTCCATGGTCTGTCCGAAAAGAAACACGGCGGCGACCTTGGCCACGCCGATCCACGCGGGCGGAAACTGCGCCAGCGCCATGCCGATCGCCATCACCGCGCCGACGAAGGTGCCGACGAAGGGAATGAACGAAATGGCGCCCGCGATCAGGCCGATGGCGAGGCCGAACTGCAGACCGACGAGCGACAGGCCGATCGCATAGATCGAGCCGAGGCAGAGGCAGACCAGTGCCTGGCCCCGCAGATAGCCCGCGATGGCGGCATTCGATTCACGCGCGAGCTTGCGGATGGTATCGGCATGGTCGAGCGGCAGCGCGCCGTCGATCGCAGCCAGGACCTTTTCCCAGTCGCGCAGCATGTAGAAGGTCACCACCGGGGTGATGAACAGCAGACCGAGGAGATTGATGATCGCGACGCCACGTTGCGCCACCTGACCGGCGACGCTGCCCGCCACGTTGAACGCCTCGCCGGCCCATTGGGCGGCCTTGGTCTGCAGATCCTGGAGGCTGAGATGCGGCATGCCGAGTTTTTGCAGCACGGGTTCGACCAGCGGCTGGAGCCTCATGGACGCCTTCACGATGTACTCGGGGGCCTTCACGATCAGCGCCTGCACCTGGCCGAACAGCGGGGGCAGGATCGCCATGGCGACGGCGACGGTCAGCAGGACGGCCACGATCGTCACCGCAGCCGTGGCCATCGCGCGCGAAAGCCCGAGCTTCTGCAGGCGATGGACGACCGGATCGAGAAAATAGGCGACGACGATGCCGACCACGAACGGCAACAGGATGTCGTTGAGGAGCCAGAGCAGAAGCAGGAAGACGGCGGCAGCGCCCAACCAGAAGCGCCAGCGGTTGGCGTTGCCCGGCGGCGTCATCTCCCCTGTTTCGGCCCTCACCATCACTGCGGCTGCAGCCGCCACCGATCGGCGTCCTTGTCCAGCTTCAGGCCAGCCTGCGCCAACGTGCGCTGCAGCTCATCGGCGGTGCCGTAGTACTCGAGATGCAACTCGGCCCGGTCGGACTCCAGCGACCGCACGGCGACGCTCTTGACCGCGGGCACGGCGCCCAGCCGCTGGCGCACCTGCACCCAGTCGCCCAATGCACGAAGCGGAACCACGACATCGAGCGCATCCTGCGAGTCGCGGCGGACGACGGCGATGCTGCGCCAATCCTCGTCGAGCCGCGCGTGCATCTTCTTGGCGGCCTCGCCAAGCTGGGCCGCGCCCTCGACCGGAACCGGGGCGATCTCGCTGCGCGCCCCTGTCCGCATATCGTAGCGAACGCCGCCGACAGTGAGCGCGCCGCTCTCCTTGTCGCCCTGGACGACGGCCACGATGATGGTGGGCGCGCGATAGCGTTCATTCAGCCGCGACAGGGCGGTGACGTCGCCGACAAAGGCCTCTTCGGCCGACACCGCGCTCTGGTCGGTCGGATCGCCGCGCACCATCGTCACCGGCACCGCGCTGCCCGCCGTGTCGAGGCTCCGCCAGACTTCACGCCAGGCGTTGCGGTCGTCCAATGCATCGACGCCGGCCTTGCCCTTCCACAACGGGATGACTAGGGCCGGCCGAGCCACGGTCTCGACCACCTTCACGCCGCTCTCGGCCAGCCAGGCCTTCGCCTGGTCGGCGGCGAAAACGACGTTCAGCGTCGCGATATAGCGGTTGGGTGCCGATCGCTCGCGGACGAATTCGACACCACGGACCATGTTGTCGAGCCGGGCGGCGTCGAGCTGCGGCACGCGGCTGCGATCCTCGGCGGCGACAAGGCGGTCCACCAGCATGCGCGAGGCGCGGCGCTTGGCTTCCTGGATGCCCTGCTCCCGGGCCTTGACGGCGTCGGCCGCATTCACGTCGACGTCGATGCCCGTGATCGCATAGGAATTACCGGTCGCGACCTGTGCACAAGCCTCGCCGCCAACGGCGAGGGTCGCCAGCAGAATCGCGGCGATCGTGGAAAACCATCGGCCTATCGGCATTGCGGGGGTCCGGTTTTTGGCTATGTTCGCGCCAACTATCTAGCACGCCCCCTGTCTAGCACGAATGAGCATGGCTTGAAGCCCGACGCACCAAACGACAGCAAGGGGGGCCACAACCGGCCGCCCCTGACCTACAAGGATGCCGGCGTCGACATCGATGCCGGCGACGCGTTGGTCGAGCACATCAAGCCGCTGGCCCGCGCCACCGATCGGCCGGGCGTCATGGGCGCCCTGGGCGGCTTTGGCGGCCTGTTCGACCTCAAGGCGGCGGGATTTCGCGATCCCATCCTGGTGTCCGGCACCGATGGCGTCGGCACCAAGCTCAAGGTGGCCATCGAGGCCGGCATCCCGGATACCGTGGGCATCGACCTGGTGGCGATGTGCGTCAACGACATCGTGGTCCAGGGTGCGGAGGCCCTGTTTTTTCTCGACTACTATGCGAGCGGCCGGCTCGACGTCGATGTCGGGCGACGGATCGTGGCCGGGATCGCCGAGGGTTGCCGGCGCGCCGGTTGCGCCCTGATCGGCGGCGAGACGGCGGAAATGCCCGGCATGTATGCCGACGGCGACTATGACCTGGCAGGCTTCACCGTCGGCGCCGCAGAGCGCGACGATCTGCTGCCACGGCCCGATATCGCCATCGGCGATACGGTGCTGGGCATTGCCTCGAGCGGCGCCCATTCGAACGGCTATTCGCTCATCCGCAGCGTGGTCAAGCGCAGCGGTCTCGCCTACGACGCCGCCGCGCCCTTCGCCGCGGGAGCCCTGGGCCCGATCCTGCTCGAACCGACGCGCATCTATGTCAAACAGGTCCTCGGTGTCGTGCGGGCGACCCGCGCCATCAAGGGGCTGGCCCACATCACCGGCGGTGGCCTGCCCGGGAATGTCCCGCGCTGCCTGCCGGCGGGAACAAGAGCGCGCCTGGATGCCAGGCAATGGTCGGCGCCGCCGGTCTTCAAATGGCTGCGCGACGTCGGCCAGGTGCCGACCGACGACATGCTGCGGACCTTCAATTGCGGCCTCGGCATGATCGCCGTGGTGGCCAGGGACGACGCCGCACGGGTCGCCCAGGCACTCACCGAAACGGGCGAGATCGTGCACGAGATCGGCGTCGTGGAGCGGGCGCCCGGCGACGAGGCCGATTGTGTCGTCGAGCACGCCGACAGCCTATGGCGAAGCTGAAGGTCGGAATCCTGATCTCGGGCCGCGGCAGCAACATGGCGGCGCTGATCCGGGCCGCCCAGTCGGCCGACTATCCTGCCGAGATCGCCTGCGTCGTCAGCAATCGGGAAGATGCGGGCGGCCTCGAGGTGGCCCGCAAGGTGGGCATACCGACCGCGGTGATCTCTCATCGCCGCTACCCCGACCGCGAGGCGTTCGACCGCGACGTTTCCACCGCCCTCGAAAAGCATGGCGTCGGACTGGTGGCGCTCGCGGGCTTCCTGCGAATCCAGAGTGCGTGGTTTCCGGAGCATTGGGCAGGGCGGCAAATCAACATTCACCCCTCGCTGCTGCCGGCATTTCCCGGACTGCACGTGCAGCGCCAAGCACTGGACGCCGGCGTGCGGCTGAGCGGCTGTACGGTGCATTTCGTCACACCCGCCCTCGACTCGGGGCCGATCATCGCCCAGGCCGCCGTGCCGGTCCTGGCCGGCGACACCGAGGAAACACTGTCGGCCCGCATCCTGCGCCAGGAGCATCGCCTCTATCCGCTGGTCGTGCGCTGGTTCGCCGAAGACCGCATCGCGATTGGCGATGGCCGGGTCACGGTCCGGGGTATAGCTCCTGACGCTACCCTCCTCTTTTCCCCCGAACCCTAGTTCGCTATAAGTTTTCCGCGAAATCTCAATGAGGATCCGACATGGCCGAAGTGCAGGACGACTACCGCGCGCACATGGAAAGCTACAAGTCTTTCAACAAGCTGGTGCTGTTCACCATCCTCTGGATCGTGCTGCTTCTGGCCTCCATGGCGCTGGGCCTCGTCGGCCATCTGTCGATCTTCGCGCTGCTGCTGGGCATCGGCGGCACGGTGGGCCTGCTGGTGGCTTTTGCCGTCCTGGGCTGACGCCGATAGCTCCTCAAATGAAAAAGCGGCCCGGATGGGCCGCTTTTTTGTCCCCGCAGCTTTGGTCCCTGCCAACCATCTCAGCCGACGACTTCGGATCCGGCAAAGAAATAGGCCATCTCGATCGCCGCATTCTCGGGCGAGTCCGAACCGTGCACCGAGTTCGCCTCGATCGATTCGGCAAAGTCCTTGCGGATGGTGCCGGCAGCGGCATTGGCCGGATTGGTCGCGCCCATGATCTCGCGATTGGCGGCCACGGCGTTTTCGCCCTCCAGGACCTGAACCACGACCGGGCCGGAGGTCATGAAGGTGCAGAGGTCGTTGAAGAACGGCCGTGCCTTGTGGACGCCGTAGAACTGCTCGGCCTGCTGGCGGCTCATCCAGATGCGCTTCTGGGCCACGACCCGCAGGCCCTTTTCCTCGAAGCGGGCATTGATCTTGCCGGTCAGGTTCCGGCGCGTCGCGTCCGGCTTGATGATCGAAAAAGTGCGCTCGACGGCCATGGAATCCTCTTGAAGACAAAGTCTCGGCGAATGGGCGCGCCTTATAGACGCGAGGTTTCGGCCCGGCAAGTCGGCCGATCCGGCTTGGAATGGCCCGGTACCGCATGCTAAAGGCCGCCGCCCCATGCTCAGCATCACCGAACTCTCCTTCCGCCACGGCGAGCGCGTGCTCTTCGACCGCGCCTCGGCGGCCTTTTCCGACAGCTGGAAAGTCGGCCTGGTCGGCCGCAACGGCGCCGGCAAATCGACGCTGCTGCGCCTGATCCAGGGCCAGATGGAGGCCGACAGCGGCAACATCAACCTGATGGGCCGCACGCGGGTGGGCTCAGTGCCGCAGGACCCGCCCGGCGGCGACATCTCGGTGCTGGACGCAGTGCTGGCGGCCGATATCGAGCGCTCCGCCCTGATGGCCGAAACCGAGGCCTGCAACGATGGCCTGCGGCTGGCCGAGATCCATGCCCGGCTCGACGAGATCGGTGCAGCCTCGGCACCGTCGCGCGCCGCCTCGATCCTGAACGGCCTGGGCTTCGACAATGACAAGCAGTCCCGGCCCTGCGGCGAATTCTCCGGCGGCTGGCGCATGCGCGTGGCGCTGGCCGGCACGCTGTTCAGCGACCCCGACCTCCTGATCCTCGACGAACCGTCGAACCATCTCGACCTCGAGGCGATGCTGTGGCTGACCGAACATCTCAAGCGCTTCCGCAACACCGTTCTCATGGTCAGCCACGACCGCGACCTGCTGAACGACGTGTGCGACCACATCGTGCACATCGATAACGAGAAGCTGGTGCCTTACACCGGCAACTACGACTTCTTCGAACGCACCCGCGCCGAGCGGCTGGCCAACGACGCCGCCCAGCAGGCCAAGGTCGCGGCCCAGCGCAAGCACATGCAGGCCTTCGTCGACCGCTTCAAGGCCAAGGCCAGCAAGGCACGCCAGGCGCAGTCGCGCATGAAGATGATCGAGAAGCTCGGCCCGATCGCCAGCGTGCCGATCGAGGAGCGGGTCTCGTTCAACTTCCCCTCGCCCGAAATACTCGCCTCGCCGATCGAAACGCTCGACGAAGTTTCCGTCGGCTATCCCGAAGGTCCGCTGGTGCTGCGCGGCCTCGACCTGCGTATCGACATGGAAGACCGCATCGCGCTGCTCGGCCAGAACGGCAACGGCAAATCGACCTTCATTCGCCTGATCTCGCAGCGGCTGGAGCCACGCGAAGGCAAGCTGAAGAAGACGCCGCGGCTGCGCGTCGGCTATTTCTCGCAGGACCAGGAGGAGAGCCTCGACTACGAAGCGACGCCGTTCGATCACATGAATCGTGCCCTGCAGGGCGCCGGCGAAGCCAAGGTCCGCGCCCAGCTCGGCCGCTTCGGTTTCTCGCGCGATCGCGCCAACCTGAAAGTCGGCGTGCTGTCGGGGGGCGAGAAGACCCGCCTGCTGCTGGCGCTGGCCACGCGCAATGCGCCGCACATGCTGCTGCTCGACGAGCCGACCAACCATCTCGACATGGATGCCCGCGCCTCGCTGGTCGACGCCATCAACGATTTCGAGGGCGCGGTCGTGCTGGTGAGCCACGATACGCATCTGGTGAAGATGGTGGCCGACACGCTGTGGCTGGTCGCCGGCGGCACGGTGAAGGCTTTCGACGGCGATATCGACGAGTACCAGGCGAAGCTCCTGAAGGAGCGCGGCAGCAAGCCCGCCAAGCGCGATGCCAAACGCGACGATCATCCGGTCGATGCTGCCTCCAAGAAGGACCAGCGCAAGGCCTCGGCCGACAACCGCGCCCAGAAGGCGCCCCTCAAGAAGGCCCTCGACAGCGCGGAGAAGATGCTGGTGCGCCTCACCGCCCAGCTCGACGGCGTTGTCGCCAAGCTCGGCGACCCGGCGATCTATTCAGGATCGGGCACGGTCGTGACCGATCTCCAGCGCGAGAAGGCACGCCTCGAGCGCGAAGTCGCCAATGCCGAGCAGCGCTGGCTGGCGGCGCAGGAAGCCATCGAAAAGGCCGCCTAGCCGGATTACTCCGCGGCGACTGCCCGCGGCGCGGTCGCCTGACGGATGGTCAGGACCATCCCGGCGTTGATCACGTAGAGCACGACCGCGATCCAGAAGATCGCCGCCGGTAGGTGCAGGTCCATCAGGTAGCCGAACAGCGGCGGCCCAATGAGCGAGCCGACATCGAGACCTGAATAGACGAAGCCGAACACCTTGCCCGAAGCGCCGGGTGGCGTGGCATTGCGCACGATCATATCGCGCGAAGGATTGGTCGCTCCCCCGGCGAACCCTGCCAGTGCCAGCAGGGGCAGCAGCAACGTGGGCGTCACGGATAGAGTGGCAATGGGAACGGTAAGAGCGGCGGCGGCAAGAAGACCGCCCGACGCCACGAGATCGTGGCGTTTCACATTGTCTGCGAAGAAGCCCCCCGCGAGCATGCCAGCCGCCGAGCCGACCATGAATACGATCAGGCAGAGAGCCGCATAGCGCTCCGTCACGCCGAACATTTCGGTCCAGGCGGGTACCGCCATCTGCTGGATACCGACCGTATTGACGGCAATGAGGGCGAAATAGGCGAAGCACAGCAGAATGGAGGTCTGCAGGAAGAGGCCGAGGCCTGCCTTTGCCCCTTCCACGGCCGCGGCCGCACGAACCTCCTCGCGGTGATCGACGAAGTACCGACGATGCCCGAGAACGAGCGCCGCCAGAATCAGGCCCGGCACGGCACCGATGAAGGCGGCGCCCGTGCGGCCCACGGCGTCATCGAGGAAGTAGATGATCGGCGCGGCGGCCCAGCCCAGCGAGCCGCCCAGCCCATGGATGCTGTAGGCCCGGCCCAGGCGGCGCTGATTCACCGAGGAATTCAGGAGGGCGAAGTCGGCGGGGTGGAAGACGCAATTGCCGACCGCGCCGACGACTGAAATGGCGGCAAAGGTCAGGAACGAATCGGCCAGCGCGGTAAGCGCGAGCCCGATGGCGGCGAGCGCCAGCCCGCCGGCCAGGATCGGCCGGGCGCCGAACCGGTCGACCGCAAAGCCGGCGCCGGTCTGGCAGATGCCGGAAACTGCATAGTAGATCGCTCCCAGAGCGCCGACGTCGGTGAACGACAGACCGGCCTTTTCACGCACGATGAGCAGCATCGTGACGAAAGCCAGCTGGTAGTAGTGGCTGACGCCGTGGGCGACGCCCACTAGGCTGATGACCCGGACATCACGCTCCAGGGGGGCGACGGCGACTGCGGACATGGAACCCTCGATTGGCCGGTCATGATAGACGAACCGCAGCGCGGCTGGCGGCGAAATTGAGCGCAGGAGGCATGCGTGCGGGATGACGCGAGACTGCGGCGCGCGCTAGTGTCGCCCCCGAAAAGGGGAGAAACGTCATGAAACGCTGGAAGCAGCGCCCGGAAGGCTCAACCTGGGGAGACTGGGGCGACGACGACCAGCTGGGCCGGCTCAACCTCATCACCCCCAAGAAGGTGCTCGAGGGCATTGCCGAGGTAAGGGAAGGCCTGTCGTTCTGCCTCAGCCTGCCCCTCGACCTTCCCGGCGGCAACGTCCTCAATCCGCGCCGGCTGCCGCCGGTGCTGTCGCCGACCGGCGACGAGAACGGCTGGCGTTTCAACTTTCACACCAAGACCATCAACCCGCTGTTCGTCGACGTGGCCAGCGACGACCGGGTCATCCTCACGCTGCAATATTCGACCCAGTGGGACACGCTGGCCCATGTCGGCGGGATGTTCGATGCCGACGGCGATGGCGTGCCCGAAGCGCTCTATTACAACGGATTCAAGGCGGGCACGGACGTGGTCGGCCCCCTGCCCGACGCCGGCCGCGACGGTTGCGGGCATCTCAGCTATGCCCACAAGCTCGGGGTCGAGAACATGGCCGCCAAGGCCATCCAGGGCCGCGCCGTGATGGTCGACCTGGAGAAGCACTACGGCCGCGGCCACAAGTATGTGAATTACGACGATTTGCGCCATGTGCTCGACGCCGACAAGGTGGTAATTGAAGCAGGCGATATGCTGCTACTCTATACCGGTTTCACCGATGAAATCGTGAAAATGAACAAGAAGGTCGACCCGGAACGCGCCCACGCAATGTGCTGCGTCCTGGACGGCCGAGACAAACGGCTCTTGCAATGGATCACCGACAGCCAGATCTCAGCCCTCATCGCCGACAACTACGGCGTCGAGGCGGTGCCAGCGAGGCCGGGGCCGGAGGACGCCGAGCACCCGTCGCTGCCGATCCACAATCACTGTCTCTTCAAGCTTGGTCTGAACCTGGGGGAAATCTGGTGGTTGCAGGATCTGGCACTATGGCTCCGCGCCAAGAAGCGCTCCCGCTTTCTCCTGACCGCCCCGCCGCTGCGCCTGCCGGGCGCCGTCGGATCGCCCGCGACGCCAGTGGCAACTGTCTGATCGACACTATGCGTGAGTCGTTTCCGGCGCATGTCTCCCAAGGCCTGCGAACGGAGCGGTTTACCCTGTTGGATGTCGGCTGCTCCGGCGGCATCGAGCAGCAGTGGCGCGTCTTCGAGCCCCGGTTCCGGGCGCTCGGCATCGACGCGAGCGAGGCCGAATGCCGGCGCTTGGCCGCCTGCGAGCTCAATCCCGATATCGAGTATCTGGCCGCGTTCGTCGGCCGACGGGCCGACAAGATCGTCGATCTTTCCGCCGGCCCGGCCGCACCGCTGATCATGCAGATGCGCGATCGCCTGAGCTTCATGCGCACGCGCGAGATCCGCGAGGCGCGCCTCAAGGGCGCTTCCGCCGAGGAGCAGTTCCGCAACAACGCCTGGGAAATGACGGGGCTCGCCGACCCGGCAAAGCCGGTCGTCGTGCCCGGCCTGCTCGCGGCGCGTGGCTGGAACGACCTCGACTACCTCAAGATCGACATCGACGGCGTCGATTACGAGGTCCTTCGCTCGTTCGACGCCCGCTTCGAGTCGCTGGGCCTGCTGGCGGTTCAGCTCGAGGTCAATTTCATCGGCTCGGGCGCGACTGACGAGCATACGTTCCACAACACCGACCGCTTCATGCGCCGCCAGGGCTTCGACCTGTTCCGCCTCGACGTGCGCACCTACTCGACGCGCGCCCTGCCCTCGCGCTACGTCTGGCCGACACCGGCGGAAACGCTGTCGGGACGACCGTTCCAGGGCGAGGCCTATTACGCCCGCGACGTCCTGGGGCCCAAGGGCCGCGAATGGGCCAAGCAGCTCAGTGCCGAAAAGCTCGCCAAGCTCGCGGCCGTGTTCTCGGCCTGGGAAATCCCCGATGCCGCGGCCGAACTGCTGCTCGGCCTGCGCAACAGGCTTTCGACGGTGTTCGACATCGATGCCGGCCTCGACCTGCTGGCGGCGCAGACGCAGATGGGCAAGAAGCAGCCGCTCAGCTATCGCGACTACATGGCCAAGTTCGAGGCCGACTCGCCGGATTTCTACCGACCCGAGGGCGACATCCCGTTCCTCGAGCGGGTGAAATCTGCCTGGAATGGCTACTGGAAGCCCCGCCTGCAGCGCTAGGCTTTCTTCTCCCAGCCACCACCGTCCGTCTGCTGCCAATAGGCCATGACATGGCCGGCGGCCTTGTAGGCCTTCCAGCGCTCGCGGGCGTCGGCCACCGCCGCGTCATCGCGACCATCGAACAGTTCGAAGCAGCGTTTGTATCTGGCCACGCGGTCCGACCGGGCATGGTCGGCCACGAACAGATAGTTCGCCCCATTGGGATTCTCGTCGACATGGGTCAACCACACCGGCTGGCGATCGGCATCGCCGTCGCGGGCCGCCCCGTGCGGCAGGAAGCCGTTCGGATCGTAAGTCCAGAGATGGGTGTTGAGAGCATCGACCCGTTCGGCCGAGCCGAGCAGGACGACAGCCCGCTCGCCCGCCTGCAGGGTCTTGGCGAGCAGGCGGGGCAAGGTGTCCTCGAGCGACGATCGGGTCAGGTGGTAGAAATTGACCTCGGTCGCCGCCTTCTGGGTCGCCATGGCGCGATCAGCGCTCGTAGTTGTCGGCGATCAGCCGATCGAGCAGGCGCACGCCATAGGCGGTGGCGCCCTTGGGCGTGGTGTCGTCGCCCTTGTTCGACCAGGCCATTCCCGCGATGTCGAGATGCGCCCAAGCCACGCCCTCCTGCACGAAACGCTGCAGGAACTGCGCCGCCGTGATCGAGCCGCCGTCCCGACCGTTGCTGACATTCTTCATGTCGGCGATCTCGGAGTCGATCAGCTTGTCGTACTTGGGACCGAGCGGCATGCGCCAGAGCTTCTCGCCGATCGACGAGCCCGCGACGCGCAGCCGCGTGGAGAGCTGCGTGTTGTTCGAGAACAGCCCGGCGCGCTCGTGGCCGAGCGAGACGATGATGGCACCCGTCAGCGTCGAGAGCTCGACCATGGCCTGCGGCTTGAACTTCTCCTGCGCGTACCACATGGCGTCGCACAGAATCAGCCGCCCCTCCGCATCGGTGTTGATGATCTCGACGGTCTGGCCCGACATCGACTTCACGACATCACCCGGCCGAGTGGCATTGCCGTCGGGCATGTTCTCGACCAGGGCACAGACGGCGACGACGTTCGCCTTGGCCTTGCGGCCGGCGATCAGGCGCATGGCGCCGGTGACGGCGCCGGCGCCACCCATGTCCCATTTCATGTCCTCCATGCCGCCGGCCGGCTTCAGCGAAATGCCGCCGGTATCGAAGGTGACACCCTTGCCGATCAGCGCGACCGGCTTCTGGTCCTTGGGTCCGTTCATCCAGCGCATGACGAGGAGCTGCGACTCGCGCTCGCTGCCCTGGCCGACAGCCAGCAGGACGTCCATGCCGAGCTTCTTCATCTCCGCTTCGCCCAAAATCTCGACCTTCACACCGAGCTTGGTGAGTTCCTTGGCGCGGCGGGCGAACTCGACGGGGTAAAGCATATTTGCCGGCTCGCTCACGAGATCCCGGGCAAAGAAGACGGCGTCGACGGTGGGCTCGAGCTGGCCATAGGCCTTGCGCGCTTCCGCCGGGCCGGCGAGGACCACGGTGAGATGTTCGAGGGAGAGCTTCTGCTCGGGCTTGTCCTTGGTCTTGTACTTGTCGAAGCGGTAGTTGCGCAGACGGGCGCCCAGCGCGAGATGAGCCGCGATCTGGCCCGGCGACAGGCGGCTGCCCTTCACCGGATCCACGACCACGGTGACCGCCGTATGGCCTGCCGCGTTTGCTGCCGCGGCGACCACGCCACCCAAGGCTTCCGCGGTGCGGGCATCGAGTTCACGCCCCTTGCCGACGCCCAGCAGCATCAGGCGAGCAATATCGCCGGATTGCCCCAGGATGGTCAGAGTCTGGTTCTTGGCACCGGTGAAACGGCCGGCTCCGAGGGCCCGTGTGAGGGCGCCGCCGACCTTCGCATCGGCGGCCTGCGCCGTCGCCAGGAGCTGCTTGTCGGCAGCCACGAACATCGCAACATTGCCCGAAAAAGCCTTCGGAAAAGCTGAAAACTCGACTTTCATTCGATTCCCTCGTTATTTGGCGGTGATTCTTCGCCCCTGCGGCGCTAGGGCGCAAGCAGCGAATTGCGCCCAATAGACGTCAAATTCGGGGTGGCGTCCCGTCGCCGCCGACAGTATCAGTACCGGCCCTCAAAACGGGAATGGAAATGACCTCAGCTACTTTGCCTCGCGTTTCGGTCGTCGGTCTCGGTAAGCTCGGAGCCCCCCTTGCGGCGGTACTCGCCAGCCGCGGCTTCAGCGTCATCGGTCTCGATGTGAACAAGACGTTCGTCGACGCCATGAATGCCGGCAAGATGCCGATCGTCGAGCCCCAGCTCAATGAGCTGATCGCCGCCAACAAGGCCCGGCTCTCGGCCACCATGGACGCCAACGAGGCGATCCAGAAGAGCGATGCCAGCTTCGTGATCGTGCCAACCCCTTCGGACAGCACCGGCTTCTTCTCGAACCGCTTCGTGCTGCAGGCCATGGAGACGCTGGGCAAGGCGCTGAAGGCCAAGAAGGGCTACCACATGGTGGTCATCACCAGCACCGTGATGCCCGGAACGACCGACACCGAGATCAAGGCAGCGCTTGAGAAGGCCTCGGGCCGCAAGGTCGGGCCAGACCTCGGCCTCTGCTACAATCCGGAATTCATCGCATTGGGAAGCGTCGTGCGCGACATGCTGTTCCCAGATTCGATCCTGATCGGCGAGAGCGATTCCAAGGCCGGCGACATGCTGCAGACCATCTATCTGCAGATGTGCGAGAACAAGCCGCCCGTGCAGCGCATGAATTTCGTCAACGCCGAGCTGACCAAGATCTCGGTAAATACCTACGTCACGACCAAGATCTCCTACGCCAACATGCTGGCCGATATCTGCGACCGCATTCCCGGCGCCGACGTCGATGCCGTTACTAAGGCGCTGGGCGCCGACACCCGCATCGGGGCGAAGTACCTCAAGGGCGCGATGGGCTATGGTGGCCCCTGTTTCCCGCGCGACAACGTGGCCTTCGCCGCCTTCGCCCGTAAGATTGGCGCCCGCGCCGACGTGGCCGAGGCAACCGACCGGATCAACAACTACCAGATCGACCGGCTGTCGGGCCTGGTCGCCAAGTTCGCCAAGGCCGGCACCCGCATCGCCATCCTCGGCCTCTCCTACAAGCCGCAGACGCCGGTGGTCGAGGAAAGCCATAGCGTCAAGCTGGCGGCCAAACTCGCCGACGCGGGCTACGTCGTGGTCGTGCACGATCCGCTGGCCCAGGACGCCGCAATCGCAGTGTTGGGCGACAAGGTGGTGGGCGCCTCCTCGATCGAAGGCGCGGTGCGCGAATGCGATCTGCTGATCGTCGCCACCGGCTGGCCCCAGTACAAGGAAATCGACCCGGCCTGGTGCAAGCGCAGCAATGGCGGCAATCGCCTCACGGTGCTCGACCTTTGGCGGACCTTGCCGACCGACAAGTTCGCCGAGGTGGCGGACGTGCTGTATCTCGGCTCTGGGCGGTAGGCGGCAAACTCCACGCCCTGCCTCGCTGGTCGCGACCAGTTGGCAAAGTGTGACGAAGACACCATAACAACCGTCGGCACAGACTTTGCGGAGGCCCTCGCTATGGAGCGGGCTGAATACGAGCGCATGCATGCGGTCGAGGACCGCATGTGGTGGTACCGTGGACTGCGTGCGTTAGCCGCAAGCGAGGTCGTGCGAGCGCTCGCCGGCTCGTCCGCTGCCGGTCCAGTGCTCGATGCCGGCTGCGGCACGGGCGGCATGCTCCGCATACTGGGTACGACCGTGGCCGGCCGGTCGACGCTCGGCCTGGACTATGACTCCGTCGCGGCAGCGCTGACCGTAGGCAAGGCCGGCAGGCCAGTCGTCTCGGGCTCCGTCAACCAAATGCCGATCGGTGACGCCGCATTGAGCGCCTACGTGTCACTGGACGTGCTTTGCCATGATCAAGTCGATCCGATGCGGGCCCTCGGAGAAGCCCACCGCTGTCTTCAGCCTGGCGGCGTCGCAATCTTCAATTTGCCGGCCTATCAATGGATGTTCTCAGCGCACGACAAGCGTGTGCATAACACTCGACGTTTCACGCGAGGCCAGGCTCGCACCCTGCTTGCCAGGCAAGGGTTTCGTGTCCTTCGCGCGAGCTACTGGAACACGCTGCTGTTTCCCCTGATGCTTCTCCATCGACTGATCGAGCGGGCTAACGCCGAAAGCGACGTGCGCGACTATCCGCGCTGGCTCGACGCTATATTCTCGAGCGCTCTCGCGATCGAGCGCGTCGTCATCGCCGCCGGTCTCAACCTGCCGTTCGGCGGCTCGCTCATCATCGTGGCGGCGCGGACGGACTGACTTCCTGATCGCCGCCACTGCGCCGCCCGTCGACATGCACCGAGGCTAGACGGCGAAGTCATCCAGCTTTTTGCCCTGTTTCATCAGTTCGACGACCCACTTGGGCCGCAATCCCCGGCCTGCCCAAGTCTCACTCTTCTTTGCAGGATTGCGGTACTTTGGCTTCAGTTTGCTGCCCTTCGCAGGCCCCTTGCCATTGAGCTTGGCGGGACGCCCCTTCAGCGCGAGCTTGATGTCGGCCGGCGTCAGCCGGAACTTCGCGACGACCGCTTTGAGTTCCTTGATACCAGGCTTCTCCGCGCGCTTGAGCTCTTCGGCGATGGCTTCCAATTCCTTGATCTTGGCTTCGATGGCTTTAAGAGAGGTCTTTCGGGGCATGGATCTTTCTCGGTGATGAAAACTGAAATTGCATTCCCAAATCTATCTTGGCACGCAATGCTTATCACGGCGAGCGAACAACAGATGCCAGCACGAAGCTTCGAATATACGGTGGCGGGCCTGCCGATGGAATCACCGCGCAGTTCCCATTGCAATCTCGTCGAGTCTCGATTGCTAGAGGTATCCCGAGCCAATAGGCTACCTTTTCAAGTTAGCTGCATATCCAGCGCAAGGTCGTAACCCGTGAATATTCCACCAACTGCAATGGCGCCCTCGTTTTCAACGGATCGAACGGGAAAGGTCTCGTCACAGGGGTACCGCATCGACCTTCTGCTGATCTTCATTGTCGGGTTCGCAGGGCTCGTCGCGTTGATCTTCTGGCTGGACAATGCCGAAGGCATTACCGGCAATGGCGTTTTCAAGGCAGTTCAGGCCAAGCCTTGGATCTCCACTCCGGCGACCGCTTCGCTCGACCTGTCGAATTATCTATATTTTCCGTTCGTCGGTTTATTCTGCCGCCTGCTCGACCTGATCGGTGTCTTCGCAGGTGACCCGCGACGCCAGCTGACGATCGTCAATGCCTTCAGCGCCGCGCTGTGCCTTTGCATTGTCTACGCCCTGGTTCGCGAGATTACGCAAAGCCGGGTCGTTGCCTGGTTGGCGGTCCTCTTTCATCTCGCCAGCGCCTTCTTCCTCAATCTCGCGATCAGCAACGAAGACATCATGCCCTCGTTCACGCTGCTGTTCGCATCGATGGCGCTGGCCTGCGTCTGGTTCGTCCAACCGACACGAACGCGCGTCTGCCTGGTGGCCATTCTTTTCACCATCGCCTGGCTGTTCGAGTGGCGTCTGATGTTCCCAACGCTGCCGGCGATGCTGATCGCGCTCGCGTTCGGCCCCGGACAGGCGTCGCAGCGGCTTGGAAGGATCGCCTTGTTCCTTGCCACGATGGTCGCCTTCGCCTGGATCGTCATGTCGCTCTGGGGG
>JAQSDW010000116.1:2137-3435 GCA_029946105.1 Reyranella sp. | reverse complement strand
TCAATGGCTTGACGAAAATGGTCCGCTTTTGGCAAGGGATCGCGAGAGCACCGGGTCGCTGCTTCGGCGGAATCGTCATTGCCGTCGGGTAGACGTCAGGTCAGAAGTCACGCCGCGGCGATCCGGCCGCCAGGGAGAAGCGCCATGAGTTCCACGTCTGCTGCGGCCCCGGGGTCGAACGGACCGCGGCCGCGCCCCGATTTCGAGCGCATAGCCCTCCTGCTTCAGGGCGGCGGCGCGTTGGGCGCCTACCAGGCCGGCGCGTACCAGGCGCTGGCCGAAGCCAATCTTCATCCCGATTGGGTCGCCGGCATCTCGATCGGCTCCATCAACTGCGCGCTGATCGCCGGCAACGCGCCAGAGCGGCGGGTCGAGAAGCTGCGCGCCTTCTGGGAGACCATCACCGCGCCGCCGCACGGCATCCCCCATTTTGGCAGCTTCGAGATCCACAGCGACATGCAGCGCCAGATCGTGAACCAGTGGCGCGCCATGGGCACGCTGCTGTGGGGGGCGCCCAGCTTCTTCAAGCCGCGCTTTCCGCCGCCGATCTTCACGCCGGCCGGCAACCCCGGGAACCTCGCCTACTACGACATCGGGCCACTCAAGACACTGCTCGAGCAGCTGGTGGATTTTGACCGGATCAACGATCCCAAGAAGCCGATGCGCTTCAGTGTCGGCGCCACCAATGTCAAGACCGGCAACTTCGCCTACTTCGACAACACCACGCACAAGGTGTGCGCCGAGCACGTCATGGCCAGCGGCTCCCTGCCGCCGGGCTTTCCCGCCACCGAGATCGATGGCGAGTTCTACTGGGACGGCGGCGTCGTTTCCAACACGCCGCTGCAATGGGTGCTCGACGAACAGCCGCGCAACGACACGCTCGCCTTCCAGATCGACCTGTGGAACGCCCGCGGCGAGCTGCCGCGCGACATGATCGAGATCGACGTGCGCATGAAGGACATCCGCTATTCGAGCCGCACCCGCGCCGGCACCGACCAGTTCCGCAAGCTGCAGGCGGTGCGCCGCGCCGCCGCCAAACTGCTGGAAAACATGCGGCCCGAACTGCGCCAGACGCCGGAAGCCGAACTGCTCGCCCAGAACGCGGACACCAAGGTCTACAACATCATCCACCTCATCTATCACTCCCGGAACTACGAAGGCGCGTCGAAGGACTACGAGTTCTCGCGCCGCACGATGGAAGAGCACTGGAAGTCGGGCTACGACGACATGGTCAACACGCTCCGCCATCCCGAGGTTCTGCAGCGCCCGCAAAGCGCCGACGGCGTGTTCACCTTCGA
>JAQSDW010000116.1:0-2037 GCA_029946105.1 Reyranella sp. | reverse complement strand
GCCATGTATCTCGACGACAATTCGCCGATCGCCGGCGGCCGCGAGATCTGGGGTTTCCCCAAGAAGCTGGCGAAGCCGAAAGTGTGCCACGAGAACGAGACGCTGCTCGGCACGCTTCATTATGGCTCGGTGCTCTGCGTCACCGCGACCATGGGTTATAAGCATCGCGAGATCGACCATGCGCCGATCCTCAAGGGCCTGGCCAAGCCCGCCTTCATGATCAAGATCATCCCGCACGTCGACTGCACGCCGCGCATCTGCGAGCTGGTCCGCTACTATTGCGAGGACGTCACCCTGAAGGGCGCCTGGACCGGCCCCGCCGCGCTACAGCTCTTCGAGCATGCCCAATGCGACGTGGCCCGCCTGCCGGTTCGCGAAGTCCTCTCCGCCACCCACTACGTCACGGATTTGACATTGGGTCTTGGTGAAGTGGTTTTCGACTATCTCGCGAAATAATCAGACACAGCAAAGGATCGAACCATGTCCCGTTTCGACGGAAGAGTTGCCATCGTCACCGGCGCCGCGAGCGGTATCGGCAAGGAAATCGCGCTGCGCCTCGCCGCTGAAGGCGGCATCCCGGTGATCGCCGACCTCAACCTCGACGCCGCCAACGCAACCGCGGCCGAGATCAAGGCCAAAGGCGGCGATGCCTTCGCCGTCGCCATGAACGTGACCGACGAGGCCCAGGTCGAGAAGGGCGTCGCCGACACCATCGCCAAGTACGGCAAGATCGACATCCTGGTCAGCAACGCCGGCATCCAGATCGTGAAGCCGATCGTCGATTTCCCCTTCGCCGACTGGAAGAAGCTGCTGTCGATCCATCTCGATGGCGCCTTCCTCACCACCAAGGCCTGCCTAAAACACATGTACAAGGCCAAGTACGGCCGCGTCGTCTACATGGGCTCGGTCCACTCCAAGGAAGCTTCCAAGCTCAAGGCGCCCTATGTCACCGCCAAGCACGGCCTGATCGGCCTGTCGAAGGTGCTGGCCAAGGAAGGCGCGGAGTTCAACGTCTCGTCCAACGTCGTCTGCCCGGGCTTCGTGCGCACGCCGCTGGTCGAGAAGCAGATCCCCGAGCAGGCCGCCGAACTCAAGATCTCCGAGGCCGACGTGATCAAGAACGTCATGCTGAAGGACACGATCGACGGCCAGTTCACCACGACCGACGATGTGGCCGATGCGGTCCTCTTCTACGCCGCCGCCCGGAACACCGTACACAGCGGCCAGTCGGCCGTGGTCAGCCACGGCTGGTTCATGCAGTAGAAATCAGCGTCGAACGGGCGGAATGGACAGATTTTGACGTTCAATCCGCCCGGATCACGACCAAAGATCGAGGGGCGTCCCGCGTGTTCGAGGGCTGTCTCGCGTGTTCGTGGCGTTCGGCGTCGTCCCCGGCCTTTACGGCGACTTTGCCTTGCAGGCCGCCAGTTCCTTTCGGCGTGCCGCATCCTCCATCTCATGCCTGGTCGCGGGATTGCGGTTACACCAGTTGTCGTGTTGGACCACGTTCGAACTCCACCGCATGCCTTCGAACTTGCAGCTCGACGGCAATGACTGCGCAAGCTCCACCTGTGTCCGCGAACGAGCGGTGTACTCGTTGCAGTTCTTGATGGGGACCAGGCCCGCATCGCCGCGGCATCCGACCAAAGCCGCGCGGCGCTCATTGTCTTCGCGACCGCGCTCCCGAGCGGACGCCGCCTCGCACCATTTCTTGTGTACCGCCGGATCCGGACTCCATCGCGCCCCCGGAAAGCCGCACCCTTTGGCCATCTGGACCTGGCTGTTCGCCCTGGCGACATAATCGTGGCAACTCTCGATCGCCTGCGGACCGAACGAACCCTGTGCAATGGCAGGGGCTGCCGCCACGAGCAGGAGGACCGGGATGAGGGAAGTCAGAACCGCAAATATCATGAAGGTCTTCGATCTGTTACCTGGCACAACACAGTGCAGGCTTCGTGTAAACAACGCGCCGATGACGAACTCGTTGCGTAGAGCTGCGAGTGGACGTGGCAGGAGCGAAGGCCACCGCGGCTTTGC
>JAQSDW010000115.1 GCA_029946105.1 Reyranella sp. | reverse complement strand
GAATTTCGAGAAGCCGGCGCCTTCTTCCATGATCTTCAGATAGGCCTTCGCGCTGTTGACGGCGCCTTCGATCTTGGAGCGGTTGCGCACGATGCCGGCGTCGTTCATCAGCGCATGGACTTTCTTGTCGCTGTAGCGTGCGATCTTCTCCGGCTGAAAATCGTCGAACGCCTTTCGGAAATTCTCGCGCTTGCGCAGGATCGTGATCCACGACAATCCGGCCTGGAATCCGTCGAGGATCAGCTTCTCGTACAGCGCGCGGTCGTCGTACTCCGGCACACCCCATTCGGTGTCGTGATAGGCCATGTAGAACGGGTCTTCACCCGGCCACGGACAACGTGTCTTGCCATCGGCATGCAGGCGGGCAGATCGGGTCATGCGACGGTCTGCTTCGGCGGGACGCGAACGTCGTTTGGATCGGTGAGCCGGATCGCGAGGCCGCCGGAGCTGAGCGATGCGCCGGCGTCCAGCGCATCTGCGACACGATCGATCCGCAGCAGCGCCAGGCCCTTGCCGCCGCCGGTCGATCCCATGGTGCCGACCTGCTTGTCGCCGGCGACGACGGGAATGCCGGTCTCGGGCGAAAAATCTTCCAGCGTGACCCGCACGATTCGTGTCCGCGCGGTGCCGCGATGCTGCATCCGCGACACCACTTCCTGGCCGACATAGCAGCCCTTGTCGAAATCGACGCCGTGCAGACGGTCCATGTTCGCTTCGTGCGGAAACGCATCGCTGTACATGAAGTCGAGCCCGCCGCGCGGCACGCCATTGGCGATGCGATGGACCTCATACGCCGCGGCGTCGACGAGTTCGGCACCGACCAGGTCGGCCACCTTCTGCTTCAGTTCCTCGGGAACGAGAATTCGCCAGCCCAGCGTCTCGTGCCTCGGATCGGCGAAGGCCAGTTCAGGCCTCATGCCGGGCTCGCCATCCCATACCGCCAGCACGCCCATGCTGTCCGAGATGTCCTCGACCGTGACCCTGGCGCGCAGCTTGTAAAAGCCGAGCTTGCCGGCGAGGTCGCGCGCCAGTGCGCGAGGCGCATCGATCAGGAAGCCGCCGCCATGACCCGCCGGGGCCTCGGTGATCAGAAAGTCGGTGGTGATCTTGCCCTGCGGCGTCAGCAGCGCGCCGAAGCGGCCAAGTCCCGGCCGCAGCAGCGTGACGTCTGTCGTGACGAGCCCGTTGAGGAAGGTGCGGGCGTCTTCGCCGGCCACCTTGACCACGCCTCGATCTGGTAGAAACGCTGCTTTCATCGGCAAATGAGGCCCTGTTTGTTGTCTTTTTGAAGTTCCTGGGGAAACAAGGGACGCGGATATCCCATGCGAAGTTAAGGCGCTAAGGTGCCGCCAACAAGGCCCGCACGATAGCCCAAAAGCGGGTGTTCCCAAGGACTTTTGCAGCCCGATGAATCAACGCTTTGACACCATTTTAAGATCCGGCACCGTCGTCAATCAGGATGGCGAGGGCGTTCGCGACATCGGCATTGCGGGTGGCCGCATCGCCGCGATCGGCGCGCTCGGGCAGGCGTCCGCCGCCGAAACCATCGACTGCAAGGGCCTGCACATCCTTCCCGGCGTGATGGACACGCAGGTGCATTTTCGCGAGCCCGGGTTGACGCACAAGGAAGACCTCGAGACCGGATCGCGCAGCGCCGTGATGGGCGGCGTCACCGCGGTCTTCGAGATGCCGAACACCAATCCGCTGACGATCACCGAGGCGACGTTCACCGACAAGATCAAGGCCGCGCACCATCGCATGCATTGCGATTTTGCGTTCTTCATCGGCGGTACCCGCGAGAACGTGCAGGATTTGCCGGAGCTCGAACGCGCGCCGGGCTGCGCCGGCGTCAAGGTATTCATCGGCTCGTCCACCGGCGCGCTGCTGGTCGAGGACGACGAAAGCCTGCGGCGCATTTTCCAGGTGATCCGCCGCCGCGCCGCCTTCCATGCCGAGGACGAGTATCGCCTCAACGACCGCAAATCGTACCGAATCGAGGGCGACCCGCGCTCGCATCCGGTGTGGCGCGACGAGACCGCAGCGTTGATGGCGACGCAGCGGCTGGTCAATCTGGCGCGCGAAACCGGCAAGCGCATTCACGTGCTGCACATCTCGACCAAAGAAGAGATCGAGTATTTGCGCGATCACAAGGACGTCGCGTCCTGCGAGGCGACCCCTCATCATCTGACGATGGCGGCCCCTGAATGCTACGAGCGGCTCGGCACGCTGGCGCAGATGAATCCGCCGGTGCGCTCGGCCGATCATCGCGAGGGGATCTGGCGCGGAATCGAGCAGGGCATCATCGACGTGCTCGGCTCCGACCACGCCCCGCATACGCTGGAAGAAAAGTCGAAAGTGTATCCGGCCTCGCCTTCGGGCATGACCGGGGTGCAGACGCTGGTGCCGCTGATGCTGGATCACGTCAACGCCGGGCGGCTGTCGCTGGCGCGCTTTGTCGATCTCACCAGCGCCGGCCCCGCGCGTCTGTTCAACATCGCCTGCAAGGGCCGCATCGCCGCCGGCTATGACGCCGATTTCACCATCGTCGATCTCAAGCGCAGCGAGACCATCACCAACAAATGGGTGGCCTCGCGCGCGGGGTGGACGCCTTATGACGGTGTGCGCGTCACCGGCTGGCCGGTCGGCACCTTCGTGCGCGGCAAGCGCGTGATGTGGCAGGGTGAGGTAACGGCGCCGTCGTCCGGCGAGCCGGTGCGGTTTCTGGAAACGCTGAAACCGTAGGGTTGTGGGCGAAGCCGTTACTGCTTGGCCAGCGCCAGCGAAAACTCGCCGTTGCGCACGCGGGCGGGAACGCCTTCCGCGAATTTTGCGACCGCATCCTCGCCATAGGTCGAGACCAGTTCGGCAAGCGCGGTGAACAGGCTGGCTTGCGCCAGGCAGTCGCCGTCGATGCCGTCATGGCGCGCTTCCGCCCAGGCCTCGCTGAGATAGCCGAGTGCGGCCTGCTTCTGTTCGTGGTCGGGAAGCGGATCGGGGGCGATCGAAAAGGACGCTGGGTAACGCATGAAACTCGGCAAAATTGGCGCGCGCTCCGGGGCGGAACGCGTCGAACGGGTGAAGCTGTAGCACGGGGGGCGGGGGCTGCTAGGCCACATCTTTAAGAAGGGTTAATGCCGCAGCCGGCATTGCAGGCAACCGCTTCGGGCCTCGCCAAATCAGCCGATGCAGCCGAGGATCGCCGCCGGTGTGTCGTAGACATGGAGCGCGCCGGCGCCCAGCAGTTCGTCCCGGCTGCCGTAGCCGTAGAGCACGCCGATGCCCTGCATGCCGTTGTTTTTGGCGCCGACCATGTCGTGGCTGCGGTCGCCGATCATCAGGGTCTTGGACGGATCGACCGCGGCCTGCTTCAGCGCGTATTCCAGCAGGTCCGACTTGTCGACGCGGGTGCCGTCGAGTTCGGAGCCGAACACGTATTCGAAGTGCGGGCGCAGGCC
>JAQSDW010000114.1 GCA_029946105.1 Reyranella sp. | reverse complement strand
GCCTCCTCCAGCGCCTTGACCCGCCGCCAGCACGGCGAGGAGGAAAGACCGACCTGCTCGGCAAGGTCGGCGTTGCTGAGCCGACCGTCGTGCTGCAGCCGCTCGAGAATGCGTCGGTCGATGGCATCCAGGGAGATCATTGCTTGAAATACCGTATTTCTGGGTAAACCTACCCTATACAGCCCGTTTGGCGACCCTAACGCAAGGACCTTCCAGTCTTCCTGGCGTATGCCAAGGCATGACCACCCTCGCCCCCGTCCAGCGCCTGAGACTGCTCCGTGAACTCGAGCGCAAGGTGCTGTGGCTCAGCGCCTGGACCATCCATCACGCCAATCATCTGCGGCCCAATCGCGACGGGCTGAAGGTCGGCGGCCACCAGGCCTCGTGCGCGTCGCTGGCGACGGTAATGACGGCGCTCTATTTCTCGGTGCTGCGGCCGGAGGATCGCGTCGCGGTGAAGCCGCACGCCTCGCCGGTGTTCCACGCCATCCAATATCTGTTCGGGCACCAGACGCAGGACAAGCTCGAACACTTCCGCAGCCTGGGCGGCGCGCAGTCCTACCCGTCGCGGACCAAGGACGTCGACGACGTCGACTTCTCGACCGGCTCGGTGGGCCTGGGCGTCGCCATGACACTCTTCTCCTCGATCGTGCAGGACTATGTGCGGCTGAAGAACCTCGGCGACAGCACCCGCCCGACCGGACGCATGGTGGCGCTGGTCGGCGACGCCGAACTCGACGAGGGCAATATCTTCGAGGCGCTGCTCGAAGGCTGGAAGCACGACGTGCGGAATCTCTGGTGGGTGATCGACTACAACCGCCAGAGCCTCGACGGCGTGGTCAACGACCGCCTCTTCGGACGGGTCGCCGAGATGTTCGAGCTGGTCGGCTGGCGCGTCGTCACGTTGAAATACGGCAAGCTGCTCGAAACAGCCTTCGCGCTGCCCGACGGCGAGCAGCTCATGCAGTGGATCGACGCCTGCCCCAACTCGCTCTACTCGGCGCTGGTGTTCAAGGGCGGCGCCGGCTGGCGCGAGGCACTGACGCGCGATCTCAACCAGTATCCCGGTGTGCGGCGCATCCTCGACCAGCATGATGACGCCGCACTCCACCGGCTGATGACCAACCTCGCCGGCAACGACATGCAGGCCGTGCTCGATGCCTTCGAAGGCGTGACCGACGACCGGCCGACCTGTTTCATTGCCTACACCATCAAGGGCCAGGGCCTGCCTTTCGCCGGCCACAAGGACAACCATTCCGGCCTGATGACGCTCGACCAGATGGCGAGCTTCAAGAAGGGCATGGGCGTCGGCGACGGCGCCGAATGGGACAAGTTCGCAGGCCTCGACGTGAAGGCGCCGGAGCTGCAGGCCTTCCTCGATGCCGCACCGTTCAATGCCGAGGGACGCCGGCGCACCGAGGCACCGACAGTCGCGATTCCGGCGGCATTGCCGAAGCCCACCGACAAGAAATCGAGCACGCAGGAAGGGTTCGGCAAGATCCTGAACGCGATCGCGGCCGAGGACAGCGAACTCAGCCGCCGGATCGTCACGACCTCGCCCGACGTCACGGTCTCGACCAACCTAGGCGCCTGGGTGAACCGGCGCGGCCTGTGGGCGCATACCGAAGCCGAGGACGTGTTCCGCGAACTGAAAGTCGTGTCGGCGCAACTGTGGCGCAAGACGCCGCGCGGCCAGCACATCGAACTGGGTATCGCCGAAAACAACCTGTTCATACAGTTGGCGGCGCTGGGCCTCAGCCACGAGATCTTTGGCGCACGTCTGCTGCCGATCGGCACGCTCTACGATCCGTTCATCGCCCGCGGGCTCGATGCGTTGAACTATGCCTGTTACCAGGATGCGCGCTTCATGGTCGTGGCGACGCCGTCGGGCGTGACGCTGGCGCCGGAGGGCGGCGCACACCAGAGCATAAACAGTCCGCTGATCGGCATCGGCCAGCCAGGACTGCTGAGCTACGAGCCCGCCTATGTCGATGAGCTGGCGGTGCTGATGCGGCACGGGCTCGACTACATGCAGCAACCATCTCATGGTCCAAATAGGGGTGGGTCGATCTATCTGCGGCTCAGCACGCGGAGCCTGCCGCAGCCCGAACGGGTTCTGACACTCGAACAGCAAGACGACATCGTGTCCGGCGGCTATTGGTATGCCCCGCCGGAACGGGACGCGGACGTCGCCATCGTCGCCATGGGCGCGGTGACACCCGAGGCGATACAGGCGCACCGGAGCGTGGTGCAGGATTTCGCCGGCGCCGGCTTGCTTGTGCTGACCTCGCCCGACCGGCTGCACACGGATTGGCTGGGCCATCAGAGGAACCGCGGCAAAACGGCCGGGCAAGTCGATCGCTCGCCGAGCCCGGTCGAGCGGCTGCTGGCGCCACTGTCGCGCGACGCCCGCCTGGTCACCGTGCTGGACGGCCATCCGCTGGCGCTCAGCTGGCTGGGATCGGTGCGTGGGCAGCGGGTCGTCCCGCTCGGCATCGAGAATTTCGGCCAGTCGGGCGACATTCCCGACCTCTACCGCACTTATAAGCTCGATGCGGCGGCGATCATCGACGCGGTGGCGCGCGCCATCTAAACTGGCGGCGTGAAAGTAGACGGCACACCCTATCGCACCATTTGGCTCGCCCGGGACGGCACGACCGTCCAGGTGATCGACCAGACGCTGCTGCCTCACGACTTCGTGGTGCGCGACCTCAAGAACGTCGCGAACGCGGTGAACGCCATCAGCAACATGGTCGTTCGCGGCGCCCCGCTGATCGGGGCGGCGGCCGCCTACGGCATGGCGCTGGCCATGGCCGAAGACCCGTCCGACGCCATGCTGGCCCGCGCCTATACGATGCTGCTGGAATCGCGGCCGACCGCCGTCAACCTGCGCTGGGCCCTCGACGATCTGCGCACGATCCTGGCCCCGCTCCCGCAAGCGAAGCGTCGCGACGCCGCCTACAAGCGCGCGGCCGAGATCTGCGACGAGGATGTCGAGATCTGTCGACGCATCGGTGCCCACGGACTGGACATGATCCGCCAGCTCAAGCCCAAAGGCGACCGGATCAACGCGCTGACCCACTGCAACGCCGGCTGGCTCGCCACGGTCGACTGGGGCACCGCCCTGTCGCCCATCTACCAGGCCCACAACGCCGGCATTCCGATCCATGTCTGGGTCGACGAAACCCGCCCGCGCAACCAGGGCGCCAGCCTGACCGCCTGGGAACTGGGCAAGCACGGCGTGCCGCACACCGTGATCGCCGACAATGCCGGCGGCCACCTGATGCAGCACGGACGCGTCGATTTCTGCGTCGTCGGCTCGGACCGCACGACCCGGCGCGGCGACGTCTGCAACAAGATCGGCACCTACCTGAAGGCGCTGGCCGCGCACGACAACGGCGTGCCCTTCTATGTCGGCCTGCCCTATCCCACCATCGACTGGACGATCGAGGACGGCCA
>JAQSDW010000113.1 GCA_029946105.1 Reyranella sp. | reverse complement strand
ACGTATCCATGCACACTTACTTCCGCTGTGTCCCCAGTTCGCATAGCCGCACTAGTCGCAAAATCTCACGGATTCTTTTCATCCTTTCCGGGTCGAGGAACTCCCTGTCCTCCTCGCTTATCATCTCCTTGACCATGAGTTCCTCAATGGCGTACCCGATCGCGGCTGGTACCTTCTTAGAGAGCGCGTCTCGGATGGCGGCGATCGCGGTATCCTCTTGCCATCCGCATCCACTAGCAAGGGTCTGAATGAGGTCAGCGCCGGCGATTTTCAGTTCCCAATCGATCTCGGTGAAATGGATCTCTAATCCTCCAGATAATTCAACTGTATGCGTTTCAAGCACCTCGCTGGACGCTTCGGGCATTCGTCCTACGCTGCTTCGGTCGTTTTTCGAGGAATTCATTTTAGTCTCCTACTTCGACGATGGACGTTGCGGCGCGCAAGTCGTCCTCACAGTTGGTAGATGAATCGCTGGAGCAGTGAGTTCAACTCTCTCGCGACAAAACTTGAATGCAGAACAATTCTGCTTTTGTAGCCTTGGCAGACAGTTGCCGTAACGCTGGCTCACTCTCCTGGCCGAGCTCGACGCGCTAAGCGGCGACTTGCGCACTCTACTGGGTCTAGCACCTTGGTTCGCTTGCGCGGCGTCAAGCCGGTGGTCTCTGAAGCACATGACGGGATGAAAGGCCGCCATGGCCAAGATTCTCGACGCAGCGTGGTAGCACTGCCGTGTCCACTTCATGCTCAACGCCCTGGCCTATGTCGGCAAGACCCAGCGTCGCGTCATCTCGGCCTGCGCCGGCACTGCGTTTGCCCAGGACGATGCGTCGACGGCGTCCTCATCTAACCCAGCGAAGGCGTGGTGATACGCCCGATCAGCGCCTTGCTGCTCGAACAGAATGCGAATTCCGACGCAAGGCGGCCAGTGATTCCGACGCATCGCGGCCACTGATTCCGACGGAAGGCGGCCACCGATTCCGGTCGAAGCCGGCCACCCCCTGAGACCTGTGGGGGAATTGCTCTCCAAGTTGGCGATCTGCCCTCGGCTACCGTGCCCTCGCAAAGAGAACGAGGGGATGGGATGCCGACCGAGAGATTGCCGATGCGCAAGGTTCGAGAAGTACTTCGTCTGAAGCATGCCTGCGGGGTGAGTGATCGCCTGATCGCGCAGTCGCTGGGGATCGGCCGCACGACGGTCGGCGAGTATCTGCGGCGTGCCTCGGTGGTCGGCATCACCTGGCCGGTCGAGGTCGACGACTCCGAACTGGAGCGGCTTCTGTTCACGCCGGCCGGGTTTTACGAGGAGCCGACAAGGCCACAGCCGGATTGGAGCCGGATCCATGGCGAGCTTCGCCGGCGCGGGGTGACGCTGGTGCTGTTGTGGGAGGAATATCGGGCCGAGCATCCCGACGGCTACGGCTACAGCCGGTTCTGCGACCTCTACGGCGAGTGGCGCAAGGGTGTCACGGCGACGATGCGGCAGACCCATGTTGCCGGCGAGAAGCTGTTTGTCGACTTTGCCGGCGACACGATGCCGGTGATCGACGGCCTGACCGGGGAGATCCGCGCGGCGCATGTGTTCGTCGCGGTGCTCGGTGCCTCGAACTACACCTTCGCTGCGGCACGCTGGAGCGAGGGACTGGCCGATTGGATCGGCGTGCATGTCGATGCGCTCGCCTTCCTGGGCGGCGTGCCGAAGCTGATCGTCTGCGACAATCTCAAGGCCGGGGTCACGGCGGCGTGCCGTTACGAGCCGGGGATCAACCGGACCTACCAGGACATGGCGACCCATTACGGCACCTCGATCCTGCCGGCCCGGGTCCGCCGTCCGCGCGACAAAGCCAAGGTCGAGAACGGCGTGCTGATCGTCGAGCGGTTCATTATGGCGCGGCTGCGCAACCGGCGATTCTTCTCGCTGGATGAGCTGAACCAGGCGATCCGCGACCTGCTCGGCGACCTCAACGCCAGGCTCATGCGCAAGCTCGGCGCGTCGCGCCGGGAGTTCTTCGAGGCGATCGACCAGCCGGCGCTGAGAGAGCTGCCGACCGAGCCCTATCAGTACGCCGAATGGAAGAAGTGCCGGGTGGCACCAGACTATCACGTCGATCTCCACGGCCACCTTTACTCCGTGCCGCACGCCCTGATCCGCGAGGTGCTGGAGGCGCGCATGACCGGCACGACCGTCGAGCTGTTCCATCGCGGCAAGCGGGTTGCCAGCCATGCCCGCTCGGCGGTGCGCAACCGCCACACCACGATCGCCGAGCACATGCCGTCGAGCCATCGCCGATACGCCGAATGGACGCCGGCCCGTATCGACCGCGAGTCCGAGCGGATCGGCCCGGCTGCCGCCGGGCTGTGCGCTGCCATCATGCGCGCCAAGCCGCATCCCGAGCAGGGCTTCCGCGCCTGCCTCGGCATCCTGCGCCTGGCCAGGAGCTATGGCATCGAGCGGCTCGAGGCGGCCTGCCGGCGCGGTCTCGACATCGGCGCCACGACCTACGGCTCGATCGCCTCGATCCTCAAGAGCGGCCTCGACCGAGCCTATCGCGAAGAGGGCGCCGCCGAGCCCTCTGTCATCCACCACACCAATATCCGCGGCGGCGGATACTACCACTGACCAGGAGGGACCATGCTCAACCACCCGACCCATGAACGACTGATCGCCTTCGGCTTGCACGGCATGGCAAAGGCATTCGAGGAGCAGCGGCGCCAGCCCGACATCGCAGCCCTCGGCTTCGACGAACGGCTCGGGCTGATGATTGACCGCGAGGCTACCGAGCGCGAGAACAAGCGCCTCACCACCAGGCTCAAGTTCGCCAGCCTGCGTCAGTCCGCCGTGATCGAAGACATCGATCTGCGCGCCGTCCGCGGTCTCGACCGCGCCCTGTTCCAAAAGCTCGCCGCCGGCGATTGGATCGACCGGCACCATAATCTGCTGATCTGCGGCCCGACCGGCGTCGGCAAGAGTTGGATTGCCTGTGCCCTCGGGCACAAGGCTTGCCGCGATGGCCGCGCCGTCCTCTACCATCGTGTGCCGCGCCTGTTCGAGGCCCTGACGCTTGCCCGCGGCGACGGGCGCCATGCCCGCCTCCTCAAGACCCTCGCCCGCGTCCAGCTTCTCATTCTCGACGATTGGGGCCTCGCCCCCCTCGCACCCGAGCAGCGCCGCGACCTCCTCGAGATCATGGACGACCGCCACGGCCGTGCCGCCACCATCGTCACCAGCCAGCTCCCGGTCGACGCCTGGCACGCCACCATTGGCGACCCGACCCTGGCCGACGCCATCCTCGATCGCCTCGTCCACAACGCCCACAGGCTCACCTTGAAGGGAGACTCCATGCGCAAAGCCGCTGCCAAAACCGCCTCACTTGACCCCGGCCTCGCCGCCTGACTTCATGACATCGCCAACCACGGAGAGCCTTGGCCGGGATCATCGGAATCCCTGGCCGCCATCAATCGGAATC
>JAQSDW010000112.1 GCA_029946105.1 Reyranella sp. | reverse complement strand
ATCGGGCCCGGCTTGGGAATCCCTTCCGATTCAATTAGCCTCGGAAAGACTCTAGTGGCCACCCGTCGTCTCGACCGGAGCCCGAAGGGCGGAGTGGAGAGACCTTGTCCCAACGATTAGCTGCTTTTCGTTGAGAGAAGGCCCCTCGGCTACGCTCGGGGCGACGGATGCTGCTTAGCTGGCCTTCTTGACCTTCTCCTCCGCCAGCACGCCCATCTCCTGCAACACCTTTCGCAGCGCCGGGCGCTGGGCTTCCGGCAGCGGCAGGCGCGGGGCGCGGGGTGGGCCCATCGGCATGCCCATCATCTCGAAGGCCGCCTTGGTGCCCGAGACGTAGCGCGGGCCGCCGACCCACCACAGCAACGGCGTCATCTTCATGTAGAGGGCCAGCGCCGCATCCATGTCGCGCTTGTCGGCCACCAGCTCGAACAGTTGCGCCGACCAGCGCGGGATCACGTTCGAGCACACCGCCACCCAGCCTTCGGCGCCCAGCCAGAAGGATTCGTAGCCCAGCACGCCCGCGAACACCGTCATCTTGTCGCCCGCCAGCCGGATGATATCGCGCACGCGCGTCGGATCGAGCGTCGATTCCTTCACGTACAGGCAGTTCGGGATCTGGGCGATGCGGGCCAGCAGCTCGGGCTGCATGTCGACGTTCGACGTCGCCGGGTTGTTGTAGACCATGATCGGAATCGAGATCGCGTCCGACACCTTCTTGTAGTGGGCGAACAGCTCGTCGTCGGTCGGCACGCTGTAGAACGGCGGGATGATCAGCACGCCGTCGGCGCCCATCGATTCGGCCTCGCGGCTGGTGCGCACGACCTCGTCGGTCCATTCCGCGCCGGTGCCGATCAGCACCGGCACCCGGCCGGCGGACTGCTTGACCACGGTTTCGACGATCTCGCGCCGCTCGTCGGGCGTCACGCTCAGGAATTCGCCGGTGCTGCCGAGCGGGATCAGCCCATGGATGCCCTCCGCGATCTGGAAGTCGACCAGGCGCTTCAGCGCCGGGATGTCGACCTTCCGGCCGTCGGCGGTGAAGGGGGTGATCAGGACGGTGTAGGTGCCGCGAAACTTCTTCATCCCGAACTCCTATCGGCGGAACGCTTGAGGTAGTGTCTGAATATCATGCGCCTCGAAAATCCGCACATGCAGCCTGCCCAGCCCGTCCGTCTCTCCTTCGACGGCCGGGAGATCGCGGCGCTGCCGGGCGAGACCATCGCGGCGGCGCTGGCGGCGGCGGGCATCACGGCGGTGCGGGCCGCCCGCTCCGGGGCGCCGCGCGGGCCGTTCTGCGGCATGGGCGTCTGCTTCGATTGCCTCGTCACGGTCGACGGCCGGCCGAGCCAGCGCGCCTGCCTGACCAGGGCCGCGGCCGGCATGGACGTGCGTTCCGCGCCGGCGGCGTCGGGTACGGCGCCGGAACAAGCGCCCACGCAGGAGTTCGCCTGCGACGTGCTGGTCGTCGGCGCCGGGCCCGCCGGACTGTCGGCGGCGCGGCGCCTGGCGCTGGCTGGCCTCGACGTGATCGTGGCCGACGAGCGCCTGCATCCCGGCGGTCAGTATTTCAAGCCGCTCGCGCCCTCGCATGTGGCCGATATCTCGGCCCTCGACCGGCAGTTCCGCGACGGCGCCCTCCTGCGCGAGGCGACGCTTGGCGCCGGGGCGCGCCTCTTCAACGAGACCACGGTGTGGGCGGCGTTCTCGCCCAACGAGGTCGCCGCCCTCGTCGCCGGCCGCGCCACGATCTTCCGGCCCCGGCGCCTCGTGCTGGCGACGGGCGCTTACGAGCAGGCGTGGCCGGTGCCGGGCTGGACGCTGCCCGGCGTCATGACCGTGGGCGGCCTTGAGGCGCTGGCGCGCTCGTACCGCGTGGCGCCGGGCGAGCGACCAGACGCGCGTATCGTGATTGCCGGCAACGGCCCGCTCTGCTTCCAGACCGCGCGTGAGCTGATCGACGGTGGGGCGAACGTGGTCGCGGTGATCGAAGCGGCCAAGCGGCTCGGCCTTGCGCAGGGACAGGACCTGCTGGCGGCGGCGATGGCCCAGCCGGCGATGATGTGGGAGGGCGTCCGGATGCTGCGCGGCCTCGGCGATCGCGTCCGCTGGGGCGAGCGGGTGGTTCGTTTGAGGGGCGACGACCGCGTGCGCGCGGTCGAGACCGACGGTGCCACCATCGACGCCGACATCGTGGCGCTGGGGTACGGCTTTGCCTCCTCGTCCGAGCTGGCGCGGGCGCTGGGTTGTGCCCATCGCTTCGTGGCGCGCGGCAGCGGTTCGATGGAAACGGTGACCGATGCGCAGGGCCGCACCAGCCTGGCCGATGTCTTCGCCATCGGCGATGGCGCGCGCTTCGGCGGCGCGCAGGCGGCACTCGCCCAGGGCGAAGTCGCCGCGGCCGCGATCTGCCGCGACCTCGGCCGGGCGCTCGCAAAACCTGTCGCAGCCGAGAAGGCACTCCAGCGTGCGGCACATTTCCAGTCAGCCCTGTGGCGCCTGTTCGCGGCCCCGCCGTTCGAAACAGCGGCCATCGAGGACGAGGCCATCGTCTGCCGCTGCGAGGAGGTGACGGCGGGCGAGCTGCGCCGCCAGATCGCGGCCGGTCACGATTCGCCGGCATCGCTGAAGCGCGCCTGCCGGGTCGGCATGGGCCGCTGCCAGGGCCGCTATTGCGCGGCGACGGTGGCCCGCTTCTGCAAAACCGATGCGGCAAACAGCGACGACGTCGGCGAGTTCGGCCTGTTCGCGCCGCGCCCGCCGGCCAAGCCGGTGCCGATCCATGCGCTGCGGATCGAACAGCCGGAATGGACCGGCCACACCGATTTCGTGCCGCCCGACATGGCGCGGCAACGCTACGGGGAACCGCTGCCGGTCGAGAGCGTCGACACGCTTGTGATCGGCGGCGGTGTCGCCGGCTCCTGCGTCGCCTACTGGCTGGCGCGCGAGGGCATCGAGGCGATGGTGGTCGAGCGCGACGACGTGAACCTGCAGGCCTCCGGCGCCAACGCCGGCAGCCTGCATGTCCAGCTTCTCGCCTTCGACTTCACCGGGTCCACATCCACCGGGCCCAATCGCGCCGCCGACACGCTGCCGCTCGGGCCTGCGTCGATTGCGCTGTGGCAGGAGATCGAGCGCGACAGCGGCCAGGATCTCGAGATCAAGGTCGCGGGCGGGCTGATGCTGGCCGAGAGCGCGCGCGACATCGAGATTCTCAAGGGCAAGATCGCGCTGGAGAAGAGCCGCGGCATCGAGGCCGAGCTGATCGGCGCCAACGAGCTGCGCCAGCTCGAACCCTGCGTCGGCGAGGCCGCCATCGCCGCCGAATGGTGCCCGGGCGAGGGCAAGATCAATCCGCTGAAGGGAACTTATGCCGTGGTGGCGCGCGCCAAGGCGCTGGGCGCCCGCTTCCGCCGTGGCAGTTCGGTCGAGGCGATCGAGCGCGAGGGCCTGGGCTGGCGGGTGAAGACCAGCCGCGGCGAAATCCGCTGCAAGCGCATCGTCAATGCGGCGGGGCCGTGGGCGGCCGAGATCGCGAGCCTCGCCGGCCTCGCCATTCCCGTGCGCGGCGCGCCGCTGCAGATGATCGTGACCGAACCCACGGCGCCCACGCTGACGCGGCTTGTGGCCTATACCGGCCGGCACCTCACGCTGAAGCAGATGGGCTCGGGCGCCTTCATGATCGGCGGCGGCTGGACGGCGGGGCTGGATGCCGGCCAGAAGCTGTCGCGGGCGCTGCGTGCCAGCGTCGAAGGCAATCTCTGGATCGCGAGCCGCGCCATTCCCGCCCTGGCCGATCTCCACGCCATCCGCATCTGGGCCGGCATGAACGTCAACATCGACCGCGCCCCGATCCTGGGCGAGGCGCCGGGTCTGCCGGGCTTCTACAACTGCGTCAGCTCCAACGGCTATACGCTGGCGCCGGTGCTGGCGCGGCTGACGGCGGAGATGCTGGCGGGCCGGCAGACGAGCCTGCCGGTGGAGCCCTACCTGTTGAGCCGGTTCGATTGAAAGTCGCCAAGATTATCGGTGCATGGGCCACGACGACAAGTACATCGTTCCGGGCGCGGTCGATTGGGGCGGCGAAATCCAGACGGAAGTGATCGCGGACCGCCGCGAGGCGACGATGATCCAAGAGCTTAAGGCGATGCTGGTCCCCGGCGCACGCGTCGTGACGGACGAACACAAGAGCTATCGGTCGCTGGCGTCATCGCGCGTGGCATGTTCTTCGCGTTCGGTCATGAACACATCGAGCTTCTTCCTTCGGGCGTCGCGGAGGTTCATGACTTGCCGTCGATATCGGGGCTGATAGCGAAGACCAAGCGCGTGATGCTGAGCAATATTAAGATGCTCCAAAGCAAAATGAACAAGCAAAGCCCATTGCAGAACGCCACCATCGAGGGACCTTCGCCCAACAGTGGTTTAACGGTCACGAGCACAACGCTCGCCGCCAAGAGAAAGATCAGCGCGTAGGCGGCATGACGCACGCCAGTGCGGGAGTTGACCAAGAGCTACGCCGATATCAAGCGGATCACGACGGAATTGCGCGAGCGCGATCCGCGTCTCGGGCTCGTCAAAGGTCTGGTCGTGATCCGCCCCTGCGGGCATTGGGTGAGGGGCCTCTTTCTCGATCGACGTACGCCGAAGGACGTATTCGTCCTGTCGACACTGGTCCAGGCTCTGTATGTGCCTGCGTCCGGAATAAGACCGGGACTGGGTCGCGAGGTCCGTGCGCCACGCGAACGTGGGGCGCGGAGCGGAGTGTGGAATCCGTTTTGGCCCAATTGCGGAAAGCTGCTGGCCGATCTGGCGGTGGACCATTTGCTGCCGGAGGTCGAGGCGGCGGCCACGCCTGATACGTTTCCGTCGATTCTCGACATGTCGGTCATTCCCCTCGGCGTGACCGAAGAGCGCATTCTAACGCATGCGCTGGCAGGCCGTCTGGAGGAGGCCGCGGCGATGGCGCGGGCGTACCTCGAGACTCATCAGGGTGCTCCCTGGGCTCGCGTGAAGCCATCGGATCGCCGGCGCCGCGAGCGCCTGATCCGGATATTCGAAAGTGGGCAGGCGCGGACTAACCGCCTCCTGCGGACTTTCGAACGCACGATGGCACGCCGGCTCGGCGTCGAGAAATGGTGGGAATGGAAGCCCTTCGTGAACGCTTAGGGTACCGGATGACCGAACCTCCTCGCACAGGGTCGCGCGCCAGCGGCGCGCCGTGGCGGCTGCCCATTTCAGGCCGTGAGCGTGTCTCATGATTTTCCGTGTCTCACGTTTTTCGCCCGTTCCTTCAGGGGCTTGGCGGGTCCGATGAGACACGAAATGGACACAGAGACACCGCTCGTGGTGTCGGGTGAATCGTCAGCTAAAAATAGAAGGATCGATCAGCGGCCGGCCGCGCGGGCGGGCGGCTTCGGGGCGGTCGCACTTCTGGAACAGGCCGCGGCCGGCGCTGCCGCTCATCTTGCCTTCGTCCATCACGACCTCGCCGCGCGACAGCGTCATGATGGGATAGCCGGTGAGCTCGCGCCCCTCGTAGGGTGTGTAGTCGCAATTGTGGTGCAGGATCGAATTGGTGAGGCTCACCTTGCGCTCGGGGTCCCATAGCACGATGTCGGCGTCCGAGCCGACCGCGATCGTGCCCTTGCGCGGATGCAGGCCGTAGATCTTGGCGGGGTTGGTCGAGGAGAGCGCCACGAACTGCTGCAGGGTGAGGCGGCCCTTGTTGACGCCTTCGGAGAACAGCAGCGGCAGGCGCGTCTCGACGCCGGGCACGCCATTGGGAATCTTGCGGAAGCTTTGCGATGCACCCGGCAGCTTCTTGCCGCGCACGTCGTCGTACTTGAAAGCGGCGTGGTCCGACGACAGCACCTGGAAGGTGCCGGCAGCGAGGCCGGTCCAGATGTGCTCCTGGTTGTCGGTGCCGCGCGGCGGCGGCGAGCACACGCATTTGCTGCCCTCGTCGCCGGGCTTCTCGAAATCCTCCTCGCTCAGGAACAGGTATTGCGGGCAGGTCTCGCCATAGACCCGGAGGCCACGCGCCTGGGCGCGCTGGATCTCGTGCATCGCCTCCTTGGCCGAGACGTGGACGAGGAGCATCGGCACGTCCAGCAGTTCGGCCAGCGAGATGGCGCGGTGGGTGGCCTCGCGCTCGACCACGAAGGGCCGCGAGGTGGCGTGGAACTTGGCCGCCGTCATGCCCTTCAGTTCGAGGCGCTCGGTCAGCCAGGTGATGCAGTCCGAGTTCTCGGCATGGATCATCAGCATCGCCTGCTCGCGCCGTGCCGCCGCCAGCGCGTCGAGCATCTCGCGGTCGGTGAGTTTTACGTCGTCGTAGGTCATGTAGACCTTGAACGAGGTGTAGCCGTCGGCGACCAGGGCGGTGAAGTCCTGGCCCATGATCTTGTCGCTGGCGTCGGACAGGATGACGTGGAAGGCATAGTCGATCAGCGACTTGCCCTCGGCCCGCTTGTGATACTTGTTCACTGCGTCGCGCAGCGGCTGGCCCTTGTTCTGGTAGGCGAAGGGGATGATGGTCGTGGTGCCGCCGGCCGCCGCCGCCCGGCTGCCGCTTTCGAAATCGTCGCAGAACACCGAGCCGTCGGCCGTGTCCTGGTCGAAATGGACGTGGGCGTCGATGCCGCCCGGCACGGCGATCAGCCCCGTCGCGTCGATCTCGCGCCGGCCCCGGTCGAGCCGTTCGCCCAGCGCCACGATGCGGCCGCCGGACACGCCTATGTCGCCCTTCACCACGTCTGAAGCGGTGGCAATGGTCGTGTTGCGGATGACGAGATCGTACTCGGCCATGATTTTCTCCCTGGCGTGGGGGTTGCAAGGCTCGTGCCGTGTGATGTGCCGCCCATACCCGCCTAGACCGGCGCAGCGGGCCGGTCCACACTTGGCCGAGCAGTTCAAAAAGGCAAGGAGCCGCCATGAAACGCTGGTTGGGATCGGCAGTCGCCCTGATTGCGATGAGCGTGCTGGCGCCAGCGGTCGCGCCAGTTTGGGCGCAGACGGCGGCGCAGACCGAGGTCAAGCCCGCCGTGGTCTATAGCACGGGCGGAAAGTTCGACAAATCCTTCAACGAGGGCGTGAGCGCGGGCGCCGAGAAGTTCAAGAAGGAAACCAACATCGCCGTCGCCGAGTTCGAACCCAGCAACGAGACGCAGTTCGAGCAGGCGCTCCGGCGGTTCGCCCAGCGCGGCCAGGATCCCGTTATCGCCGTCGGCTTCTCGCAGGCCGTGGCGCTGGAAAAGATCGCCAAGGAATTCCCCAAGACCCGCTTCACCATCATCGACAGCGTGGTCAACCTGCCCAACGTCCAGTCGGTGGTGTTCAAGGAGCAGGAAGGCTCGTTCCTGGTCGGCGTCCTGGCGGCGCTCGCGTCCAAGACCGGCAAAATCGGCTTCGTCGGGGGCATGGACATCCCGCTCGTCCGCCGCTTCCAGTGCGGCTTCGAGCAGGGCATCAAATACGCCAATCCCAATGCCGAACTGATCACCAACATGACCGGCACGACACCCGCCGCCTGGAACGATCCGGGGCGTGGCGCCGAACTCGCCAAGGGCCAGTTCGACCGCGGTGTCGACGTCGTCTATGCCGCCGCGGGCTCGACCGGCATCGGCATCCTGCAGGCCGCCAAGGACCGCGGGAAGCTCGGTATCGGCGTCGATTCCAACCAGAACCACCTGCATCCCGGCACGATGCTGACCTCGATGCTGAAGCGCGTCGATCTCGCCACCTACAACAGCTTCAAGGCGGCGCAGGCCGGCACCTGGAAGGGCGGCGTGCAGGTGCTCGGGCTCAAGGACGGCGGCGTCGACTGGGCGCTCGACAAGGACAACGAGAGACTGATCACGCCCGAGATGAAGGCCAAGGTCGAGGCCGCCAAGGCCGACATCGTCTCGGGCAAGATCGTCGTCCACGACTACATGAGCAACAATTCGTGCAAGCCCTGACGCCTGCGCCAGCGGCCATCGAGCTGCGCGGGATCGACAAGTCGTTTGGGGTCGTTCATGCCGTTCGCGGCGTGTCGCTCAGGATCGAACCGGGGACGATCACCGGCATCGTGGGAGAAAACGGCGCCGGTAAATCGACCCTGATGAGCATTCTCTACGGGCTCTACCGCGCCGACGCTGGCGAGATATGGATCGGCGGCCAGCCGGCCGAGATGGCGAGCCCGCGCGATGCCATCGGCCACGGCATCGGCATGGTCCACCAGCACTTCATGCTGATCGATACCTTCACCGTGCTCGAGAATCTGGTGCTCGGCGCCGAGGGCGGCGCGTTGCTGGCCGGTGGGCTGGCGGCGGCACGGGCCGAACTGGCGCGGCTGGCGCGCGACTACGGCCTGTCGGTCGACCCCGATGCCCGCGTCGCCGATCTTTCGGTGGGCGAGCAGCAGCGCGTCGAGATCCTGAAAGTGCTGTTCCGGGGCGCGCGCATCCTGATCCTGGACGAACCCAGTGCGGTGCTGACGCCGCAGGAGACCGATCGTCTGTTCGACATCCTGCGGACCCTGAAGGCGCGCGGCGTCACCATCATCCTGATCACCCACAAGCTGCGCGAGATCGTGGCGGCCACCGACCGCGTCTATGTCATGCGCCAGGGCAAGATCGTGGCCGAGCGCCGCACACGCGACACCGGCTCCGAGGAGCTTGCCGAGCTGATGGTCGGCCGCAAGGTCCGCCTCGACCTCGAAAAGGTTCCGGTCCGCCAGGGTGAGATTCTACTCAGCACCGAGCATCTCTCGCTGGTCGACGACCGCGGCGTGCGGCTGCTCGACGACGTCGGAATCGAGCTGCGCGCCGGCGAGATCGTCGGCATCGCCGGCATCACGGGCAACGGGCAAAGCGAACTGCTGCAGGTGCTGTCGGGCATCCGCGCGCCGAGCGCGGGCCGGCTCACGGTCTGCGGCCACACGATCGATCCGGGCCATCCCGGCAATCCGGCGCATATGCGGGAGCTGGGGCTCGCCCACGTGCCGGAGGATCGACTGCGCCAGGGTTTGGTCGCGGCCTTCCTGGCGTCGGAGACGTCGATCCTGGGCTATCAGGACGGGCCGCCGTTCACGCGTAACTACTTGCTCGATGGTCCCGCGGTCGGCGCCCATTGCGCCGAGCTGATGGAACGCTTCGACGTCCGCCCGCGCTCGCCCGGCCTGCGCTCGTCGCATTTCTCCGGCGGCAACCAGCAGAAGCTCGTCCTGGCCCGCGAGATCGCGCGTCTGCCCCGGGTGCTGCTGGTCGGCCAGCCGACGCGCGGTGTCGACATCGGCGCCATCGAGTTCATCCATCGCGAGCTGGTGAAGGCGCGCGATTCAGGCTGCGCGATGCTGGTGGTCTCGGTGGAACTGGACGAGATCCTCTCGCTCGCCGACCGTATCCTGGTGATGTTCGCCGGCCGCATCGTGGGCGAAGTCGAGCCGGGCCGCGCCGACGAACGCACGCTTGGCCTGATGATGACTGGCGCCGCAGCGGCATGAGGGCGCCCCGCCGCTCCTCGGCCGGTCCCCTGCCGGCATGGGCGGAGGTGGCGCTGCTGCCGCTGGTCAACATCGCGCTCGCCTTCATCGTCGTTGGCGTCATCGTGGCGATCATCGGCGTCGATCCGTTCCACGCGCTGAGACTCCTGGTCGTGGGCGCGCTCGGCTCCTGGGAGTCGATCGGCTACACGCTCTACTACGCCACCAACTTCACATTCACCGGCCTTGCGGTGGCGGTCGCCTTCCACGCCGGCCTGTTCAACATCGGCGGCGAGGGTCAGGCCTATCTCGGCGGCCTGGGCTGCGGCCTCGCTATCCTGGCGCTCGACCGCTGGCTGCCGGCCTGGCTCATGGTCCCGATTGCCATCGCCGCGGCGGCGCTGTTCGGTGCCGCCTGGGCCGCGGTGCCGGCGTGGCTGCAGGCGTGGCGCGGCAGCCACATCGTCATCACCACCATCATGTTCAATTTCGTGGCCTCCGCGCTGATGGTCTACTTGATGGTGAACGTGCTGATCGCGCCGGGGTCGATGACCCCACAGAGCCGCGGCTTCGCACCGTCCGGGGAATTGCCGGCCATTGCGGGCTTGCCGCTCAATCTGTCGCTCGCACTGGCGCTCGCCTGCTGCGTCGCCGTCTGGGTGTTCCTGTGGCACACGCCCTGGGGCTACGCGCTGCGGACCATGGGGCACAATCCCGAAGCCGCGGTCTATGCCGGCACCAATCTCAGGCGCATGACCATGCTGGCCATGTGCTTCTCCGGAGCACTGGCGGGCTTCGTCGGCGTCAACGAGCTGATGGGCGTCCATCACCGTATCGTCCTCGATTTTCAGGCGGGCTACGGCTTTGCCGGTATCGCCGTCGCCCTGATGGGCCGCAATCATCCCCTGGGGGTTCTGCTCGCCGCCCTGCTGTTCGGCGCGCTGCAGCAAGGCGGCGCCGAGCTCGCCTTCGAGATCCCGACCATCACGCGCGAGATGGTGGTGGTGATCCAGGGCCTGATCATCCTGTTCTCGGGCGCGCTGGCGCACCTGCCGCGGCCCTGGCTTCAACTGCTGTTCGCACGCCGGGCTTCGTGATGGACGAGGCTTTTTCCTTCGTCTTCCTGATGCTGGCATCGACGCTCAGGGTCGCCACGCCGCTGGTGCTCTGCGCCATGGGCGGGCTGTTCTCGGAGAAGGGCGGCATCGTCGATGTCGGCCTCGAAGGCAAGATGCTGATGGCGGCCTTTTTTGCCGCCGCCACTTCAGCGATCACCGGCTCGGCGTGGGCGGGCGTGGCCGCGGCCGTGATCGCGGCCGAAGCGCTGGCGCTGCTGCATGGCCTCGCCTGCGTCACCTATCGCGGCAACCAGGTGGTGAGTGGCGTCGCCATCAACATTCTAGCGGCCGGGCTTACCGTTGTTCTCGGCACCGCCTGGTTTGCGCGCGGCGGCCAGACGCCGCCTCTCGTCGGCGACCAGCGGCTGATGCCGATTTTCCTGCCGGAGGCGGGCGACAATATTCTGGTCTACGTGGCGTTGCTGTCGGTGCCCTTCACCTGGTGGATCATCGCCCGCACGCGGTTCGGCCTGCGCCTGCGCGCCGTGGGCGAGATGCCTCTCGCGGTCGATGCCGCCGGCCTTTCGGTCGCCTCGCTGCGCTATCGCGCGGTTCTCCTCTGCGGCCTGTTCGCGGGTCTCGCCGGCGCCTACCTGTCGATCGGCCAGAATGCCGGTTTCAGCCGCGACATGACGGCGGGGCAGGGCTTCATCGCGCTGGCCGCCATCATCTTCGGCAAGTGGCGCGCTTGGCCCGCCTTCGGTGCCTGCCTGATCTTCGGCCTGCTCGACGCCGTCGCCATCCGCCTGCAGGGCGTGCGCCTGCCGGGTCTCGGCGAAGTTCCGGTGCAACTGATCCAGGCCATGCCGTATCTTCTCACCATGTTCCTGCTGGCCGGCTTCATCGGCCGCGCCGTCGCCCCGAAGGCGGCGGGTGTCCCCTACGAGAAAGAGCACTGATATGGATGACCTGCTTCATTTGGCGCGCCGGATGATGCTGCGCGCCCATGCGCCCTATTCGAAGTTCCATGTCGGCGCGGCAGTGCGCGCCGCCGACGGCTCGATCCACGGCGGCTGCAATGTCGAGAATGCATCCTATCCCGAGGGCCTGTGCGCCGAGGCCTCGGCCATCGCCGCGATGGTGGCGGCCGGCCAGAAGCGCCTCCTGGAATGCGTCGTCATCGGCCCTGGCCCCGAGGTCATCACGCCCTGCGGCGGCTGCCGCCAGAAGCTGCGCGAGTTCGCGGGCGACGACCTGCCGATTCATCTCTGTGGTCCCGACGGCCTGCACCGTACGGTGAGCCTGGGCCAGCTCCTGCCGCTCTCCTTCGGTCCGCATCATATCGGCCAACACCCTATCGGCACGCCATGAGCGATGAGATCGCCCGCGCAGCGCCGGGCTTCCAGCCGAAGGTCGCCATCGTGCTGGGATCGGGGCTCGGCGGCTTCGCGGCCGACGTCAAGACGATCGCCAGCATCGCCTACGGCGACCTGCCGGGCTTTCCGCAGACCACCGTGGGCAGCCATGCCGGCAAGCTGGTGCTGGGCCATGTCGGCCCGACACCGGTCGCGGTCATGCAAGGCCGTGCGCACTACTACGAACGCGGCCGTGCCGATGAAATGAAGGGCGCCATCGATACCCTGGCCGGCATCGGTTGCGAGACGCTGCTGCTGACCAACGCCGCCGGCAGCCTGCGGCTCGACATGCCACCGGGCTCGGCGATGGCGATCACCGACCACATCAACTTCACCGGGGTCAATCCGCTGTTCGGCGAGAGCGGCGACGGCCGGTTCGTCGACATGGTCGACGCCTACGATCCCAAGCTGGTGGCGCAGATGCTGACGGTGGCAAGGAGCGCCAACATTCTCTGCCACGACGGGGTCTATATCTGGTTCAGCGGTCCCAGTTTCGAGACGCCGGCCGAGATTCGCGCCGCGCGCGTGCTTGGGGCCGATGCCGTGGGCATGTCGACCGTGCCGGAGACGATCCTGGCGCGCCGGGCCGGGCTCAGGGTCGCGGCGCTCTCGCTGATGACCAATTATGCGGCAGGCCTCAGCCGCGACAAGCTCGGCCATGACCAGACGCTTGCCGTGGCGCGCGAGTCGGAAGACAGGATGCGCCGCCTGCTGCGGGCCTTCCTCGAGCAGTACGCCTAGGCATCATGCTGCCGCAGGAGATCATCCGCCGAAAACGCGACGGGCACGAACTCTCGGCCGGCGAAATCGCTGCCATCGTCCAGGGCATCCATGACGGCGGCTTGAGCGAAGGCCAGGTGGCCTCGTTCGCCATGTCGGTGTTCTTCCGCGGCATGACCGTACCGGAACGCGTGGCGCTCACGCTCGGTCTCGCCCGCTCAGGCATCACGCTCGACTGGCGCGACCTTGCCCTGCCCGGACCCGTGATCGACAAGCATTCGAGCGGCGGTGTCGGCGACAAGGTGAGCCTGATGCTGGCGCCGATCGTGGCGGCGTGCGGCGGCTTCGTACCCATGATCTCCGGCCGTGGCCTTGGCCATACGGGCGGCACGCTCGACAAACTGTCGTCGATCTCGGGCTACCAAACCCAGCCCGACATTGCGACCTTCCGCCGGGTCGTCCGCGAAGTCGGCTGCGCGGTGATCGGCCAGACCGACGATCTGGCCCCGGCAGATCGGCGCCTCTATGCAATTCGCGACGTCACCGGCAGCGTCGAGTCGATTCCGCTGCTGGTGAGTTCGATCCTGTCGAAGAAGATCGCCGCCGGTCTCGACGGGCTGGTGATGGACGTCAAATGCGGTTCCGGGGCGTTCTGCGATACCGAGCCAATGGCGCGCGACCTGGCGCAAAGCCTCGTTTCCGTGGCCAACCAGGCGGGCCTTCCCACCATCGCGCTGATCACCGACATGGATCAGGTGCTGGGCCGCGATGTCGGTAACGCCCTCGAGATCGCGGAGACAGTGGCCTATCTGACGGGCGAGGGTACGCGCGAGCCGCGTCTTCACGAGGTGACGATGGCGCTTGCCGGCGAGATGCTGGTGCTCGGCGCTCTCGTGCCCACCGCGGCCGCCGGCCGTGCGAGGGCGGAGACGGTATTGGCCGACGGACGGGCGGCCGAGGTCTTTGCCCGCATGGTGTCGGCGCTGGGCGGGCCCACCGATTTCCTGGAGCACTCCGGCCGCTACCTGTCGCGGGCGCCGGTGATCAAGCCGTGCACCGCCGAGCGGTCGGGGCACATCGTTGGCATGAACGCCCGCCAGGTCGGCATCGCCGTGGTAGCGCTGGGTGGCGGCCGTTCCCATGCCGACGATGCGATCGATACCTCCGTCGGCCTCGGCGAGATGACGGACGTCGGCGTGCCGATCCGCGCCGGCAACCCGCTCTGCATCGTCCATGCCGCGAGCGAGACCGAGGCCGATGCGGCCATCGCCCTGGTACGTGCGGCCATCCGCATCGGCGACCCTGCAGCGACCTCTCGGCCGGTCGTCATGGAGCGCGTCACCCTCGAGCAGGTCGCCCTGGACCAGGAGGGCCGGTGAACGCCCCCGACCTGGCGGCGTACGAGCGCGACGGCTTTCTCGTGCTGGAAGGCTTTTTGCCACCGTCCGACTGCGATGCCCTGCAGGCGCGGGCGGCGGAACTGGTGGCCGGCTTCGTTCCCGGCCCGGAGCGCACGGTCTTTTCGGCCCGCGACGATGGCCACGCCCGCGACCGCTACTTCCAGGAATCGGGCGGTGCGATCAACTTCTTCTTCGAGGAGCAGGCGACGGACCAACCGGTGTCGCTGGCCCTGAACAAGATCGGCCACGCGCTGCACGACCTCGATCCCGTCTTCGACCGCATTTCGCGCCACCCGCGGCTGGCCGGGCTGGCACAGGCACTTGGCTTCGCCCAGCCGCTGCTGTTGCAATCCATGTATCTCTTCAAGCAGCCCCATATCGGCGCCGAGGTCGGCTGGCACCAGGACGCGACCTATTTGCATACGCGGCCCTCGACCGTGACCGGCTTCTGGATCGCCCTCGACGATGCCGGCCAGGACAACGGCTGCCTGATGGCGCTGCCGGGCGCCCATCGTGGCCCGTTGCGCGAGCGCTTCCTGCGCGAGCACGGCCGGATGGTCACCCATATGCTGGACACCACGCCATGGCCCTCCGTCACGCCGGTGGCGATCGAAGCGCGGCGCGGCACGCTGGTGGTCCTGCATGGCCTGCTGCCGCATGCCAGCGCCCCCAATCGCTCGTCGCGGGCCCGTCACGCCTATGCCTTGCATCTGATCGACGGCAGGGCTGAATATCCAGCGGACAACTGGCTGCAACGGCCGGACCTGCCACTGCGAGGTTTTGCGTGATCCCCAAGGTCGAACTGCACTGCCATCTCGAGGGATCGATCGCGCCCGCCCTCGCGCGCGAGCTGGCGGCCCGCAACGGCCTCGAGCTTCCCAAAGGCCTGTTCGGCCCCGACGGCCACTATGTGTGGCACGACTTCCTGAGCTTCCTCGCTGCCTACGATCGCGTCTGCGCCGTGCTGCGTCACCCCAGGGACTTCGGCGACATCATCTATGCCTACCTCGCCGGTGCGGCGCGCGAAGGGGCGGTCTACGTGGAAATATTCTGTTCGCCCGAACGACCGGCGGCGTTGGGCATTTCCTACGTGGCCTGGCTCGAGGCGCTGGCCGAAGGCATCGACCGGGCCGAGCGCGAATTCGGGATCGTCGGACGCATCATCATCATCTGCATCCGCCATCTCGGGCCCGAGCGCGCCCTGGCGATGGTGCAGGGTATGGTCACTGAACCGCATCGCTATGTCGTGGGCTTCGGCATGGGCGGCGACGAGGCGAAATTCACGCCGGCCGATTTCGCGCCGGCCTACCGGCTGGCGCACGAGCAGGGCTACGGCTGCACCGTCCATGCCGGCGAAGTCCTCGGGCCGGAAAGCGTCTGGGCCTCGATCGAGGCCTTGCCGGTGACGCGGATCGGCCATGGCGTGCGGTCGGCCGACGATCCCGCCTTGATGGCGGAACTGGCGCGGCGCGGTACGGTTCTCGAGGTCTGCCCGGGCAGCAACGTCGCCTTGGGACTGTATCCCGACCGGGCCTCCCATCCGTTGCACCGCTTGATCGATGCAGGCGTTGCCGTCACCCTCAATTCCGACGATCCGCCGTTTTTTCATACGACTCTCGGCAACGAATACGACAAGGCGGGTCTCGACCCGGCGGCACTGAGGCATATCGCGCGGACGGCGATGGGCGCTTCGTTCGCGGATGAGGCGACCAAACGGAAACTGTTGAGGGAGATCGGGCCATGATCGCAAGGAGCTTCCTGGTGCTGGGCGCTGCCGTCGGCGCAATCCTGTCGTCGGGCCTGTCGTCCGGCGTGGTGCGGGCCCAGGATGTCTCGCCGCCCAACGACATGCTACTGGCGACGCTGTGGACCCAGCGGTCGGTCGAATACAGGGGCAACGCGCTCACCGTCTTCGCGCTGGCACGCATGCGGCTCGACGAGGCGCTGGCCGACAAGAATTGGACGGCGGCGCCGGTTGAGCAGAAGGGCGACTATCAGGCCCTGCCGCCGGCCGTGGTCCTCGACGTCGACGAGACGCTGGTCGACAACTCGCGCTATCAGGTCTGGATGCTGAAGAACAACCAGACCTTCAGCACCAAGACCTGGAACCAGTTCTGCGCCGCCCAGGTCTCGACGGCGATCCCAGGCGCTGTCGAATTCACCAAATATGCCGATTCCAAAGGCGTGAAGGTGTTCTACATCACCAACCGCGGGGCCGAGACCGAGAAGGACACACGCGAGAACATGGCCAAGCTCGGCTTTCCGATGGGCGGCAACGTCAACACGTTCCTGATGCAGAATGGCAAGCCGGAGTGGGGCAGCGCCAAGGGCACGCGTCGCGCCGTGATCACCAAGGACTACCGCGTTCTCCTCAACATCGGCGACAATTTTGGCGACTTCGACGATCGCTACCGCACCAGTGAGGCCGAGCGCGCGAAGGCCTTCGACTCCGACATGGCCTACTGGGGTCGCCAGTGGCTGATGATCGCCAATCCGACCTACGGATCGTTCGACACCGCCCCGTTCGGCCACGACTTCAAGAAGCCGCGCGAGGAGCAGCGCAAGACCAAGTGGGATGCGCTGGAGACGTGGGTCGGGCCCACGCCGTAAGGCTAGATCGAGGCTTCGCTCTCGGCGTCGAAGAGATGGAGCCGCTCCGGCTTCAGCGCCAGCTTGAGCTTGTCATGGGCGCGTACGCGCAGGGTCGGCTCCACGCTCGCCACCATCACTGCCGAGCCGACGCGCATGTCGAGCAGGATCTCGGATCCGAGCTGCTCGACCACCTCGACGACGGCTTCGAAGCAATACTCCGGCGCATCGGCCGCAGTCGCGAGATGGATGTCTTCCGGCCGGATGCCGAGCGTCGCCTTGCGGCCGATCTTGGCCCGGGCCCGTGTGGCCAACTCGCCTGGTACGCCGATGCGCAGCCCCGGTGCTTCGGCGACGGGCTTGCCGCCATTTTCCACCAGGGTCACATCGGCGAAATTCATCGCCGGTGAGCCAATGAAGCCCGCGACGAAGCGATTGGCCGGGGTGTTGTAGAGTTCCAGCGGCTCGCCGACCTGCTGGACCACGCCGTCCTTCATCACGACCACCCGATCGCCGAGCGTCATGGCCTCGACCTGGTCGTGGGTGACGTAGACCGAGGTCACGGCCAGCCGCTCGTGCAGCTTCTTCAGTTCGACGCGCATCTGCACGCGCAGCTTGGCGTCGAGGTTGGACAGTGGTTCGTCGAACAGGAAGACCTTGGGGTCGCGCACGATGGCGCGGCCCAGCGCCACGCGTTGCCGCTGGCCGCCGGAAAGCTGGCGCGGCTTGCGCTGCAGGAGGCTCTCGATGCCGAGGATGGAAGCCGCGTTATTGATCCGCTTCTCGATCTCGGCCTTCTCGAACTTCCTCATCTTCAGTCCGAACGCCAAGTTCGATGCGACACTCATGTGGGGATAGAGCGCGTAATTCTGGAACACCATGGCGATGTCGCGGTCCATCGGCGGCACTTCATTGACCACCCGGTCGTCGATCCGGATTTCTCCGGTAGTGATGGCTTCGAGGCCGGCGATCATGCGCAGGGTCGTGGTCTTGCCGCAGCCGGACGGTCCGACGAAGACCATGAATTCCTTGTCGCGGATCTGCAGGTCGACGTCTTTCACGACGTGGGTGGTGTCGAATTTCTTGTTGAGCTTATGGAGGCTGACCTCGGCCATGACGCGCTACCCCTTGACCGAGCCAGTCAGGCCCGCAACGTAATGTTCGACGAAGAATGAATAGACGATCGCCACAGGAATCGAGCCCAGCAGGGCGCCGGCCATAAGCGGCCCCCAGAAGAATACGTCGCCGCGGATCAGCTCCGAGGTGACGCCGACGGGGACGGTCTTCTGGTCCGGCGAGGACAGGAAGACCAGGGCGTAGATGAACTCGTTCCACGACAGCGTGAAGGCGATGATGCCCGACGACAGGATGCCGGGCACCGCGACCGGAATGATGATGTAGACCATCGCCTTCCAGCGCGAGGCGCCGTCGATGCGGGCGCACTCCTCGAGTTCCTTCGGGATGGCCTTGAAATAACCCATCATCAGCCAGGTGCAGAACGGGATCAGGAACGTCGGATAGGTCAGGATCAGCGCCCACGGCGTGTCGCCGAGCTGGAAATTCCGGATGATCTCCGCCAGCGGGATGAACAACAGCGTCTGCGGCACCAGGTAGGTGATGAAGATCGCCGTACCCATGCCGCCTGCATAGGGGAAGTTGAGGCGGGCCAGCGCATAGCCTGCCAGCACGCCGCAGAACAGCGAGATCACCGTCGACACCAGCGCGATGAACATCGTGTTCAGCATCCAGCGCGCGAAGTTGGTTTCCTCGAACAGATAAAGGATGTGCTCGAACGTCGGATTGTTGGTCCAGAACGGCATGTAGTTGGGCGCGTTCCACGGCAGGTAGAGCTCGCCGTCCGGCCGGAAGGTCGTGACGATCATCCAGTAGAACGGAAACAGCAGGACGAAGACGAACAGGATCAACGGAATATTGTAGAAGACCCATCGTCTCCAGAGAGCACCCTCGATCATTGTCAGCGGATCTCCGGGTTCATCGGGTTTCAACCCGGCGGATGTAGAGCAGCTGCACGACCACGATGATGAAGAGGAACGGGAACATCGCCAGCGAGATCGCAGCGCCCTCGGATAGCAGGCCGGTGCCGATGCCGAGCTGGTAGGCATAGGTGGCAAACAGATGCGTGGCGTTGGCCGGCCCGCCGCCGGTCATGACGTAGACCAGCTGGAAGTCGGCGAAGGTCTGGATCACCGAGAACAGCACCACCACCAGGGTCACCGGCATGAGCAGCGGCCAGGTGACGTGCCAGAAGCGTTGCCACGGGCGGGCACCATCGATGGCGGCGGCCTCGTGAAGCTCGGGACTGATGGTCTGAAGGCCGGCCAGCAGCGTGATGGCGAAGAACGGCACGCCGCGCCAGATGTTGATGATGATGATCGACGTCATCGCGAGATCGGGATCGCCCAGCCAGTTGATGCGGGTGGTGATGAGGCCGAGCTGGAACAGCGTCCAGTTGATGACGCTGAAGGTCGGATCGAACATCCACTTCCAGGCGAAGGTCGAGAGCACCGTGGGAATGATGAACGGCAGCAGGATGAAGGCACGGATGATCGCCTTGCCCCTGAAATGCCGGTTGAGCAGGATCGCCAGCCACAGGCCGAGCGCCAGCTTGAACACTGTCGTCACGGCTGTGTAATAGAACGTGTTCCACACCGTGTGGCGGAAGATGCTGTCGTCCCAGATCTTGTAGAAATTCTTCAGCCCGACGAAATGGCCGGGTTCGCCGACGCGGGTGCTGCTGAGTGACAGCAGAACGCCCTCGAAAAAGGGATAGGCGATGAACAGGCCGAGCAGGATGGCGGTCGGCGCCAGGAGCGCCATCGCGAGCCAGCGTTCGTCCTCAAGCTTACGCAACCGCGGGGAGAGCCGTTTGCTCTCCGCCGCCGAAAGTGCTGTCACCGCCATGGACGGGTTACCCTAAACGCAGTTTACCTGCTTCAGACGTAGACTTTCTTGAGTTCGGCATCGGCCCACTTCATCGCGTCCTCGGCGGGCATGCCCTGGACCGCCTTGGCGTACATGTCGGTGATGATATACTTCGAGAGGACTTCCTGGGCCTTGGCGTCGGGCGGTCCGGCGTTGCCGATGGCCTGGCCGAGACGCGCCGCCACCTTGTACGGCGTCATGACCGGATCGGCATCCCACAGCTTGTCGGACTCCCACTTGGCCGTGCATGGCGTGGCGAAGCCCTTCTGCGATTCGAAGAACTTCCTGTAGTTCGCCTCGGTGTGAATCCACTTCAGGAATTCCTTGGCGGCGTCCTGGTTCTTCGAATATTTCATCAACATGTTCGACTGCAGCAGATGGAAGCCGAACTGTCCCGCAGGTCCCTTGGGCAGGGGCGCATGCAGGATGTCCTTGTTCATCGGCAGGCCCTTTTCCGTCTTGTACTGGTCGGGCTTGCGCAGGGTCTCGATGTAGATCGAGGCGCCGTTCAGGGTCGCGGAGATGGTCTGCGACAGGAACGCACGGTTGTTGTTGGTGTCGTCCCAGGCGAGGCCGCCCTCGTCCATACCGTCCTTCCAGAGGCCGGTCATGAACTTGATCGATTCAAGGGTTTCCTTGCTGTTGAGCACCACCTTGCCGCTGGCGTCGATCTCCTTGCCGCCCCACGACCACAGGTACGGGTAGGTGAAGCCCGGTGCGTCGCCGAAGGTATGACCCAACGTCTGGCCGAACGGCCGGCCCTTGGCCTTCAGTTTCTTGGCGGCGTCGCGATAGCCGTCCCAAGTGTCGGGGAACTTGGCAACGCCGATCTCATCGAACCACGACTTGCGGTAGGCGATCATGCCGCCGATCACCGCCCAGGGCATGCCCATGTAGATCTTGCCGTTGCTGCAGATCGCTTTTGCATACGGCAAGATGCCGCCTTCCCGCTTGCCGACTTCCTCAGCGATCGCGCTGACGTCGACCACGCTGTTGGCGTAGAGATGGGTATAGCTGTTGAACGACATGATCAGGTCGGCGCCGGCCCCCGACTGGATGCCGGCGGTAATGCGCGGCTGCAGGTCGTTGCCGTTCACGGTCTCGAGGTTGATCTTGATGCCCAGCGCCTTTTCGGCCTCCGGCATCATTTCCTTCTTCAAGAGCGCATCGGTGGCCGGCACGAAGTCGACCCACTTGAGCCAGTGAACCGTTCGTTGCTGGGCGAAGGCCGGCATACGGCCGGTGGCGAGAATGGCGGCCATGCCGCCCATCGACACGGCGGCTGCACCGCCGGCAAGCTTAAGCACGCTACGACGCTTCGTCTTGGCCATGATTGTCCTCCCAAGGACTGCCGCCACGTTGGGCGGATTTCATTGTTCCAGGCATCGTAGGCATTGGGAGGGTCGGGGCGCAAGCCGAATAGCAAAACTTCCGTCAGCGCGTCCCGAGACGTGCGGCGGCTACTCCAGCAGCGAGCGCAGCATCCAGGCCGTCTGCTCGTGCACCGTGAGGCGCTGCGTCAGCAGGTCGGCCGTCGGTTCGTCATTGGCCTTGTCGGCGAGCGGTAAGACGCCGCGCGCGGTGCGCGCCACGGCCTCGTGCCCGGTCACCAGTATCCGCACCATGTCCATCGCCTTGGGCGGCGTGGCCGGCACGTCCTTGAGCGAACTCAGCTTGCCGAACTGGGCATAGGAGCCCGGCGCGGGATGGCCCAGCGCGCGGATGCGCTCGGCGATCGGGTCCACTGCGTTCCACAGTTCGGTGTACTGCGTCATGAACATGGTGTGCAGCGAGGTGAACATCGGACCGGTGACGTTCCAGTGGAAATTGTGCGTGGTCAGGTAGAGCGTGTAGGTGTCGGCCAACAGGTGGTTGAGGCCCTGCGCGATCTTGCGCCGGTCCGCATCCGAGATGCCGATGGAAATAGTGGGCGCCTGAGCAGTCTTTGCCATGCTTGTCTCCATCAGAGTTGACTGGCCGGAGACTACCAAGCCGATGCGGCGGCACAACTCTCCGGACGGCTACATCAAGCCCGGATCTATGGTGACCAACTCCTGGGCACGGCCGACACCTCGGAGCGCGAAGCGGCCGACCGATACGAGCCGCGCACGCTCGGTGGGTGGCAAGGCCTCGGCGAGCGCAGACGACACCAGGACGGGCCGATCGACCGAGCGGCACATCGAGGCGATGCGGCTGGTCTCGTTGACCGCAGGCCCCACGACCGTGAAGTCGAGCCGGTCGATGCTGCCGACGTTGCCGTAAAAGACCTCGCCGATATGCAGGCCGACATAGACCGAGGTGATCGGCCGTTCCTCGCCCTGGCGGCGTTCGTTCACCGCCAGCACCCTCTCGCGCATGTCTGCTTCGGCTTTCAGCGCCTTGAGGCTGGCCTTGGCCGGATCGTCGGCGCGGAAGATCGCCAGCGTGCCGTCGCCGATCAGTTTCAGGACCTCGCCGCCGGCCTGCTGGATGGCGGTGATGACCGCATCGGCATAGTCGTTCAGCAGCGGAATCACCTCGTCCGGCTTCGCGGTATCGGTGATCTTGGTGTAGCCGCTCAGGTCGGAGAACCACAGGACGGCGTCGATGCGGTCGGCCACGCCGCGCGAGATGCGGCCGCTCAGCACGCGCTTTCCCGCGTCGCGACCGAGATAGACCTCGACCAGCGTGCCGGCGACGCGGGCAAGAGCGGCGGCCTTGATGGCGAGCGCCAGCGGCGGCACCAGCCGGCGCAACGCCACCACGCCGGCATCGCTGAAGCCCTCGGGATGGCGCGTCATCCAGGATGAGTAGACGCCATCCATCTCGCCGATGGTGTTGTCGTCGGCGAAGCGATGGACGAAGACGAGATAGTCGGTGTGGCCGACATCCTTCATCTCCTGGATGGCCGGGAAATCGGCGGAGTCGCCGAAGCCGATGCGTCGCCGCAGTTCTTCCTCGCCGGTCTGCAGGAGATGGAAGAACGGGCTGCGCTGCCATGTTTCGGCCAACTCGCCCTGGTCGCTGCGGCCGTATTCGACCATCGGCGCGTCGTTCGATTCATCGTCGCGCCAGCGGAAGACGCGACCTTCATGGACGGGATGCAGCGTGTCGATGAGCGCGAGCGCGCGCGATACTTCGAGGCCGGCAGCACGGCACTTCTCGCAGAACTCGCGCAGCAGGTCCTCTTCCGCCATGCCGACGAGGCCGCGGCGGACCACCCAGCCGGCGATACGGACGATATCGGCGTCTTTCATGGCACTGGAGTCTGTATCAACTCGCGCGGTCGCGGAAGTGACAAGCCGCCAGATGGCCCGGCCCGGTGGCTTCCAGAAGCGGCACCTCGGCCGTGCAGAGATCGGCCTTGAGCGGGCAGCGCGGGTTGAAATGGCAGCCCGGCGGCGGATTGAGAGCGCTTGCGATCTCGCCCTTCGCCTTGGCCTTGGCGACCGCGGCGGCGGCGCGATGGAACGGGTCGGGGATCGCGGCAATCAGCGCGCGCGTATAGGGATGGCGCGGATCCTCGAAGATCTCCTGCCAGCCGCCCTGCTCGACGATGCGGCCGAGATACATCACCGCGACGCGGTCGCTCACGTGCTCGACCACACCGAGATCGTGGCTGATCATGATGTAGGCCAAGCCCATCTCGTCCTTGAGTTCGAGCAGCAGGTTGATGATCTGGGCCCGGATCGACACATCGAGCGCCGACACCGGCTCGTCGCAGATCACCAGCTTGGGCTTCAGGATCAGGGCGCGGGCGATGCCGATGCGCTGGCGCTGGCCGCCCGAGAATTCGTGTGGGTAACGGTCGGCATGCTCAGGCCGGAGGCCCACCTTGGCCATCATGTCGATGACGCGCGCCTCGACCTCGGCTCTGTCGTTGATGCCGTGCAGGCGCAACGGATCGGCCAGCGTGCGCCGCACGGTCTGCCGCGGATTGAGCGAGGCGTAGGGGTCCTGGAAGACCATTTGCACCGTCTGCGCCATCTTCATGCGGTCGGGCGGCGTGGCACCGGAAATCTGCTGGCTGTCGACATGAATGAGGCCACGTGTCGGCAACAGCAGGCCCATGATGGCGAGTGCCAGGGTCGACTTGCCACAACCCGATTCCCCCACCAGGCCGAGACATTCGCCGGCCTTGACGTCGAGCGTGACGCCGTCGACCGCCTTCAGCGTCTTGACCCCGCCGGCGAAGGCGCTGCCGACCATGAAATGGACGGCGAGATCGTCGAGGGACAGCAGCGAGTCAGCCATGATGATGGCACCTCACCAGGCCGTCGGCCGGCAGCGACGTCGCCTCGGGAACGTTGGTGCGGCAGATATCGGTGACGGCGGGGCAGCGCGGATTGAAACGGCAGCCCGCTGGATAGGCCTGGATCGAGGGCACGACGCCGGCGATCTCCGTCAGTCGCTGGCGGCCCCGCCGGGCGCGTTCGCCCAATCGCGGCAGGGAATCGATCAGGCCCTGGGTATAGGGATGGCTCGGGGTGGCGAAGATGGCGTCGGCCACCTGGCTCTCGACGATACGGCCGGCATACATCACGGCCACGCGCTTGCACATGTTGGCGACCAGGCCGAGATCGTGGCTGATCATCAGCACCGCCGTGCCCTTGGCCGCGCAAAGCTCGGCGATCAGGTCGATGATCTCGGCCTGCACCGTGACATCGAGCGCCGTGGTCGGTTCGTCGGCGACCAGCAGGTCAGGCCCGCAGGCGAGCGCGATGGCGATCATGACGCGCTGGCGCATGCCACCCGAGAGCTGGTGCGGATAGTCCCGGATGCGGCGCTCGGGCGAGGGTACGCGGACCTGGCGCAGCGCTTCCTCGGCGCGGTCCATCGCCTCGTTCCAGTTGGCGCCCTGGTGCAGCACGAACATCTCGGCGATCTGCTTGCCGACCGGCGACAGCGGATTGAGCGCCGTCATCGGTTCCTGGAAGATCATGGCGATGCGCTTGCCGCGCAGCCGGCGCATCTCGGCCGCCGGTGCATCCTGGATTTCCTGGCCGTCGAGCACGATCCTGCCGCCCCCCAGTGACAGCGGCCGGCGCAACAGGCCCATGACGGCGAGCGCGGTGATGCTCTTGCCGCAGCCCGATTCGCCCACCAGCCCGAAGGCCTCGCCTCGGCCGATCTCGAACGACACGTTTTCGACTGCGTTGTAGGTGATGCCGTCGCTGGCCAGCGCGATGCGCAGATTGTCGACCCTGAGAAGGGGGGTGGTCATGCGCGGCGCCTCAGTTCCGCCGCGTCGTCGACTGCGGGTCGAGGATGTCGCGCAAGCCGTCGCCCAGCAGATTGAGGCCGAGCACGGTGAAGAAGATCGCGAGGCCCGGGAACACCGACAGCCACGGCGCGGTCGTGATCTGGTCGCGCGCCTCCGACAGCATGCTGCCCCAGCTCGGAAACGGCGGCCGGATACCGAGCCCGAGGAAAGACAACGCCGCCTCGGCCAGGATCGCACCACCCATGCCGAGCGTGGCGATCACGATCAGCGGCCCCAGGATGTTGGGCAGTACCTGGGTGAACATGATGCGCAGGTCGCCGTAGCCCAGGATGCGCGCGGCCTGGACATAGCCCTGGCTCTTGAGCGACAGCACCTGGGCGCGCGCGATGCGACAGGAGTACGACCAGCTTGTGAGGCCGAGCGCGATCACCAGGCTCACCAGGCCGGGGCCGAGGATCGCCATGATGGCGAGCGCAAAGACCAGCGAGGGGATCGCCAGCATCAGGTTGGTGAGGCCGCTCACCAGATCGTCCCACCAGCCGCCCCAGTAGCCGGCGGTCAGTCCAAGCGTGACGCCGATCAGGCTGTTGCAGATCTGGCTGATGATGCCGACGCTCAACGATATGCGGGCGCCGTAGACGATGCGCGAATAGATGTCACGACCCTGCGCGTCGGTGCCGAAGGGATATTCCCAGCAGGGCGGGATCTCGGCGTTCATCAGGTTGGCGTCCATCACCGGATCGGTGAGCGCGATCACCGGCGCCAGGATCGCGGCGGAGATCGCGATGGCGACCAGGCTGCCGCCGACCCAGAGCGAGGTTCCGCCCTTCAGCCTGAGCCTGGGCAATTTCAGGGCCACACTCATCGAAATAGGCTCATCGGTAGCGGATCCGTGGGTCGATCACGACATAGGCGATGTCGACCAGCGTGTTGATGGCGAGGAAGAACAGCACGATCATCAGGATGCAGCCCTGGACCGTCGGCATGTCGCGCTGGAACACCGAGTCGACCATCAGCGATCCGACGCCTGGCCAGGCGAACAGCTTCTCGACGACGACGGCTTGGCCCATCAGCGAACCGAACTGCAGGCCGACGATGGTGATGACCAGGACCAGCGCGTTCCTGAGCACATGCCACTCGACGACGCGGCGCTCGCTCATGCCCTTGCTGCGCGCGGTGCGGACGAAGTCGGCATTGAGCACGTCGAGCACGGCAGCGCGGGTGGTGCGGGCCAGCAGCGCCATCGGACCGACGCCGAGCGCGATCGCCGGCAGGATGAGATTGCGCAGGCCGCCGTCGCCATAGCCGAAGCTCGGTAACCATTGGAGTTTCAGCGCAAACAGATACATCAGCATGAGGCCGAACCAGAACTGGGACAGCGACAGGCCCGAGATGGCGCCGACCATCGCGGCGGTATCGAGCAAGCCGCCCGGCTTGAGGGCGGCGAGAAAGCCCAGGGTGACACCGACCAGGATGGCGAAGGTCATGGCGGCCATGACCAGCTTCAACGACGGCCAGATGCGGCCGCTCAGCATCTTGGTTACCGGTTCTCGCGTACGGAAGGACGTGCCGAGATCGCCGACCGCGATATTGACGACGTACTTGGCGAAGCGCTCGAGCAGCGGATCGTCGAGCCCCATCTCCTTGCGCATGCGCTCCATCACCGCCGGGTCCATGGCCGAGCGGCCATCCTCGTTCATGCCCGAGATGAAGCTGCCCGGCAGGACGGAGAACAGCAGGAAGACGAGGGCTACGACGGCGAGCAGCGTCGGAATGACGTTGGCGAGGCGACGACCGAGGACGATAAGCATTACTGAAGACTCTAAAGGTCCCTCGCTTACGCTGGGGATAACAGTACCGGTTTCATCTCGGGCGGGGTAACCCCCGCCCTGGAGCATCGCGAGGGATCTTTCACTTTTCTGTCGCTACTTGGCCGGCGAGTTGGCATCGACCCAGATTTCCTCGGGGTATTGATGCGTGATCTCGGTCGGATTGGCCTGCAGGCCATGGACCCACGGCTGATAGGCCATCACCGCCTTGTTGTAGTTGAAGAACCACACCGGCGCTTCGTCGTAGAGCAGATTGTTGGCCTTCTTCAGGAGTTCGTTGCGCTTGGCCATGTCGCCTTCCTGGGCGGCATCGTCGAGCAGCTTGTCGAACGCGGGGTTCTTGAAGCCGGTGTAGTTGCAGGCCGTACGCGGCGTCTTGGAATAGTAGCAGCGCAGGGTCGCCAGCGAGTCGGGTCCGGTCAGGTTCGAGCCGATGTAGGCCTGGTGATCGCCCTTCATGGCGAGCTCGGTCAACACGGTGACTTCGACCAGCTTTGGCTTCAGCTTGATGCCGACCTTGGCCAGCATCGGGATCACCGCTTCGACGATCGGCAGGCCCCAGCTCTCGTTCTGGCTGGTCGTCAGCTCGAACTCGAAGCCGTTGGGGTAGCCCGCCTCGGCGAGCAGCTTCTTGGCCTTCTCCGGGTCGAACGGATAGGGCTTCACCGTCTTGTCGAAGGCGGCCGACGAGGGCGGCAGCCAGCTGGTGGCGCGATAGGCCTTGTCCTTGACCAGGCGCGAGATGATCAGGTTGGCGTCGATCGCGTAGTTGATCGCCTGACGCACGCGCTTGTCCTGGAATGGCTTGATCGAATCGTGGTTCATCGTTATGGCGCGCGTGAACATTTCCGCCACTTCCAGGATGCCCTTGGAAAGCTGCGGATCGGCGCGGTAGGCGACGTACTGGGCAGGTCCCAGGATCGAGGTGTCGATCTCCTTGTTGCGGAAGGCGACGTCGCGTGCGGCAGCCTCCGCCATGATCAGCACCTCGAGCTTGTCGAGATAGGGCTTGCCGGGCTTGTAGAACTTGTCGAAGCGCTCGGTCGTGACGCGCGAACCGGGGATGTGTTCCTTGAACTTGAACGGCCCGAGGCCCACCGGATTGGAGGCGAAGTTGCCTTTCTCGACCTCTTCCTTGGGCAGGATGGCGGTCGTGCCGGCGAAGAAATAATAACCCGGATCGACGCGATCCGTGATCGTCATCTCCAGCGTGAAATCGTCGATCTTCTTCAGGCCGGAGATCTCCTTGGCCTGGCCTTTCTCGACGTCGACCGCGCCCTTGATCAGGCGGACGTAGCGCGCGCCGGGATAGCCTTTGCTGCCGTCCATGATGCGCGTGTAGGAGAAGATCAGGTCGTCGGCCGTCATCTTGCGGCCGTTGTGGAAGAAGGCGTCGTCGCGCAGCTTGTAGGTATAGGTGAGGCCGTCGGCCGATACCGAAACGGACTTGGCGAGCTCGAGCTCGAGCTTGTTGGCCGAGGTGTTCCAATTGTAGAGCGTGCGCTGGATCGCCTTGTTGACGATGTCGTCCTGGGCGCGCGGCGTCACGTGCGGGTCGAGGCTGCCGAAGCTCGCGGCATAGGGCGCCGTCATCCGGATCGAACCGCCCTTGCGTGGCGTATCCTGAGCCTCAGCGGCTGCCGCTCCGAGAACGGCCACTGCCGCCGCGGCGAGCCAAATCAGTTTCCGCATCGAACCATCCCCTCTTGAACGTTTTGCTTGGAGGGCATTCCATAGTGTCGGACGCCTCCGTGCAAGGAGAATGCCGAATGACCGCTTTGCCGAATTGCCTGCTGCCGAATTGCCTGCTGATCGTGACCGCCGAAGTCGATGCCGGGGTCGAGGCCGACTGGAACCGCTGGTACGACGATGTTCACCTTCCCGACGCGCTCGCCTGTCCGGGCGTGCTGGCCGGCCGCCGCTACCTTTCCTCGGGGCAGATTTCGGAAAGTGACCGAGGGCAAGGCCGACGCACCCCGACAAGGCTATATACGACAGTCTACGAACTCGACTCGCCCGCCGCCGTGGAAACGAAGGAGTTCACGGCGATGCGTGGCTGGGGGGCTTTCGCCTCCCACGTCCGTTCACAGACGCGCGTCGTCGTGGGTCTCCGCTAACCCGCCTCGGTTACGCCGGTACGCAATACCCGTCGCGCCTCGGATCACATCCGCCGGTGAACACGCCGGTCTCCGGATCGATCGCCACACCCTGCATGCCGCCCACCTTCATCGTCCAGTCGGGGCCGCTGGTGAGGTCGTGGCCGCGCTTGCGCAGTTCGGCATGGACGTCGGCTTCGACGCGGCTCTCCAGCAGCACGGCGCGGCCGTCGGTCAGGCGTGCGCGCGGTGCCTCGATGGCCTGCTGCAGCGGCAGGCCGAAATCGACGTGCTGCACCATCGCCTGCGGCTGGGTCTGCAGGATACCGTAGCTGCCCGGCGTTCCCAGCGCCAGGACGGGCGCGCCGTCCTTGGTCGAGATCGACGGCGCCATGCACATCGGCAGCTGCTCGCCCGGCTTCACGCGGTTGGGGCTCGCGGGGTTGACGTCCGCCCAATAGAGGAAGTTGTTGAGGCAGATGCCGGTGCCCGGCACCACGATGCCGGAGCCGAAGACGCTGCCCAGGCTCTGCGTCAGACAGATGAGGTTGCCCTCGTTGTCGGCGATCGAGAACGATGTCGTATGGCTCTCGTCAGTTGCCGAAACAGGCTCTTGCGCCGGCGTCCACTGCTCGGTCGGGCCGGTCACCGGCTTGCCGTCGCGCACGCGGGCGCGCAGCGTCTCGACGTGGCTGTCGGAGAGGATCTCCGCCAGCTGCTGCGGCGCCGGCACGCCGGTGGCGATGCGCACGCCGGCGGCGAGCCGGATGGCGCGCAGCACGGTGTCGACATGTTCCGTCGAGTTGCGCTTCATCTTGGCGAGGTCGAAGCCTTCGAGGATGCGGAGCGTCAGCAGGAACTGGAAGGCTTCGCAGGGCGGCGGCGGCACGTGGATGGTGCGGCCGCGATAGGTGATGGCCACCGGATCGCGCCATGTCGCCTTGGCGGCCATCAGGTCATCCATCACCATGCAGCCGCCGAGTTCGGTCAGCCGGTCGAGGATCTTCTTGCCGAGGGCGCCGCCGTAGAGGAGCCCCGGCCCTTCGGTGGCCAGCGCCTCCAGCGTACGGGCAAGGTCGGGCTGCTTCAGTACGAAGCCCGGCTTCACCGTGCCGGCGCCCGCTGTATAGACGCGCGACCATTCGGGATGCAGCGCCTTGTAGCCCGCGAGCTCGCCCGCCACGCCCTGGATCTCCTCGAGGTTGAATTCGATGAGCTGATAGCCGTCGCGCGCGATGGCGATCGCCGGGGCGAACAGTTCGGGCAACTTCTTCTTGCCGTGGGTACTGTTCAGCTCGCACCAGCCGGCGAGATTGCCCGGCGCACCGACCGCCAGCGCACCGCGCTGGAGCTGGCTGCGGTTGCTGAGCTTGTCGACGGGAAAGTTCTTCGAGATCGGCCCGACGAAGTCGAGCGTGCGCACGCGCTTTTCCTTGGCGATGAAGCAGGTCGCCACGCCGCGTCCGGCCAGTCCCGACATATAGGGCTCGACGACGTTCAGGGCCGCCGCGGTGGCAACCGCTGCGTCGAAGGCGTTGCCGCCATTGGCCAGGACGCGCGCGCCGGCCGCCGCCGCCAGCGGATGGGCCGCCGCGACCATTCCGTGGCGCGATGTGATGGTCGGACGCTTACCGTGCTGCAACATTCCTAGTTCCTTCCTGAACGACGGCGGATCGTGCCGATTCGACACGGTCGCGGCTAGAGCGAATTACGCTAAGCTGCCCCGCAGGAGGAAACGGGCTTATGCGCAGACTGGAATTCGGTTGGTTCCTGCCGACCGCCGGCGACACCACGGCCTACGGGCTGGCGAGCGCGCAGATCGCCCCCTCGCTTCCGCTGTTCGACAAGGTCGTCGCCGCCGCCGAAACGGCGGGCTTCGAATACATGCTGGTGCCGGTGCAGACCGCCTGCTGGGAGGCATGGATTTCCAGCGCCATGATGGTGGCGCGCTCCAAGTCGATGCGCATGCTGGTGGCGGCACGCCCGAGCTACATCAATCCGGTGCTGCTGGCCAAGATGATCAGCGCCTTCGACCAGCTCTCGGGTGGCCGCATCTGCATCAACCTGATCGCCGGCCAAAGCGAGGCCGAGAACGCTTCCGAAGGCGTCAAGTGGGGCAAGGAAGAGCGCTACGAGATCATGGACGAGGAGGTCTCGATCCTGAAGGCGCTGTGGACCACGCGCGGCCCGGTGAACTTCGACGGCAAGTTCTACCAATTGAAGGGTGCGCAGATCCGGCCCTATCCGCTGCAGACGCCCCATCCCAGGTTTTATCTCGGCGGCGGCTCGAAGCAGGCTTGGGAGATCTCGGCCAAGCATTCCGACGTTCATCTTTTCTGGGGCGACACCTACGAGCGCATCCGCGCCAACATGGCGGAGATCAAGGGCATGGCGGCGCGCCACGGCCGCGAGAACGACATCGGCTTCGGCATGCGCCTGCAGATCGTTTGCCGGCCGACCGAGAAGGAGGCTTGGGACTTCGCGCACGGGCTGGTCGAACATGCGACCGAAGCCCAGAAGGCCTTCGTGAAGGAGCGCTTCGCCACCTCGGAAGCCAACCGCCGCGTGCGCGAGCTGGCGGCGATCGGCGAGACCATCGAGCCCCATCTGTGGACCGGCATCACGCAGGTGAGGCCTGGTGCCGGCATCGCCGTGGTCGGCGATCCCGAGCAGTGCGCCGACACGTTGCAGAAATTCATCGACCTCGGCTGCCACTCCTTCTGCCTGTCGGGCTATCTGCACGACGAAGAGGCCGAACGCTTCGGCAAGTGGGTCATGCCGATCCTGCGCGAGCGCAACCACGACCGGATGCTGGCCGCCTAGATCACGCCGCGTTTCCTGAGGCCGGCGATGTCGGCCTCGGACTTGCCGAGCACGGCGCGCAACACGTCGTCGGCATCGGCGCCGAGCAGGGGAGCGGGCCTGGCCGAATCGATCGGCGTGCGCGAATAGCGGATGGGATTGCCGACGACCGGCGAGCGCTTGCCGGTCGAGCCCGCCGCGGGTTCGACGACGAGGCCGCGCGCCGCGATCTGTGGATCGGCAAAGACTCGGTCGAGCGTGTTGATCGGCGCGGCCGGAATGTTCACCCGGTCGAGAGCCACGAGGATATCCGCCGAGGCACGCGCTGCGATCAGCGGCACGATGGTGTCGAGCAGTTCCTGGCGATGGGCAACGCGGCCGCTGTTGGCCACGAAACGCGGATCGGCGGCGAGGTCGGGGCGTTCCAGCACCTCGGCGAAGCGGGCGAACTGCATGTCGTTGCCGACGGCAATCACGATATCGCCGTCCTTCGCTGTAAAGGCCTGATAGGGCACGATGTTGGGATGGGCATTGCCGTGGCGTCCCGGCACCTTACCCGAGGCGAGATAGCCCGACGCCTGGTTCACCAAAGTGGCGATCTGCACGTCGAGCAGGGCAAGATCGATGTGCTGACCGAGGCCGCTGTCGCGCCGCTCCAGGAGCGCCGCCAGGATCGCATTGCTGGCGTAGAGACCGGTCAGGAGATCGGCAGTGGCCACGCCCACCTTCATCGGCTGGCCATCGGCCTCGCCGGTCACGCTCATCAGCCCGCCCATGGCCTGGACCATCAGATCGTAGCCGGCGCGAAAGCGGTGCGGCCCGGTCTGGCCGAAGCCGGTGATCGAGCAGTAGACGAGGCGCGGGTTGCGCTTGGCCAGGGTCGCGTAGTCGAGGCCGAGCTTGGCCAGGCCGCCGACCTTGAAGTTCTCGACCATGACGTCGCATTCGGCAGCGAGGTCGGCCACCAGGGCGCGGCCCTCCGCCGTCTCGAAATCGACCGCGACCGAGCGCTTGCCACGATTGGTGCAGAGGAAATAGGCGCTGACGCCGCCCGGTTTGCCGTCGCCGTCGACGAAGGGCGGGCCCCAGCCGCGCGTGTCGTCGCCGCTGCCCGGGCGCTCGATCTTGATGACCTCGGCGCCGAGGTCGGCCAGGAGCTGCGTCGCCCACGGCCCGGCCAGCACGCGGGTGAGGTCTAGTACGCGCACCGATTGAAGTGGCAGGACCATGGATTTCCCTTTGTGGATTTTCCCCTGTTCGGGCCAACCTCGTGGCCCACGCTATTCATAGCAATTCCTTTCTGATATCGCCGATCATTCCACTTTTCACATGAGTGCCATGGCGACCCATGCCCTGCCGGATCTAAGTGCCCGCCAGCTCGAAGCCGTCCTCGCGTTGGCCGAGTACGGCAGCTTCATCGCCGCCTCGGCGCGCCTGCGCATCTCCCAGCCGGCGCTGACGCGGACCATCAAGCGGGTCGAGACCGCGCTCGGCGTGAGGCTGTTCGAGCGCAGCACCCGGCATGTCCAGATCACCGCCGCCGGCCGCGAGTTCGTGGCCGTGGCCGAGCGCCTGCTGAACGACCTGCGCCTCACTGTGCGCAACCTCCGCGAGGTGGCCGAGGAGCAGCGCGGCCGGCTCACCCTGTCCAGCATCATGTCGGTGGCGAGCGGCGTGCTGCCCTTGCTGCTGGCGACCTATCGCGCCGACAGGCCGGGCATCGAAATCCAGGTCCGCGAGGGCGTGCACGGCAGCGTGCTCGAGGACGTGCGCAGCGGCGGGGCCGATCTCGGCCTTTCCTATGTCGACGACCTGCCCGATGCGGTCGAGGGCATCGCGCTGCAGCGCGAGACTTTCAGCGTCGTGGTGCCGAAGCGTCACCGTCTCGCCACGCGGCGGAGCCTTGCCCTGGCCGACCTCAGGGACGAGCCGATGGTGGCGTTGCCGTCCGATTCGCGGACCCGGCGCACGATCGATGCCGCGGCCTCGACTGCCGGCCTGTCGCTGCGCCAGGTCGTGACGGTGGGCCAGTTCGCCACGCTGATGGGCTGCGTGCGGGCGGGCGTTGGGCTTGCGGTCGTGCCGACTGGTGCCACCGGCTTCTTCCTCGGCCGCGACCTGCGCGCCATTCCGGTGAGCGAGCCCCGCCTGTCGCGGCGGCTGGGCCTGATCACATTGCGCGAGCGCGAACCGTCGCCGGCGGCGGCGGGTTTCATGGCGCTGGTCCGCCGGACCTGGCCGAAGCCGGGACGGATTTGATACGCATTATGCAATAATGAAGGCTATCAGGTTGAGATTGGCATAGGCCGAGAGAAGACTATCCTTGAGCTTGAAGAGGGCCGCCCCGTGCAACTGGCTTCCAAGACCTACGACGCCAACGACATCTCCGCCGTCCAGGAGCTCTATCACAGCAGTGGCTGGACCGACGGCCTGCCGATCGTGCCGCCGACGGCCGAAGCCGTACAAGCCTGCCTCGAATGGGCGATGATGTCGCCCGACCAGCTGATCGGCATCGAGCCGGTGCGCGGCCTCGCCATCACGGCCGAGAAGCTGGCGATCAACGCCGTCATGGCGGGTTGCCTGCCGATGCATTTCCCCGTCGTGGTCACTGCCTGGATGGCGATGATGCAGGACGAGTTCCTGATGCACGGCGCCACGGCAAGCACCGGTGGCTGCGCCGTCCTGGTCGTGCTGAACGGCCCGATCCGCCTCGAACTCGGCGCCAACGGTACCTTCAATGCGCTGGGCAACAGCGACCGCGCGACGGCCGTGATCGGCCGCGCCGTGCGTCTCTGCCTGATCAACCTGATGGACGTGCGCCCGGGCGTCATCGACCGCTCCACGCTGGGGCACCCCGGCAAGTACAGCTATTGCCTGGCCGAAGACGAGGAGGATTCGTCCTGGCTGCCCCTGCACGAGCAGCGCGGTGTCGAGCGGGCGGCATCGGCCGTCACGGTGATGGCGGCGGGCGCGCCGCGCCAGCTCATGAACGAGTGGACGACCAAGCCCGAGGAGATCCTCGAGACCTTCGCCGCCGAGATGCGCGCCAACCTGCGGCACTATTCGATCCATCCCGGCAACTACGCCATCGTCGTGCCGAAGCAGCTGCGCGAGCATTTGCAGGCGGGCGGTTGGACCAAGACGAAGATCGCCGAGTTCATCCACGAGCGCGCGCGTATCCACCGTCGCGAATGGGCCGAGGTCGGCAAGGGCGCCGTGGTCCGCGATCGCGGCGACAGCGTCTATCCGGCGATGGAATCGCCCGACCAGCTTCTCGTCATCGCCGCGGGCGGGCCGGCCGGCGGTTTCGGCGCGGTCATCCCGCCCTGGCTCGGCAACAAGAGCCATGCCGTGACGCTGCCGCTCGGCGTCTGCATCGACTGCGAACCTCCCAAGAGCTGACAGGCTCGGAAGTAACGAAGAGGCACACCATGACTTTCCGCGTTCTCGACCCGACGACCGAGAAGGCTCCGCCCGCCGGCAAGCTCGCCCCGCGCCTCGATACGCTCGAGGGCAAGACCATCGGCTTCATTTCCAACGGCAAGGAAGGCACCAAGGGCTTCTTCAGGCACCTGGACCAGATGCTGCGCGAGGAGTACGGCGTCGCCAAGGTGGTGAGCCGCACCAAGTCCAACTACAGCGCGCCCGCCGACAAGCACATCGTCGACGAGATCAAGAGCTGGGACGCCATGGTCTCCGGCCTTGGGGATTGAGGCAGCTGTTCATCATGCAGTCTGCATGACTCAGTGACAGCCGAACGCCTGGGGGTTCCCGCCTTCAGTGTGATGACCACCCGGTTCGAGAGCGCGGCCGAGATGATGAGCCGCGTCCTCGGAATGCCCGACTACGCCTTCGCCAGGATTGGCCATCCGGTCAGCAGCGCCACCGACGAGGGCCTGCGGGCCATGGCCAGGACCGCCATCGAGCAGGGGGTCAAGCTGCTGCTCAAATAGCGGTTTCTACGCGCAACTTTCGACCCTGTGCTGCGTTTCATTATGCAGGCTTTGCAACAGCAAGCTTTGAAACATGGGAAGTGCCGACATGAAACCGATCGCCGTTCTGGGCGTCCTCCTGATCGCGATTGGTGTCGCAGGCCTGTTGATTGCCAACATCTCCTTTACCGAGAAGACGGTGATCGTCGATGCCGGACCGCTCAAGGTAACGGCCGACCAGCAGCGTACCATTCCGATCCCGAGCATTGCCGGCGTCCTAGCCGTCGTAATCGGCGCCGGCCTGTTGTTCTACGGCCGCAAGGCCAACAGCTAGGGTAGCTCCAGCCGGACTGCGACGGCAGCACTAGCGATCACCGCCGGGTCCTGGTTATCGGGGTCGGCGACATCGAGCCCACCCTTTACCACCTTCACTGTAACGATGCCGTGCGGCAGCGACGCGCGCACCTTCTCGACGTCGACCTTGTCGGGTTGCTGCACGCCGATCGTGACGTCGACGAACATGTCCGTCTTCGGGTTGATCTTGAGCGTGCGGATCATCGCCAGCGAGGAATGATGGAGCGCGCCCTGCACGGCGCGAAGGGCTGCCTTGGTATAGTCGCCACCATGCAGGTCGTTGCCGGTGCCGAGTTCGAGGATGACGCGTTTGGCGGCCATGATGCTGCTCCCGCTCAGAGGTCGAGGCGGACGATGGCGGCCGCCTGGGCGATCACCGTCTTGTCCGTGCCGGCTTCGTTGGGAATTTCCAACCCGCCCTCGAAAACCTTCACCGTGCCGGTGCCGTGCGGCAGCACCGCAAGCACCTGCTTGGTGTCGACCTGATCCGGCTTGGGAACGCCGATCAGCACCTCGACCTGCATGTCGTCGCTCGACTTGCCGAGCGCCGTGGCGATGGTGAGCGAGTTGTGCCACAGCGCGTCTTTCAGCGCGCGGACGGCGGCCTTGGTGTAGTCGCCGCCGCGGATATCGGTGCCCATGCCGATCTCGAGGGCGACCTTCTTCAGCGCCATGACTTCCTCCTCTAGGACTTCGCGAGCCCGGCCTTGATCAGCAGCGGCTTCACGTCGACATAATACTTCTCGGCGAAGGCGCGGAACTCGGCGGGATTCTTCTCCCACGGCACCTGGATGAACTTCGCCAGATACTCGGTGACCTTGGGCGAGGCCGACGCTTCCTTGAACGCCAGGTAGATCGAATCGACGATCTCCGGCGGCATGCCCTTGGGCCCGAGCAGGCCGTAGGGGCTCTGGCCCACGACCTTGACGCCGAGTTCGGTCATCGTCGGGGTGTCCTTGTAGCGTGGGATGCGCTGTTCGGTGGCGAAGGCCAGGATGCGGCACTTGCCGTCGTCGACGAACGGCGCCCACTGGGCGGCATCGGCGATGAACTGGATCTCGCCACCCATCAGCGCCTGCATCCACTCCGCGCCGCCCTTGTAGGGGACGTGAGTGAACTTGGCGCCGGTCGCCTGTTCGACCTCGATCATCATGAGTTGGCCGGTGCCACCAACTCCCGAAGTGCCGTAGTTGTACTTGTCGGGCTCTTTCTTGCCGGCGTCGACCAGGTCCTGGAAAGTCTTCCAGGGCGAGTCGCTGCGCACGACGATGCCCATCGTGTAGCCCGACAGGCCGGTAATGTAGGTGAAGTCGGTCAGCGGATTCCACGTCGTCTGCTGGTAGTGCGGATAGCGCAGCGTGTTGATGCTCATAACCGCCAGCGTCTGCCCATCGGGCTTGGCGTTGAGCAGCATCGCGGGCGCCAGCGTGCCGGCCGCCCCCGGCTTGATGTCGATGACGATCTGCTGGCCCAGGATCTTGCCCACGACCTCGCCGAGCAGGCGCAGACGTCGGTGACGCCGCCCGCCGCGAACGGATTGTAGATCGTGATCGGCTTGTCGGGCTTCCAGCGCGGCTGGC
>JAQSDW010000111.1 GCA_029946105.1 Reyranella sp. | reverse complement strand
TCGGTGACAGTCGGCTGCTCGCCGCCCAATCCGTAGGCGGCTGGACCCGGGCGCGCGCCGGCACCCTGCGGGCCCACATGCAGCAGGCCCGCGTCATCGACCCAGGCGATGGTGCCGCCACCGGCGCCCACGGTGTGGATTTCGACCGACGGCGTGGTGAGATGATAGCCATCGATCACCAGCGCATCCGTCACCGGCACGTCGCCGCTTGCCATCACCATGACGTCGCAACTGGTGCCGCCGATTTCCATAGAAATCAGATTGGCGGCCTCGCCGGGTGCCGCACAGCCCTTCAGCGCGCCGACGCCGGCGGCCGGGCCCGACAGGACCAGCATCACCGGACGGGCCACGACCTGGTCGACGGAGACTGCGCCGCCATTGCTTTGCAGCAGGAGGAGGGAGCGCGGCAGGCCGAGCTGGCGGAGCTGCTCGTCCAGTGCGTGCAGATAGCTCGTCACCTTGGGGGCGATGTAGGCGTTGACCACGGCCGTCGAGCCGCGCTCGTACTCACCCATCGTCGGCATGACGTCGCTCGACAGCGACACCCATTTGCCGGGCCAGTTTTTGGCGAGTTGCGCGCCCGCGCTGCGTTCATGCGTCCCATCGAGGAAGCTGTTGAACAGGCAGACGGCAACCGACTCGACATCTTCGGCGGCAAAGACCTTGGCGGCCGCGTCAACGTCGTTGGCCTCGAGCGGCGTCAGTTCCTGGCCGTCGGCACCGATGCGCCCGCGCACCGGGAGGCGCAGATAGCGTGGCACCAGAACCTGCGGGAAAGGCGCGCGATGGTCCCATTGGTTGTCGCGAATGCCGCGACGGATTTCCAGCGAGTCGCGAAAGCCCTCGGTCGTCAGCATGCCGACCCTGGCACCCTTCTTCTCCAGGATGGTGTTGGTGGCGACCGTCGAGCCATGCACGAAAAGCGCGCAGTCTCGCAGCAGCGCAGAAAGCGGCAGGTCGAGCTGCAGGGCCGCAAGCCGCAACACGTCCAGGACGCCTTCGCTGGGGTCGGCCGGAACCGACGGCGACTTGAAGATACGGACGGCGCCGGCGCTGTCGCGCAGCACCATGTCGGTGAAGGTGCCGCCGACATCGACGCCGATTCGCCAGGGAGCGGTTAGAGACGAGCGTGCTGCATCCAACATGGATGCCAGCTTAGCGGCGCTCTTCCGAGCGGGCTAGCCGATGTTCATTTCCTTGTAGCCCTCGGCCGCCACGCGGTCGCAGCGTTCGCGATAGGCCGGCGCGCTGCCCGAATAGCGGGCGATGATGCGCTCGGTCTTGCCGTCGACGTTGCGGTTGATGCCGGTCATCCACGAATCGATTTCGTTGGAAAGCAGGCCCTCGCCCAGGGCGACGACATGGTCGGTCCACGACTTCACACCCTCGGGGCGGGCTTCGGCGCGCGTGAGGCCTTGCTCGCGCATATGGCGGATCAGGCCCGTTACCCATTCGACGTTGTATTCGATGCTGCGCGGGATGTTGCCCAGCGCCGTGTGCGGGCCCATCAGCATCATCATGTTGGGAAAGCCTTCGACCTGGACACCGAGGTAGGTCTTCGGTCCGCCCTGCCACTTGTCCTTGAGCTTGAGCCCACCTGCGCCCCCGATGTCGATACGGTCGAAGCTGCCGGTGATGGCGTCGAAGCCCGTCGCATAGATGATGATGTCGAACTCGTACTCGGCGCCGCTGGTCTTGATGCCTGTCGGCGTGATCCGCTCGATCGGTGTCTCGTTGATGTCGACCAGCGTGACGTTGGGCTGGTTGTAGACCTCGTAGTACCTGGTCTCGAGCGGCACGCGGCGGGTGCCGAAGCCATGGTTCTTCGGGATCAGCTTCTCGGCCACGGCTTGATCCTTCACGCGCTGGCGGATCTTGCGGGCGACGAAGTCGCTGATCAGGGCATTCGCCTTGCGATCGATCAGCATGTCGCGAAAGTTGCCCTGCCAGATGCCGAAGCCCTTCTCGCCGTAGAGCTTCTCCCAGAACGCCTCACGCTCTTCCGGCGTCACTTCGAACGTGCCGCGCGGGTCGGGCGTATGCAGGAAGCAGGCGAAGGTTTCCTGGCAGCGTTTGAACATTTCCGGATAACCGGCCCTGATCTCGCGCATCTCTTCCTCGCCGATCTTGCCGTTGTGCAGCGGCGCACACCAATTGGGCGTGCGCTGGAACACGGTGAGATGGCCGGCGGTCTTGGCCACCTCTTGGATCGTCTGCACGCCGGTGGCGCCGGTGCCGATCACCGCCACGCGCTTGCCCTCGAAACTCACGGGCTCGTGCGGCCAGCGCGCGGTGTGGCAGGACTGGCCCTTGAAGCTCTCGACGCCTGGAATGCGGGGCATGGTCGGCGCGGAAAGCGGACCGATGGCCGTGATCAGGAAGCGCGAGGTGAAGTGGCTGCCATCTTCGAGCGTGACGTTCCAGCTCCGCCCTTCGTCATTATAGTGGGCGGCGCTCACCCGGGACTTGAACTGGATGTCGCGGCGCAAGTCGAGTTTGTCGGCGACGAAATTGAGATAGCGCAGGGTCTCGGATTGGGGTGAGAAATGCTCGGTCCAGTGCCATTCGTCCAGCAGCTCCTGCGAGAACGAGTAGCCGTAAGAGTAGCTCTCGGAATCGAAGCGCGCGCCAGGATAACGGTTCCAGTACCAGGTGCCGCCGACACCGGTGCCGGCTTCCAGGACCCGCACCCGCATCCCCAGTTCGCGCAGGCGATAGAGCTGATACAGGCCGGAAATACCCGCGCCGATGATGATGGCGTCGTAGTCGAGGGCCTGGGGTTCGGATGAGGCGGCCATCTGCTGTCGCTCCTATGTGCCCTTCGAAAATCGGGCGCTGTTCGCATCAGGTCAACCTCAGCGAAGGGCTGTCGACCGCCCTGCGAGAGGACCGGCCTCGCGCACCCATCACGCAATCGTAAAGGGCCCTGCCGGACCGGTTGTGGCAAGTTTTCCGCACCTGAACGGGAGGATGTTCATGACACGCATTCGCTTGATTGCCGGCAGCGTCGCCGCGTTCGCGGCGTTCGTCGCCGCCGGTGTCGCACTGGCCCAGAATGCCCCGCCGACCCGCCTGCGTGGCAGCATTTCCGCCATCGATGGCAAGACTGCCACGATCGCCACGCGTGAAGGCGCTTCGGTCAAGGTCAACCTGGCCGACAACTGGGCTGCTGTACTCGTCGTGCCGATCGCCCTGTCGGAGGTCAAGGCCAACAGCTTCGTCGGCATCGCCTCGCTCAAGGGGCCCGATGGTGTCCAGAACGCGCTGGAAGTGCTGGTGTTTCCCGAGGCGGCCCGCGGCAGCAACGAAGGCCACTATCCCTGGGATCTGCAGCCAGAAAGCATGATGACCAACGCTACCGTGGCGACCGTCGTCGCGGCAGGCGAGGGCCAGACGCTGACACTCAAATACAAGGACGGCACCCAGGATATCCGGGTGAAGCCCGGCATTCCCATCGTCACCTTCGCACCCGGTGACCGGACCGACGCCAAGGTCGGTGCCAAGGTGTTCCTGGTCCCCGCCAAGGGCGCCGACGGCATCCTGACGGCAACCCGGATTCTGGTTGGCAAGGATGGGCTGACGCCGCCGATGTAGCGCCGACTGGGTAGCGGCGGCAGCCATCACCAGCCGAGATCGCGGCGCAGGCGCGCCACGGTCTCGAGGTGGCGTTCGTGGTCGCCGGCGAAACGCAGCACCAGATGGCTTGCACCAGCATCGGCGTAGCTCTTCATCCAAGCCGCCGCACCGGCAGCGGGGCCGGCATAGGACATCTGCCGCCGGCGGAGGACGTCGGCGGGTTGGCCGTAGTAACTCTCGAGATAGGCATTAAGTTTCTTGTCGGCAGCGGCCGCGTCGTCGTCGATTGAGAGCGTCAGGTACATGGCCCCTGTGAGCGTCTCCGGATCGCGTCCTGCGGCGCGCGCCGCCTGCTTTACGTCTGCCCATTGCGGGGCATATTCCGCGACGCTCGGCGAATTGGGGAACCAGCCGTCGTACAGCCGCCCGGTCCGTTCGCGGGCCGCCGCCACTGCGCCGGCGACCCAGATCGGCGGGCCGCCCGGCCGGTGCGGCGTCGGGCCGAGGATGCTGGACGCCACCTTCCAGCGCCCTTCCTTGCCCACCGGCCACTCGACCGGCTTGCCGGTCCACAGCGCGCGGCACAGAGCCAGGCCTTCGACCATGCGGCCGACCCGCTTTTCGAATGGCACGCCGGCGGCTTCGAACTCGGCGCGGATGTTCGGCAGGTCGGAGGCGATGCCGACGCCTAGGATCAACCGGCCCTCGGAGATGCGGTCGAGCGTTGCCACTTGTTGGGCGAGCACGACGGGATTGCGGAGCATAGGCAGCAAAACCGCGGTTCCCATTTCGACTTTGCGCGTGCGCGCTGCGACCGCGGCGAGCAGGGTGAGGGGATCGTGCCTGGGCCGGGCAAGGAGCGAGTCGCCCACCCAAACCGAATCGAAGCCCAGGGCTTCGGCACGCTCGGCCAGCGCCAGAAGCGACGCCGTCTCGGGCTGTCCCTCCATGACTCGCTCGCGGGTCGGCAGCAGATATCCTAATCGCGGCATCGCCATTCCTCCAGATTTTGCCGGGATCATAGTGGAATGGACCGTCAGAGGTCTGCAACCTTCGCCACCGCCAGACGTTGCCCACGTTCCATGCACACGATCGAAATCGTCCACCGCACCCGCTACGAATATGCCGAGCCGGTCACCCTCGGTGAATATCGCCTGATGTTTCGCCCACGTGACAGCCATGATCTCAGGCTGTTGCACACCGAATTTGCGATCGTTCCGAACGGCAACATCCGCTGGGTACACGATGCTTTCGGCAACTCCATCGCGATTGCTTCCTTCTCGGAGCCTGCCCAGGTCCTGGAATTCGTGAGCACGATCCGGCTCGAACATTTCGAAACGTCCTCCGAGGTTCCTCCGATCGAGGCCTATGCCGTGAAGCTGCCGTTCAGCTATCCAGCCGACGAAGCACCCGATCTCGCGCGCTACATCGAGCGCCAGTATCCCGACCCGAATGCGGCACTCAGCCTTTGGGCGAAGGAATTCCTGGAAGGCGAAGGCGGCGACACCTTTGCCACGCTCAGCCGCATGTGCGGCGCGATTCACGAAACCTTCTCCTACAATCAGCGCTTCGAACCAGGCACGCAGCCGCCGGCAACCACCCTGGGACAAGGCAGCGGGACTTGCCGTGACTTTGCCCTGCTGATGATGGAGGGCGCTCGCTCGCTCGGGCTCGCCGCACGCTTCGTGACGGGCTACCTCTACGATCCGGCGCTCGACAACGCTTCCGGCGCCGATGCCGAACCCGCCCATCCGCACGCATGGATGGAGGTCTATCTGCCCGGCGCGGGCTGGATGGAGTTCGATCCGACCAACGGCATCGTTGGCACGGACCGCCTCATTCGCGTGGCCGTCGCCCGCGATTCAGAGCAGGCGATGCCGATCAAGGGTTCTTTCACCGGGCCGCCCGGCGCCTGCATCAACACCGTCGTCGATGTACAAGTGAGGACGCTGCTGCCCGCAGAACCTGTTCCGCTTCGGAAGGCAGGCTAGGCGAGCGCGGAGGTCACGCGACGGAACTCGCCGCCATTGGCGGAGAGTCCGAAGCGCAGCCAGTGTGGATTGCGCGCGAACTGGCGAACGTGAATGCCCTGCCGTCCCAGCCTGTCGGCCAACCCCGAAGCGTCGGGATGGCGGGCCAGGCAGAACAGCGGCGTGCCGCCCATGATCTCGCAGCCCGCCGAAACGAGGAGGGAATCGAGCTTTCGTCGATCGTCGGCGAGGCGGGCCGCCGCCGCCTGCAGCCAGGCCGTATCGCCGAGTGCCCGCCGGCCGATCTCGAGCGCCGGGCCGGAGACTGCCCACGGCCCCAGTTCATCGCGAATCCGATCGACGATGGATTTTTCCGCAATGGCGAATCCCAGCCGAACGCCGGCCAGACCGTAGACCTTGCCGAACGAGCGCAGGACGATGGTGTTGGGCGGCAGCTCGGCGGCGAGGCTTGCGTCGCCCGGCAGCAGGTCGGCGAAAGCTTCGTCGACGACCAGCAGGCCGCCTTGGCGACGGAGCGCCGACGGCTGCAGAAGCAGGCCGGTAGGGTTGTTCGGATTGACGACGATCATGACATCGGCGCCCGCGGCCTGGTCGATACCCGTAACCACGCCAACCTCATGTCCCTGCCGGGCCCAGCAGACCTCATGCTCATCGTAAGTCGGGCCGACGATGGCGACGCGGGATTTCGGGACGATCCGCGGCAGAAGCTGGATCAGGGCCTGGGTGCCGGGCGCCGCGGCGATGGTCGCGAGATCGCGAACGCCGTAGCGGCGCGCGGCGGCCTCGAGCAGCGCGCGTTCCTGCTGTCGCGTGGGCAGATGCGACCAAACCTCCAGCGGCAGAGACGCCACCGGGTAGGGAACCGGATTGATCCCGGTCGAAAGATCGATCCAGGGTTCCGGTGCGTCGGGATAGCGGCGGCGCACCTCGCCCAAGTCGCCGCCATGAGCCACCGGTTTGACGGTCGTGACCGTCGTGATAGGCAAAGCACCCATGTTCGCCGCCCTTGCCCTCATTGCCGTCGTGACCGAAGCGGCCGTCGGGTATCCGGACAGCCTCTACCGCCGGATCGGCCATCCCGTGACGTGGATCGGCGCGCTCATAGCATGGTGCGACAAGACGTGGAATTCCGAGACGCTGTCCTATGATGAGCGGCGCTGGCGTGGCGTCTACCTGCTCGTACTGCTCTTGGCGGTCGGCATCTTCTCGGGTTTGGCGATTACAGCCGTCCTCGAACAGTTCTTTTACGACGTCGTGGTGGTGTTGCTGTGTGGCGTGGCCGGCAGTTCAATGCTGGCACAACGCAGCCTCTACACACATGTCGCCGCCGTCGCGTCGGCGTTGGAGAACGACGGCATCGAGGCCGGCCGCCGGACCGTGTCGATGATCGTCGGCCGCGACACGCGCGAGCTCGACGAGGCCGCCGTGAGTCGCGCCGCGATCGAAAGCCTCGCCGAGAATTTCTCCGACGGCGTGGTGGCACCGCTCTTCTGGATGACGGTTGCGGGATTGCCGGGCGCCATCGCCTACAAGGCGGTCAACACCGCCGACAGCATGATCGGCCACAAGTCCCAGCGTCATCTGGCCTTCGGCTGGGCGTCGGCGCGTTTCGATGATCTCGTCAATCTGCCGGCGTCTCGGCTCTCGGCCTTTTGGCTTGTACTGGCAGCCGCCCTCTCGCCGGGCCTGTCGCCGCGCCGGGCAATCGAGGTGCTGCGTCGCGATGCCGGACATCACCGTTCGCCCAACGCCGGATGGCCCGAGGCGGCAATGGCGGGCGCGCTCGGCATCCAGCTTTCCGGCCCGCGTGTCTACGATGGCGTCGAAGTCGCCGAACGCTGGGTGGGCGAGGGTCGCCGGGATCTTGCCGCCCGCGACATCCGCGCCGCGCTCGATCTCTATCGCGCCGCCTGCGGTCTGCAGATCGCGGCGCTCGTATTGATCGTGACGGTCAGCCTGGTGTTTTGAAGCTGGGCTGTCGTGCCAGCGCGAGCAGCCGGTCGCAGTCGATATGCTTTTCGACATGATCGGCGAGACGATCCAGGGTCGCATCGACGTCGGCTTCGTAGTCCAGCGCCGAGCCGGTAACACCGATGCGTTGCAGCCAGTGCTGCCGCTGCCGGTCGTCCGACAGGAGGCCGTGAATGTAGCAGCCAGCGACGGTGCCGCTGTCGTTGCTCGCACCCTCGTCCTTGCCGTTGGCGAGCCGCAGCAGCGGGCGAGGACTGCCGGTGGTCCGTCCGATATGCATTTCGTAGCCTTTGAACGGCACCGAATCGACAATGGTCTCGCCGCCGATCTCGACCAGGACCTTGTCACCTTCGAGTACGGTGTCGACGTCGAGCAAGCCGAGGCCGTCGACGCTGCCGGCGGGCCCTTCGATGCCGTCGGGGTCCGATATGCGCCGCCCCAGCATCTGATAGCCGCCGCAAATTCCCAGGATGTGTCCGCCGCGGCGCAGATGCGCCTTGAGATCGATCTCCCATCCCGCATCGCGCAACGCCGCGAGATCGGCGATGGTCGCTTTGGATCCCGGCAGGATCACCAGCGCCGCGTCGCCGGGGATCGGCTCGCCGGGCCGCAGAAACGCCAGGTCGACGTTGGGCTCGAGACGGAGCGGATCGAAGTCGTCGAAGTTGGCGATGTGCGGATAGGCCAGCACGACGATGCGTGGCCGGCCGTCGTCGCCGGTCGCCTTGCTGTTCGTAAGACCGAGCGCGTCTTCGGCCGGTAGCCGGTGGGCGTCGGCGAAGAACGGCACGAGCCCCAGGGACTGCCAGCCCGTGTGCTGCGCTACCATCTTCATGCCGTCGGCGAACAACGAGGGATCGCCGCGGAAGCGATTGACGATGAAGCCCACGATCATGGCGCTGTCGGCGGGATCGATGACGGCCTGGGTTCCGACGAGGCTTGCGATCACGCCGCCGCGGTCGATGTCGCCCACCAGCACGACAGGAACATCGGCGGCGCGCGCAAAACCCATGTTGGCGATGTCGGCAGCGCGCAGATTGACCTCCGATGCGGAGCCCGCACCCTCGACCAGGATAAGATCGGCCTCGCCTGCCAGCCGCTCGAAGCTTTCGAGCACGGCGCCCAGCAGCCTGGGTTTCATCGTCTGGTATTCGCGGGCCTTGGCCGTGCCGACGACCCGGCCCTGGACCACGACCTGCGAGCCGATGTCGCTCTGGGGCTTCAGCAGCACCGGGTTCATGTGAACGCTCGGCGCCACGCGAGCCGCGCGGGCCTGCAGTGCCTGGGCGCGGCCGATCTCGCCGCCATCGGTGGTGACGGCGGCGTTGTTCGACATATTCTGCGGCTTGAACGGCCGAACGCGGAGCCCGCGTCGCGTGAAGACCCGGGCGAAGGCAGCCACGAGCAGAGACTTGCCGACATCCGAGCCGGTGCCCTGGATCATGAGGGCCCTGGCTGCCTTCGTGGTCGGCATCAGAATTCGATGCCTTCCTGCGCCTTTACGCCCGCCGCGAAATGGTGCTTCACGAGAGTCATCTCGGTCACGAGATCGGCCGCGTCGGTCATCTCCGCCTTGGCATTGCGGCCGGTAGCGACGACGTGCAGATCGGGCCGTCGTGCCTTCAGGGCGGCCACCACCTCGCCGATATCGAGATGATCGTAGCGCAGGGCGATGTTGAGTTCGTCGAGCACGACCAAACGGATCGACGGGTCGGCCATCAATTCAAGCGTCTTGGCCCAAGCGCGCCGGGCGGCCTCGACGTCGCGGGTCCGATCCTGGGTTTCCCAGGTAAAACCCTCGCCCAGCGTGTGCCACTGGACCTGGTCACCGAACCGTTCGATCGCCGTGCGTTCGCCCGACTGCCAGGCGCCCTTGCCGAACTGCACGACACCGCAGCGAAAGCCGCGGCCGACGGCCCGCAGCAGCAGGCCGAAGGCTGCCGTGGATTTGCCCTTGCCCTTGCCGGTGTGGACGATGAGCAGGCCCTTTTCCAAGGTCTTGCCGGCAACCTCGGCGTCCTGAATGGCCTTGCGATTGGCCATCTTCGCCTTGTGGCGGAGGTCTTCGTCGGGTTCGGGGGGCATGTTGTGCCTGCTGTGCGATCGGGGGTCGCAGAATGGTGGGCGAAGCCCGCGTCAGCAAGGCTCGCGGCACCGGGCTGAATCCCGTTGACGGGGCTTTGCTGTGGCCCGTATCAAGGCCGGGACGGTGCCCCTCGCGGGGCTCAAAAGGGAACGCGGCCAGAGGCGTAGGCCTCAATCCGCGGCTGCCCCCGCAACTGTAGTCGGTGAGCCAACGGCCAAGACACCACTGGGAAACCGGGAAGGGGGCCTGCGGCGAGGATCCGAGAGCCAGGAGACCTGCCGTCGTATGGTACATTCAGGCTGCCGGAGGGGCAGCCAAGGAGAGTTGATATGGCCAACACGACCGCATCCGTCATCAGGACGACCGAACGAAGCGATGCACGCCGCGCCGCAGGTATTGCCTTGATCCTGGGACTGGGGTTGGTTTTCCTGACCGGCTTCGCCTACCCCGAGGTCATCCACAACGCCGCCCACGACACGCGCCACAGCCTCAGCTTCCCCTGCCACTGACGCGGCGGCTGTGCTTACCCGGATCCTGTCGGTCGGCCTTTTGGCCGGGCTTCTGGCTGGGCTGCTGATCGCGGCCCTGCAGCAGGTCACGACGACGCCGCTCATCCTTGTGGCCGAGACCTTCGAGAAGCCGGCGGTGGCTTCAGCCACGCCTGCGCCAACGCACACCCATCAGGGCGGGGAAGCCCACGTGCACGGCGAGGGCTGGAAGCCCGCCGACGGCATGCCGCGCCTTTTCTTCACCGCCATCACGACTGTCGCCACCGCCATGGGGGTCGCGTTCGTGCTGATGGCCGTCATGGTCTTCGCCGGCGTGCCGATCGACGAACATCATGCGCTGGCGTGGGCGGTCGCGGGCTTCGTCGCCTGCGGCCTGGCGCCTGCCGCCGGTCTTGCGCCCGTGCTGCCCGGCAGCGCTGCCGGCGACCTGGTCGGTCGCCAGGTCTGGTGGGTCGGGACAGCTATCGCGACGGCTATCGGTCTGTGGGCATTTCTGCGCGCCGATCATCATCCGCTCGTGCGTCTTGGCGCGATCGTTCTGCTGTTGGCGCCGCATGTCATCGGTGCTCCGCATCCGCCCGCGTTCGAGAGCAAGGTGCCGGCCGAAATCGCCGCCCAGTTCACTGCGCTGTCGCTGGTCGTGCAGGGATTGCTGTGGGCCTTGGTCGGGATTGGCGTTGGTCTGTTCTGGCCGAAATTCGCACCGAAGACGGCAGCCTGAGCTGCTTGGAGTTTGTCTGAATGGCTGAAGCTAGCGTGACGATCTTCGTCTGCGTCTCGTGCCGGCGGAGCCTTGGCGATGCCGAGGAGTCGTTTGACCAGCCCGGCCGCGGCCTCGCCGACACACTGCAGGCCCGCTTGCGGGACGGCGGGCAGACGAGCGTGACCGTGACGCCTGTCGATTGCCTGGCCGTGTGCAAGCGCCCGTGTACAGTCGCCCTGGCTGGTGCCGACAAGTGGACGTACCTGATCGGCGATCTCGATCCCGACACCCATGCCGAAGAGATCGTTGCCGCGGCATTGAGCTTCGCTGCTTCCGAAAATGGCATCGTTCCCTGGCGCGAACGCCCCGCATCATTTCGCAAGGGCGTAATCGCCCGGGTTCCTCCCATTTCTGTCTCAGAGGCCGTTCAATCATGACTTCGCTGGCCAAGGTTCCCTGCACGATCATCACCGGCTTCCTCGGTGCCGGAAAGACCACGCTGGTCCGGCATGTTCTGGAGAATGCCGGTGGGCGGCGCCTCGCCGTGATCGTCAACGAGTTCGGCGACGTCGGCATCGATGGCGACATCCTGAAGAGCTGCGGCATCGAAAGCTGCACCGAGGACAGCATCGTCGAGCTGTCGAACGGCTGCATCTGCTGCACAGTGGCCGACGATTTCGTGCCGGCGCTGAAGAGCCTGCTCGATCGGCCCAACCCGCCCGAGCACATCGTCATCGAGACCTCGGGCCTCGCGCTGCCCAAGCCGCTGGTCAAGGCCTTCAACTGGCCGGAGATCGCCTCGCGTGTCACCGTCGATGGTGTCGTGGCCGTGGTCGATGGCGCTGCCGTGGCAGCGGGCCGCTTTGCCGACGATCCCGAGGCGATCGCCCGCCAGCGCGCCGAGGACGATTCGCTCGATCACGACAATCCGCTGGAAGAGGTCTACGAGGACCAGCTCCTGTGCGCCGATCTCGTGGTCCTGAACAAGGCCGACCTGATGTCGGTGGACGAACGCAAGACGGTAACGGACGAGATCGGCAAGACGTTGCCCAAGGCCGTGAAGGTCGTCGAAGTCGAAAACGGCAAGGTCGCGGTGTCGGTCCTTCTCGGGCTCGGCGCGGCGGCGGAAGCCGATCTCGAAAGCCGGCCGTCCCATCACGATCTCGAGGGCGAGCACGACCACGAGGATTTCGATACTTTCATCGTCGATATTCCGTCGTTTGCGACGCCGCAGGCTATCGTCGATCGCGTCGCGAAGGCCACCAGCGCACACGACATCCTGCGTGTGAAGGGTTTCGTGGATATTGCCGGCAAGCCCATGCGCCTGCTGGTGCAGGGCGTCGGCGCGCGCATCCAGCACCAGTTCGACCGGGCGTGGCGGCAGGGTGAGGCGCGGCAGGGCCGCCTGGTGGTGATCGGCGAGAAGGGCTTCGACAGGGAAGCCATCCGCGCGGCCATCGCGGGATAGGTCGGCATGCACGTCCTGGCGACACAGCTCGCGACCCTGGACGAAGCCGACGATGCCATCGATCTCGGCCAGTCTCCGGCCGATGTCGTCGTGCTCTCCTTCTCCGACAGCGACCTCTCCGCGCTCGCCGCGGCTTGGCGGCAGGATGCGTCGTCATTGCCGACGCTTCGGCTCGCCAGCCTGAAGAAGCTCCGGCATCCGATGTCGGTTGATCTCTACGTAGAGCGAGTCGTGGCCCACGCTCGTGCCGTGATCGTCCGCGGCCTGGGTGGCCTTGATTACTGGCGCTACGGCTTCGAGCGGATCGGCGACATTGCCCGCGAGAATGGCGTGCTGTTCGCCGCCCTGCCGGGTGACGACCGCGGCGATCCCCGCCTGGTTTCGGTTTCGACCCTCGCGGCCGAACCGCTGGCGCGGCTCGAGCAGTTCTTTCGCGAAGGCGGCACGGAGAATCTCCGCCAGGCGCTGCACTATGTCGGTGCCTTGCTTGGCCGCGATAATGCCTGGACGCCGCCGACGCGGGTCGGCCCGATCGCGGGCTTTACGCTCGACCGTCGCACCGTTCCCGTTTCCGAGCTCTGCGCGGTGCAGGACGACCGCCCAACCGCTCTGGTCGTTTTCTACCGCTCCAACCTGATGGCGGCCGACGTCGAGCCCATCGCGGCACTTCTGGAGGCGTTGGACCGGCAAGGATTGGCACCGCTCGCGATCGCGGTAAACAGCCTGAAGGATCCCGCGATCGAGGCCGATCTCGAACGCCTGGTGCTGGCGCGCAAGCCGGCGGTCATCCTCAATACGACCGCCTTCTCGGCGCGGCGCGAGGATGATTCGACCGTGCTCGATGCCGCCGATGTCCCGGTGCTTCAGGTCGTCCTGTCGGGCAGCACGCGGGAGGGCTGGACCAGTTCACCGCGTGGCCTGTCACCGGCCGACCTTGCGATGAACGTGGTGCTGCCCGAACTCGATGGCCGCCTCCTCACGCGCGCGATTTCATTCAAGGCCGAGGCGCCACTCGATCCCGGGATCGAGTTCGGCAGCGTCCGCCATGCGCCCGATCCGGATCGCGTCGATTACGTGGCCCGGCTGGCCGCGGCCTGGGCACGGTTGGCACGCAAGGGGCGGCTGCAACGACGCCTGGCGCTCGTCCTCTCCGACTATCCGGCCCGCGGCGGCCGCACCGGCTATGCCGTCGGCCTCGACACGTCGGCAAGTGCCGCCGAAATCCTGCGCCTGTTGCGGAGCGAGGGCTACGATACCGGCGCATCGGCGCGAAGTGCCGCGGATATCGAGCAGTTTCTGACGACGCAGTCGGAGCGCCTACGAATTCCCCTGTCCACCTATCGCGACTGGCTCGCGGCATTGCCCGAAAGCCTGCGCCAGGCGATCGACGAAACCTGGGGCGACGCCAGCAGCGATCCTGCCGTGTCAGGCGATTCATTCGACCTTCCCGTCCTGCGCTGCGGCCATGTCCTGGTCCTGCTGCAACCCGACCGTGGCCTCGCCGACGATCGCAAGGCCGGCTACCACGACATGACGTGCCCGCCGCGTCACGCCTACGTCGCCTTGTACGCGTGGCTACACGAGGCGGAGAAGATCGATGCCCTCATCCATCTCGGCACGCATGGGACACTCGAATGGCTGCCCGGCAAGGCGCTGGCACTGTCGGCCGAATGCTGGCCCGAGGCGGTTCTGGGGCCGGTGCCGGTCATTTATCCCTTCATCGTCAACAATCCCGGCGAAGCGGTGCAGGCCAAGCGCCGGCTCGGCGCCATCACCATTGGCCATCTCACGCCGCCCCTCAGTGCGGCCGGACTTCACGGCGCAATGGCCGAGATGGAAGGCCTGGTCGAGGAATATGCATCGGCCGACGGGCTCGACCGGCGGCGCCTGCGCTTCCTCGAGGACGAGATCGTCGAGCGTGCCTGGAACAGCGGCCTGGCGGCGGAGTGCGGCCTCGCACGTGGCGAGCCCAACCAGTCGGCCATCGCCAAGCTCGATGCCCAGCTTTGCGACATCAAGGAATTGAGCATCCGCGACGGTTTGCACATCTACGGGCAGCAGCCGGATGTCGAGGCGCGGAGCGCCCTGGTCGAGGCGATGGTTCTGGCATCGGATGCCGGGGACACTCCTGCCGTGCGAGAGCGGCTCGACAGTGCTGTCGCTGCGTGCGGCCGGCATGAGCGCGATGCGTTGCTGGCAGCGCTCGACGGGCGGCGTGTGGCGCCGGGCCCGGCCGGCGCCCCGACACGAGGCCGCGCCGACGTTCTGCCGACCGGACGTAACCTGACGTCGATCGATCCGCGTGCCATCCCGACGCGCACCGCGTCGGTCATCGGCGCGCGTGCGGCCGACGAGGTGGTGCGCCGCTATCTGCAGGATCACGGCGAGTATCCAAGCGCGCTGGTCATCGATCTCTGGGCGTCGGCTTCGCTGCGCACCGGGGGTGACGATCTTGCCCAGGCCTTCGCCTATCTCGGCGTCCGTCCGACCTGGGACAAGGCTTCCAGCCGGGTCACCGGCATAGAGATCTTGCCGCTGGCCGTGCTCGACCGGCCACGCATCGACGTGACGCTCCGGATCTCGGGCCTGTTCCGCGACATCTTCGAAAGCCAGATCGCGCTGTTCGACGTGGCGGTCCGCCGCGTCGCAGCCCTCGAGGAAGACGCCGGTGACAATCCACTGGCCGAGGCGGGTCGCCGTGGTGCCGATCTCGCGCGTGTCTTCGGCGGCGCGCCCGGGAGCTACGGTGCCCATGCGGCCGATCTCGCGCTCGATGGCGCGTGGACGTCGCGCGACGAATTGGGCGAAGCCTATCTCGCCTCGGCCACGCATGCCTACGGCGGCGCCGAAACCGTGCGCGCAACGGAGGGCGGCTTCCGCGATCGGGTGTCCGAAGCCGACGTTCTCGTCCATCCCCAGGACGATCGCGAGCGCGATCTTCTGGACGGCGACGGCGTGGCCGACTTTGCCGGCGGCTTTGCCGCAGCGGCGGCGCTGCTCGGCAACGAGCCGGAACTCTACCATCTCGACACCAGCCAGCCCTCCGCTCCGAAGGCGCGCCGGGTCTCCGAGGAAGTTGCGCGCGTGGTGCGTGGGCGGCTCACCAACCCGCGCTGGATCGCGGGCATGCTCGACCATGGCCATCGTGGCGTCGCCGAGATCGCTCAGACCGTCGATGCCCTCTACGCCTTTGCCGCGACCGCCCGGGTGGTGCCGGATCATCTGTTCGAGGCAACCCACGATGCGCTCATCGCCGATGGCGCCGTGCTGGCGGCGATGCAGGAGAAGAACCCTGCTGCGGTCGCGGCTATCGCCGGGCGCCTCAGGGATGCCCTGGCGCGTGGCCTCTGGACGACGCGGCGCAATGCCGTCGATGAGGAACTCGCCCTAGCGATCGAGGGGGCAATCGGGGAGGCGATCGGGGCTTGCGGACCCGGCGGGGTCGGCCGATGAAGACCGGATCATGAGCATCGCCGCCGCAGTCGAGGTGAAGGGCTGGTGCCCGGGCGTTCTGCAACCGATGCAGAGCGGGGACGGGCTGATCGCGCGCGTGCGGCCGCGGGGCGGGGCAATCGGCTTGACCGAGGCGAAGGCCCTGGCCGAAGCGGCGGAGCGTTTCGGCAATGGCCACATCGACCTGACACGCCGCGCCAATCTGCAGCTCCGCGGCCTCAGCGAGGCGAGCCTGAAGGAGCTGCAGGATGCCGTCTCGACTCTCGGCCTCCTCGATCGGGATGCCCGGACCGAAGCCGTTCGGAACATCATGGTGGCGCCGCTCGCGGGTATCGATCCCGGCGAAGCGCTGGACGTCCGCCCGCTTGCCCGCGCCCTCGAAAAGGGGCTGGCGGAGGATGTGGCGCTGCACGACCTGCCGTCGAAGTTCGGCTTCCTGGTCGATGGCGGTGGCGGCATCTCCATTGCCGGTGAGCGTGCCGACGTTGCACTCAGGGCCGTGGGGAAGAGGATCGCGCTTGGGCTCGACACGCGCTCGGGAACCGAATGGATCGGTTGGGCGGCGCCCGAGACCGCGGTGAAGGCAGCACTTGCGGCGGCGCGCGCATTCCTCGGTGTTCGTCGCGAGCAGCGCCGCCTGCGCGACGTCGATGATCAGGACCTGGCCCGGCTTCGGTCCGCGCTCGCCCCCATGCTCCATGCCATGGAGGACGACATGCCGATCGCTTCGCATCGACCCCTCGGCGTGCTCTCGTTCGGTGCGAACCGCTTTGCCGTGGGCGTTGCGGCGTCTTTTGGCCGCTTCGAAGCCCATCAGCTCTGGAACTTTGCCACCATGTCGGAGGAGGCCGGCGCGGCCGACATCCGCCTGTCGCCGTGGCGCTCGCTCTATGTCGAGGCCCGCGATATCACATCGGCGCGCCAGCTGGTCGATGTTGCGCGCGATACAGGACTCATCGTCGATGCAGAGGATCCAATCCTCCGGATCGACGCGTGTCCGGGCGCGCCGGCCTGCCGCTCGAGCAGCGTCGACACGCGGCACGACGCACGCCTCCTCGCAACCCTGAAATTCAAAGGCAACGTCCATGTCTCGGGCTGCACCAAGGGCTGTGCGCGCTCCGCGCCGGCCGATCTCGTGCTGGTGGGAGAGCACGGGCGCTACAAGGTGATCCGCAACGGAACCGCGAACGACACCCCCGAACGCACCATCGCTGCGGAAGAGGCGGGAGCCCTGTTCGATGTCTGAGCAACGCGCTTACGTGCGGGACGGCGCCGAAATCTACCGCCAGTCGTTCGGCATCATCCGGGCCGAGGCCGACCTTGGCCGTTTTACGCCGGCCGAGGAGCGCGTGGCGGTGCGGATCATTCATGCCTGCGGCATGACCGAGATCGCCCGCGACATCGTCATGTCATCGGGCTTTGCCGACAACGCGCGCTGGGCGTTGGTCGCCGGCGCGCCGATCCTCTGCGATTCGAAGATGGTCGCCAACGGCATCACCCGGGCCCGCCTGCCGTCCGGCAACGAGATCGTCTGCACGCTCGACGATCCCAGGGTGCCCGATCTCGCAGCCAAGTTGGGCAATACCCGCAGCGCCGCCGCCATGGAACTCTGGCGCGACAAGCTCGCGGGATCCGTCGTTGCCATCGGCAATGCGCCGACGGCGCTGTTTCATCTGCTCGAGATGCTCGATGCGGGCGCCCCGCCGCCGGCGGCGGTGATCGGCCTCCCCGTGGGTTTCGTCGGCGCCCGCGAATCCAAGGACGTGCTGGCGGCCGACGGACGCGTGCCGTTCCTGATCGTGCGCGGCCGCAAGGGCGGCAGCGCGATGGCGGTGGCGGCGGTCAACGCGCTGGCGAGCGAGGCCGAATGACCAGCCTCGACACCCTGGGCGGCTCGGCGCGCGGGGGAACGCTCTACGGCATCGGCGTGGGACCGGGCGATGCGCGCTATCTGACGCTTCGTGCCGCGGCGCTGGTGCAGGCCGTCGATGTCGTGGCCTACTTTGCCAAGCGGGGGCACCAGGGAAACGCGCGACGGATCGTCGAAGCGCTGATGACGGCCGGGCGCACCGAGCTTCGGTGCGAATATCCGGTGACCGACGAGATCCCGGCGGAAAGCCCGGCATATCAGAGTCAGATTGGCGATTTCTACCGCCAGACCTCCGATGCGATCGCAGCGCTCCTGCGCGAGGGCAAGTCCGTCGGTCTCCTGGCCGAGGGCGATCCGTTCTTCTACGGCTCCTTCATGCATATGTGGCGCCGGCTCGAGTCGGACTTTCCCGTCGAGGTCGTTCCCGGCGTGACCGGCATGTCGGGCTGCTGGACGCGCGCCAACGTGCCGATCACCTGGGGCAACGATACGCTCGCCGTGCTGCCGGGAACGCTCGACGAGCAAGCACTCGTCGACCGTCTGCGCGAGACCGATGCCGCCGTGATCATGAAGGTCGGCCGCAACCTCGGCAAAGTGCGCCGCGCCATCGAAACCGCCGGCCTTCTGTCGCGGGCGGTCTATGTCGAACGCGGCACGATGGAGAACGAACGGGTCCTGCCGCTCGCCGATTGCCACGATCCCTCCGGCGCCTATTTCGCGATGATCCTGATCCCCGGGCAGGGGAGGCGGCTGTGACCGGCTCTCTCGTCTTGGTCGGCACCGGTCCCGGCAAGGCCGAGCTCATGACGCCGGCGACGGCAGCGGCGCTCCAACACGCGACGGACCTCGTCGGCTACGGACCCTATCTCGACCGCGTGCCGGTGATGCGTGGCGATCAGTGCCGGCACGCCTCGGACAATCGCGTCGAATTGGATCGGGCGCGGCATGCGTTGGCGCTCGCTGCAGCAGGCCGGCAGGTGGTCGTGGTATCTGGCGGCGATCCGGGCGTATTCGCCATGGCATCGGCCATCTTCGAGGCGGTGGAGTTGGGGAATCCCGACTGGCGCACCCTCGACATTCGCATCGAGCCCGGCGTCACGGCGATGCTGGCGGCGGCAGCGGAAGTCGGCGCGCCGCTGGGCGGCGATTTCTGCGCCATCTCGCTGTCCGACAATCTGAAAGCCTGGACGACAGTCGAACGGCGACTGAAAGCGGCGGCCGAGGCCGATTTCGTGATCGCCCTCTACAATCCGGCCTCGAAGGCGCGGCCTCATCAACTCGGACAGGCATTCGATCTTCTGCGATCCATCAAGGCCGCCGAGACACCGGTCCTGTTCGTCCGGGCGGCTGGCACGGTGGACTCGAAGGTCGTCGCGACGACGCTGGCGGCAGCCGACGGTGCGCTGGCCGACATGCGCACCCTGGTGATCGTGGGCGCCAGCACGACACGGCGGGTCGGCCGCTGGGTCTATACGCCGCGCGGCGAACCGGGAGTGCGGTCGTGAAGCCAGGCGACAGCTTCCTCGGGACTGCCGAGGGCATGGCCGACCGGCTTGTCGGGACGCACGATCATGATGACCGGCAGGTCGAGTTCGCGGGCGGCCTCGATCTTGGCGTAGGTCGCGCTACCGCCGGAATTCTTGGAGACGATGACATCGATCTCCTCATCCGAGAGAAGCTCGGCCTCGGAGTCGCGATCGAATGGTCCGCGTGCCTGCAGAATCCTGATGTTGGGCGGCAAAGCCGTCTGCTCGGGCGCTTCGATGGTCCGCGCGACGTAGCGATGCTGGGGGGCGGGCGCGAAGGCGTGAAGGTCCTGGCGGCCGAGACTGAGAAAGACCCGGAGAGGTGTCTTCCCCAAGGCTGCCGCGGCGGCTTCGGCGCTGGGCACCATCCGCCAGTTGTCGTCCTCATGTCGCCGCCAGGGCGGACGCACGATGGAGCCCAGCGGTACGCCTGTCTGGGCGCAGGCGGCGACGGCATTGGCCGATATCCGGGCGGCATAGGGATGGGTGGCGTCGATCACGGCATCGACCTTCTTCTGGTGCAGCCAGTGCACGAGCCCTTCCACGCCGCCGAAGCCGCCGATGCGTGTGGCCAGCGGCTGCGGCCTGGGAGAGAGCGTTCTGCCGGCCAGGGACAGGGTCGCGTCGAAGCGCGCATCGCCGGCCAGCAATTTCGCCAGCGCCGAGGCTTCGGTGGTGCCGCCAAGAACGAGCACGCGCATTGCGGGACCAACTCATGAAAAGTGAGGGCGCACCCTGCATGGCGACGCGCTGGCTGTCCATCATCGGCATTGGCGAAGATGGCACCGCTGGCCTCTTGCCCGTGGCGCAGCGTCTGATCGCCTCCGCCGAACTGGTCGTTGGCGGCAAGCGCCATCTCGATCTGGCCGGCGATCTGATCCGTGGTCGGCGCCTGGCCTGGCCGAGTCCGATTGCCGGCGCCTTGCCGGAGATACAGAAGCATCGCGGGCGTCCCGTCGTCGTGCTGGCGAGCGGCGATCCATTCCACTACGGCATCGGCACCATGCTGATCGGTGCCGTTGCCGCCGCCGAAATGCTCTGCCTGCCGCAGCCCTCGGCGTTCAGCCTAGCGGCTGCCCGTCTTGGCTGGTCCCTGCAGGAGGTTGCGACCGTTAGCCTGCACGGCCGCGCACTCGAGGGTATCGTGCGTTACCTGCAGCCCGGCGCGAAGATCCTGGCGCTGGCCTGGGACGACGAGACCGCGGCCAAGCTTGTGCACCTGTTGATGGCCCGCGGCATGGGCGCGTCGAAACTCGTCGTCCTCGAAAGCCTGGCCGGGCCCGGCGAACGCATTCGGGCGACGACGGCGTCAGAATTCGACCTCGCCGAGGTAGCCGCTCTCAACACCATCGGTATCGAGGTCGTGGCAGCACCCGACGCGACTGTTCTGCCTCTCACGCCCGGCCTCGAAGACGATCTGTTCGAGCATGACGGCCAACTCACCAAGCGTGACGTCCGCGCGATGACCCTGTCGGCACTCGCGCCGCGCCACGGCGAACTGCTGTGGGATGTCGGGCTGGGGGCGGGCTCGATCGCGATCGAATGGTTGCTGCGACATCCTTCGTTGAAGGCGATTGGTGTCGAGGACCGAACCAACCGCGCGGAGCGGGCGGCGCGCAATGCCGCGGCGCTCGGCACGCCGGACCTGCAGATCGTGCAGGGGCGGGCACCCGAAGCCTTCGCTGGCCTGCCGCCGCCGGATGCCGTGTTCCTGGGTGGCGGCCTGTCCGATCCCGGGGTGTTCGATCAGGCATGGGCGTCCCTCAAGCCTGGCGGCCGAATGGTCGCCAATGCCGTGACGCTCGAATCGGAAGCGCGCCTCGGCGACTGCTTCCAGCGCCACGGCGGCGAACTCGTGCGGCTGCAGCTTGCCAGGGCCGATCGCGTCGGAACGATGTTCGGCTGGAGGGCGGCGATGCCCGTCACCCAATGGCGCGCGAGGAAGCTATGATCGTCGCCGGAGTTGGATGCCGGCGCGATACATCGGCCGAGGAGGTCGAACGCGTGGTGCGGTTGGCGCTCGGCATGTTCCGGTTGGCGCCGGAACGCCTCGACGCGCTTGCCACGGAGTCGGACAAGGCGCTGGAGGCGGGTCTTGTCGAGGCGGCACGATTTCTGTCGGTGAAGCTGGTCGCCTGCACGGTATCGGATCTCGATCGCGTGGCGGGCAGGGTCCTGACGTCGTCGCTCCTGGTGCTGGCGACCAAGGGCGTGCCGTCGATCGCCGAAGCCTCGGCGCTTGTCGTGGCGGGCCAGAATGCGCGCTTGCTCGGCACGCGGGTCGCGACCGAGCGGGCGACTTGTGCCATCGCCATTGGAGACGGTCGATGACCGTGCACTTCATCGGCGCGGGGCCGGGTGCGGCCGACCTGATCACCGTGCGCGGCCGGGACATCATCTCGCGCGCCCCGGTCTGTCTCTATGCCGGCTCGCTGGTGCCGAAGGCGTTGCTCGACCATTGCCCACCGGGCGCACGCATCGTCGATACCGCGCCCCTGTCGCTCGACGAGATCGTGGCCGAATGCCGGCAGGCGACCGATGCTGGCAAGGATGTCGCGCGGCTGCATTCGGGCGATCTCTCGATCTGGAGTGCGTTGGGTGAACAGCTTCGCCGCCTGGAAGCAGCCGGCATTCCCTATACGATCACCCCCGGCGTCCCGGCCTTTGCTGCCGCCGCCGCCGCATTGGGCCAGGAACTGACTTTGCCGGAAGTGGCGCAAACGGTCGTGCTCACCCGCACGTCGGGTCGCGCCTCGGCGATGCCATCGGGCGAAAAGCTGGAAGCCTACGCCGCTACCGGCGCGACGCTGGCCATTCATCTGTCGATTCACGCGATCGACAAGGTCGTGGAGGCACTCTCGCCGCACTATGGCACCGATTGCGCTGTTGCCGTGGTCTGCCGCGCGAGTTGGCCCGACGAACGGATCATCCGTGCGACGCTCGGCACCATCGCGGCCGAGATCGCCAGGGAGCCGATCGAGCGCACGGCCTTGATCCTGGTCGGCAAGGTTCTGGGCACCCGCACATTTCGCGACAGCGCGCTTTACGACGCAGGCTATCAACGCCGGTTCCGAGGCAGGGGTACGTGAAGCTTCCCGACAATTTTCCGGCGCTGCCCGACTTCCCGGCTGGCGAGGTTTGGCTGGCGGGCGCGGGGCCCGGCGATCCCCGCCTGCTGACCGTGCTCGCGCTCCATGCCGTGTCGACGGCCGACACGCTGGTGCACGATGCGCTGGTCGATCCGCGTGTCCTGGAAATCGCCGACAAGAACGCCGAACGCATTTTCGCCGGCAAGCGCGGTGGCCGGCCGTCGCCGCAGCAGGCCGACATCAATGCGATCCTGATCGATCGCGCCCGTGCAGGCCGGCGTGTCCTGCGCCTGAAGGGCGGCGATCCGTTCGTGTTCGGTCGCGGTTGGGATGAAGCCGCGGCGCTCACGGCAGCGGGCATCCGCTTTCGTGTCATTCCCGGCATCACCTCGGGTCTGGCGGCGGCAGCACTCGCCGGCATTCCCGCCACGTCTCGCGACACCAACCATGCGGTGATCTTGGCCGCTGGCCATCGCGCGCAGGACGGTCGGTCGGCGGCCGACTGGGAAGCGCTCGGCAAAGTGGGTCAGCCGATCATCCTCTACATGCCGATGGGGCAACTCGCCGACATCACCGCGGCGCTGCAACGCGGCGGCATGGCATCGGATATGCCGGCGGCCATCATCCAGGGTGTGAGCACGGCTGACGAACGTGTGGTCGAGAGCAGCCTGGCGCGGCTTGTCGACGACGCCCAGCGCGAAGGCATCGGCGCGCCGGCCATCGTGGTGATCGGCAGGATCGCCGGCCTCAGACAGGGTCTGCTGTCGTCGATGGTCGGCTGGCAATGACGCAGCAAGCGTTTGCGCCGGGTGGCGTGATCGTGGCGGCGCCACGCTCCGGTGCCGGCAAGACCACCATCGCCCTTGGCCTGATGCGTGCGTTCCGCCGTCGCGGCCTTGCCGTTCAGCCCTTCAAGTGTGGGCCCGACTATATCGATCCGGCCTTTCATGCCGTGGCGGCTGGCCGGCCGAGCTACAACCTCGATACCTGGGCAATGGCCGAGGGCACCCTGTCCGATCTCGTCGCGCGCCATGCTGCTGCGGCCGACGTGACCATCGCCGAGGGCGTCATGGGCCTGTTCGATGGCGTGGCCCAGCCCGGCCAGACGGCGCGAGGCGCCACGGCCGACCTCGCGGCGCAGTTCGGCTGGCCGGTGGTGCTGGTGCTCGACGTCTCGGGCCAGACCGAGACCGCCGCCGCGGTTGCCATGGGATGCGCCCGCTATCGCGACGATGTCAGCGTTGCCGGAGTCATCCTCAACCGGGTATCGAGCGCGCGGCATCTCGCCTTGATCGCGCCCGCCTTTGAACGGATCGGCCTGAAATTGTTCGGCGCTATCGCCAACGATGCCGAGCTGACGTTGCCCGAACGCCATCTCGGCCTCGTGCAGGCTGGCGAAATCGCCGGCATCGGGCGCCGCCTCGATGCCTTCGCCGACGCGATCGAAAAGTCGGTCGACCTGGAGGCCATCCGCCACGCCGCGAGGCCTGCAGCACTTTGGCCGTCGACTGCCGCTGGACGTGGCCTGCGGCCGCCCGGCCAACGCATCGCGCTGGCGCAGGACCAAGCCTTCTCCTTCATGTATCCGCATCTGCTCGATCTCTGGCGCTCGGCAGGCGCGGAGATCGTGCCCTTCTCGCCACTCGCCGATCAGGCGCCCGATCCCGCCGCCGACGCCGTGTGGCTGCCCGGCGGCTATCCCGAACTTCACGCCGGCGTGCTGGCGGCAGCGCAGCGCTTTCACGGCGGCTTGCGGGCGCTTGCCGGCCGGTCGGTGCCGATCCATGGCGAGTGCGGCGGCTACATGGTGCTGGGGCGCGGCATCGAGGACGCGCGGGGTGTTGCCCATTCGATGGCAGGTCTGCTGCGGTTGGAAACCTCGTTTGCACGGCGCAGCCTTCATCTTGGCTACCGCAGGGCCCGCCTGCTGGCTGATTGTTCGCTGGGATCGGTCGGAACCGAGATCATGGGACATGAGTTTCACTACGCCAGCACGCTCGCGGCCGACGACGAGGCCCTCGTCGAGTGCCGCGATGCTGCGGGAGCGTCGATGGCCGAAGGTGGCGCGCGGCGCGGATCGGTCACCGGCACCTTCTTCCACGCCATTGATAGGGGGCAGACGTGACTCCGACTTTCGATGCAGCGTTCCGGGAGCGGTTTCGCGAACTCGTCCTGTGGCGGCGCGACGTTCGGCGCTTTCGCCCCGATCCCGTGGAATCGGCGCGCATCGATGCGTTGCTCGAGGTCGCGAGCCACGCGCCATCGGTCGGGCTCAGCCAGCCCTGGCGGTTCGTACATGTCGTCTCGCCGGAGCGGCGCGCCGCTGTCGTGGCGAGCTTTACCGAGGCCAACGAGAAGGCCCTTGCCGGCTATGCCGGCGAGAAGCAGGCGATCTACGCTGGCCTGAAGCTTGCGGGCCTCAAGGAGGCGCCGGTCCATCTCGCGGTGTTCTCCGACGACACGACGCACACCGGCAGCGGCCTCGGCCAGCAGACCATGCCGGAGACGCTGCACTATTCGGTGGTGGCCGCGATCCAGACCCTGTGGCTTGCCGCTCGTGCCGACGGCATCGGCATGGGTTGGGTTTCTATCCTGGATCCGGCGGCGGTGACTCGCGTGCTCGATGTGCCGAAAGGCTGGAGCCTCGTCGCCTATCTCTGCCTCGGCGTTCCGGCCGAGGAACATCTAGACCCGGAGCTGGAGCGTCACCACTGGGAGCAGCGCACCAACGCCGAGGCGGTGACGTTCGTGCGGTAGGCGCGCTCCCATGAACGCCCGATCGCAGCGGCGCGTCTGGATGACGAACGGACCTCATATCATCCCGCTGTTGGCGCGCTCCATTCGAAGACATGTGCCGACCGGTCTGGCCGCTGCGAAGCCGGCACCGGCTCGGGGACATTGACCGGCGTGCCGACAGCGAGAAAGCCGACCAGCTTGTTCGGCGCCCGGAAGCCAAGAGCCTCGTTCACCCGGGCATCGTAGGCATTGGCGCCGGTCACCCAGATCCCGGCATAGCCCAGCAGGTGAATCGCATTCAGCATGTTCATCGCGGCGGCGCCGGTCGACAGCACCTGCTCGACCTCCGGGACAGGATGGCCGGAGCGGATGCGGACGCCGACGGCGATCAGCAGGGAATTCCGCAGCGTCCATGCCTGATAGCGGTCGAGGAGGGCGGGAGGTGCTGCGCGGTCGCGGGCCTTGACGGCGTCCGCCAGGCACTCGCCGAAGGCGGTCCGGGCCTCGCCACGGATCAGAACGAAACGCCAGGGCCGTAGCCGGCCGTGATCCGGTACGTGCAGGCCGGCCTCGAGGATCAGGTCGAGTTCGGCTGCTTGTGGCGCGGGTTCGGTGAGTGCGCCCGTCGACCGGCGGGATATCAGAAGATCCAGGGTGCGCAGGCGATTGCGTTGCTCGGCGGTTGCCGCAGCAAAGGCGTTCCGCGCCGCGCTTGCGTTGCTCATCGGGGTTCCTTTCCTTCGACCAGCTTTGAGAGGAGAGTAGTCTAGATGCGAATGATTGTCATTCGCTATCATGTGCTTGCACTGCCAGCATTCCTTCACGCAGATTTGAGCGGTATAAAGTTGCAGGTTCAGCAGAACAATGCTATCGCTTCCGGCAGGCTGGCGGTTGGATCGCGCCAGATCAACTACATAAGCAAGACCCGCCCGCGCACGCCGCAGGTTTGACACGCCTCGAGTTCGACACTCGAGCGGAGGGTGGAGCTTGCCTCGGATGGTGCGTCACGCCAGGCCGACTGAGTCCGGTTAAAAGCCCGTCCCAACCGAGCACCGATAACGTCGGCATGACACACGTCGGAACGGACGCATCGCGCTGCCTGTCACAGGCGCGCCGGGCTGTGACACGAGAAGAAGAAACGACGTCGTAAAAAGCCCGTGACTCCGGGCTCGGCCCGGACTCCGGGCATGTGCATGTCACAGAAAATGTCACAACTTGGTGTGACATGTGCGCGTGTGACACGATCAGCACAACGGCTCTCCGGCGTGCGGAGAGTTAGCGTCTTTCGAAATCGATGCGCTCGTCGACGGGCAGGCCGAGCAGGTGACGGCGCAGGCAGTCGAGTCCGAGTTCGGCCGCACCGACGCGCACCCAGTCCCGGCCGCCGATCAGGCGGGCCTGGCGCGAGACGGTCCCCTTGGCATCGGCGATGCCGATGCAGATGGTCGCGCCGAAGTCGGGCCGGTCCGCACCCTCGTCGAGCTGCATGAGAACGGTGAGCGCATGGCTGGCGCCGCTCGCCACGCGCTGGTCCTCGGCAATCGCTGCGGCCGCTTCCGCGGAGACTTCGCCGGCCAGCCCAAGCTCGATGGGATCTCGCGCCACCATGCCGCGCTTGAAGATCTTCTCGGCGCCGGGCAGAGGTGCCAGCCGGGCGGCGATGTTTCCCGAGGTGAACATCTCAGCGGTCGCCAGCGTGTGGCCGCCCGCGGTCAGGCTTTCCAGGATCACGCCTCCGAGCGTCTGCTCGTCCTCGGCGACGATGAAATTGCCCAGCCGCTTGCGGACCTCGGCCTCGACCGGATCCAGGCGCGCCGCGAGATCGGCCTCGTCGTTGCCGCGCACGGCGAGCTTGGTCTCGAGCTGCGGATAGTGCGCCTGGAAGCCGAGTTTGATGCCGCCTTCCTGCTTAAAAGCTTCGATGTTGCCCAGCATCTCGTCGGCACGCGACTCGCCGATGCCGAAAGTGTGGAAACGCTTGAGCTTCGTTACGCCCCTGATGCCGCTCAACGCCAGCAGGCGGGGGATCACCTGTTCGTCCAGCATGCGGCGCATCTCGCGCGGCACGCCCGGCGTGAACAGGAAACGCGCGCGGCCGATGGTCACGGCGAAGCCGCAGGCCGTGCCGATCGGATTGTCGATGAACTCGGCGTTCTCCGGCAGCATCGCCTGCTTCTTGTTGTTGGCCGGCATCACCCGTCCACGCCGCGCGTAGGACTGGGTCATGCGCTCCATCCAGTAGTCGCTCAGCACCAGCGGCACGCCGCAGGCCTCGGCGGCCACCTCCTGGGAGAGGTCGTCGACCGTGGGGCCGAGACCGCCATTCACGATCACCGCATCGGCGCGTTCGCCTGCCTGGCGGAACGCTTCGAGCAGGCTCACGCGGTCGTCGCCGACGGTCGTGCCCCAATGCACGTCCAGCCCGACATCGGCGAGTCGTCGGGCCATGTGACTGTAATTGGTGTTGATGGTCTTGCCGGTCAGGATTTCGTCGCCGGTGCAGAGGATTTCGATTTTCATCTGGCAATTATGGCGTGTCGAAGGTGCGAAAGCGAACGCGACCCGCTAACCTTGCCATCAAGAAGATCCGAGGGAGAGATCGAATGGCCGTCCTCACACCCGACCTGCGCGAGGCCCTGGCCCGCGTCGGCACGTCGACGCTGACCGGCGTGCTGAACCGGCGCGGCCTCAAGAGCATGACGCTCTATGACGTCTGGCCGATGCGCCCGGAACAGCCGCGCCTGGTCGGCATCGCCTTCACCATGCGCTTCATTCCGTCGCGCGAGGACAAGGATGGTCCGACCTCGACCAATCGCAGCATGGTCCAGCCGCAGGCGATGGAAGAGTGCCCGCCGGGCCATGTGCTGATGATCGATTCACGCGGCGATTCGCGCGCGGCGTCAGCCGGCGACCTCTACATCGGTCGGCTGAAGGCGCGAGGTGCTGCCGGCATCGTGACCGACGGCGGCTTTCGCGACACCGACGGCGTCTTCAAGACCGGTCTGCCGGCCTATCACCGCCGGCCGTCCTCGCCGCCCAGCCCGATTGCCCATCGTCCGGTCGATCTCAATCTGCCGATCGCCTGCGGCGGCGTCGCCGTCTATCCCGGAGACATCGTCGTCGGCGACCGTGATGCCGTCCTCGTCATTCCCCCCGAGATCGTCGAGGCGGTGGCCGAGGAGGCGCTCAACACCTATCACTACGAGGAGTTCGCCGAGGCCGAGGTGGCGCGCGGCCGGTCGTTGAAGGGCCTGTTCCCAGTGGCGGGCGAAGAGGCCAAGCGCGACTTCGAGGAATGGAAGAAGCGCCAGAAATAGGGGAAATCGCTAGGCCAGCCTTGTCCTGATCTCGAGCCCGCCCTTCAGGGTGAGGGTGACGGGCGTGCGCTCGGCGATGTCGGCCATGCGCTTCTTCTGCTCCTCGTCGACGGCGCCTTCGATGGTGAGCACGCGGTCGATGCGCTGCTTGTCGCCGTCGCGCACGAAGTGGATGTCGGCGTGGACGGCGGTGACCGGCCACTGCTTGCGCTCGGCATACATCCGCAAGGTGATGACCGTGCAGGCGCCGAGCGCCGACGTCAGCAGATCGTAGGGGGCCGGGCCCGCATCCTTGCCGCCCAGGTCAGGGCCTTCGTCGGCCGTGAGCCTGTGATGACCGGCCGTGATGGCGGTGGCGTAGTCCACCGTCCCGATGCTCGCCCGTGCGTGTGCCATGCCGTCTCCAATCCCATGCGCCCATGGGGGCGCAAGGATCAGTCTAGCGGCGCTTGGCGCGCGGCGTCGCCTTCTTCGTCACCTTCTTTGCCGCCTTGCGGACGGCGCTCTTGGTCTTGGAGGCGGCCTTCTTCGCCTTGGCGACAACCTTCTTCTTGGTCGTCAGGATGCCCGCGTCGACGCGACGCTGTACGACCTTGACCGCCTTGTTGCCCGCCCTGACCACGGCAATCTCGGCACGGACGACGGAGTTCTTGAGACCGGCTACCGCTCCGCGTACCGCGCCTGCAATCGTCGAGCTCTTTTTCTTCTTTGCCCTCTTCGCCATTCTGATCTCCGTTTGCCGAGGTGTAGACATCAGCAAACGTCGCCGGCCACTCGTGGTTGCAGTTCAGCCGACCAAATAGATCGCCGCACCATTGGCGTCGCGCGAACGAACCGTGCCGACCTCGACGGCGCCGTCCGGAGTCGCGCGGTCCGATGGGATGGCGGCGAGCAGTCCGCCGGCGGTCTGCGGATCGAACAGCAAGGCCAGCTTGGGATGGCGGGCGTGAGCTTCCATGCCGTCGATCAGGTGACGGGCGCGCAGGTTCTCCGGCTGCAGCGAACTGGCGAAGCCTTGCGCAAACAACTCGACGGCACCGTCGAGCGCCGGCAGGGCGTCGAGTCGGAGATCCACCGAGATCGCACCGCTGGCGCGAATCATCTCCGCGAGGTGGCCGGCGAGGCCGAAGCCCGTGACGTCGGTGCAGGCGTGCGCGCTGACCGCGACCAGGGCTTCGGCGGCGGCGGACGAAGGCTGGCGCATCGAGGCGAGTGCTGCCGCGATCCAGGTGCCATGGGCCACGCCGCGCATGGCGGCGGCGAAGATCACACCGGTGCCGAGGGGCTTGGTGAGCACGAGCTTGTCGCCTGGCCTGAGGCCGCCCTTGCGCAGCGCGCGCGCCGGATCGACCAGGCCGTTCACCGAAAAGCCTAGCGCTGCTTCGGGGCCTTCGCCGGAATGGCCGCCGATCAGGGCACACCCTGCCCGATCGAGTACGCGTCGCGCGCCCGAGAGCATCTGGAAGAGATCCTCTTCCATCAGACGCTCGGCAGCGGCGGGAACGACTGCAAGGGCGAGCGCGCTGTGCGGTCGGGCGCCCATCGCCCAGACGTCGCCCAGCGCGTGGACGGCCGCCACCTCGCCGAAGACGAAGGGATCGTCGAGGAAGGTGCGGAAGAAATCGACCGACTGCACCAGCGCCTGTCCGGCCGGCACTTCGATCATCGCCGCATCGTCGGGTGCATCGAGGCCGATCGCGATCCCGGAGCCGGGCGACGGGCCGAGTCGTGCCAGCACCCGCTCCAGCACCGAGGCGCCGACCTTGGCGCCGCAGCCGCCGCAGCGCATGCCGATGTCGGCCAGCAGCCGCCTGGCTTCCGCGTCGGCCAGCGCCGGATCAGGCGGTGTTGTGCGCGCGCCCATGTCCATCGGCTTGGCCGGCGGCTCGCGATACATGCGCATCCACTTGCGGTCGATGTAGTCCTTCCAGCGCCACACCCAGGCGCCCTCGACCGACCAGGCCCCGCGCGTTGCCACTGCGCGGCCATCGCCGGTGCCGATGATCGAAAGATACCGGCTCTGCGGCGTGAAGGGCCTCGGCTCTCGTCCGAGCAGCGTGCGCCGCAGGTTGTCGGCCAGCGGCGGGCCTTGGCGCACCGCGAACACGCCGGCCTTGGGCCGCGGGTGCGCCAGCACGGTGGCGCAATCGCCGACCGCGAAGACACGATCGTCGCCGGTCGAGCGCAGCGTCGGCTCGACGGCGAAGAAGCCGCGATCGTCGAGCGGGAGGCCCGTGCCGGCGAACCAATCGGAGGCGCTGGCCTCGGTCACGACGAAGGTATCATCGATCTCGAGCCGCTCGCCGGTTTCGAGCCGCACGACACCCTGTTCGATCGCTGTCGTCGACGTGTTCTCGACCAGGCGGATGCCACGGCGCGCCAGGATCGCGCGCATGGCCCGGCGCGCCGAGACGGCGCTGCCGGCCAGGATTTCGCCGCGCGTGATCAGCGCTATATCGATCTTCGCGCTGGCCGCGATCGTGCGCAGGCGATGGTCGATCGCTAGCGCCAGTTCGACGCCGCCCGCACCACCGCCGATCACGGCGATGCGCAGGGGATCGCGCCGGCCTTTCATGCGCTCGACGAAGGCGAGCCAGCGGCGGCCGAGTTCGGCGATCGGCTTCACCGGCGTTGCATGCTCGGCAGCACCGGGGATGGCATCGAGGCTGGGGGCGGCACCGACATCGAGCGACACGAGATCGTAGGAGACGGGAGGCCGGTCCTTCAGCAGCACCCGACGATTGACGCGATCGAGCCCGACCGCTTCGGCCTGGATCAGGCGCGTGCCGGTCCAGGCAGCAAGACGGGCAAGGTCGATGTGGCATTCATCGAAGGAATAGTGGCCGGCGACGAAGCCCGGGATCATGCCGGAGTAGGGCGTCTCGATATCGCGTCCGATCAGGGTGACGCGGACACCTGGCATCGGCTTCATGCCGAAGCTCTTCAGGACATGGACATGGGCATGGCCGCCGCCGACCAGCACGAGATCCTTGAGAAGCGGCGCGGTTTGCATCCCTACTCCTATAGCCGCCCGCTAGCTTCGGAGCACGATCCAGGTGCAGTGGCCGATCGCGCACAGCCGGCCCGATTCGGTGTAGAGCGCCGTGCCCGAATAAAGCTTGCGGCCCTCGGCGCCCAGGCGCCAGCCGACCACGGCGCAGCGCTCGCCGACCTTCGGACGATCCAGAACCTTGGCCGTCATGCGGCCGGTGAGTGCCGGCCGCCAGTCGTCGGGATCCTGGGCCGCCCAGGCGCCGGGGCAATCGAGGGTGCCCCACAGGAATTCCGGCTTGATGCGGCCGTCGGCGTCGGCGTGATGGGCATGCGGCAGATAGCAGGAGAGCGAGTGGCCGGGGCCGGGCCCGTGCGTGCCGAACACGCGCAGCCCATCGCCGACCGCACGGCCACGACCGCACACGATGCACCGGTGGAAGTCGCTGTCCTCGGGGCTGCCGCCTTTCTCACCACGACGTAATACGTCGGACCAGTCGGCGGGCGGGGGCGGGGGCGTCAGATGATCGACCGAGCCGGCACGCGCCTCGCAGATGAGCGTGTCGCCATCGCGCAGCATCAGCGCCTCGCCGTCGCGGACGACCTGGAGCACCGTCTCGATGGGGATCGGCGCGCGCAAGGTGATCTCGACGGCGCCGTCGCCGCCGAAGGCACGTGTGAACCGGTTCGCCAGCACGCCGCCGACATAGCCCCCGTTGCCCGACAGGCTCGGTCCATTGAAGCCGCGTTCAATGATTAATGTGTCGTCCACCAGTTCCTCCGCGGCGCGGAACGTGGCGCGCGCATGCGGCGAATGCAAGCCTGCCGGCCCGTCAGGCGGCTTGCGCCGGCGCGGGCGCTCGTCGAGGTTGGGGCGATGGGATCGTTCATGCCTTGGGCGCTGGTGGCGCTGTGTTTTGCCCTGGGCATCGCGAGCCGGTCGATCAGCGATACCTTCGTGGTCTTCGTGCCGGCCCTTCAGCAGGCTTTCGATGCCCACCGCGGCTCGGTCACCCTGATCTACAGTTTTGCCCTGCTGGTCGGCGGCATCGCGGCGCCGATCGCCGGCTGGATCGTCGACCGCTTCGGTCTGCGTGCTCTCACGATCATCGGCGTGACCGCGGCGACGCTGGCCACGGCCAGTGCGTCGCAGGCCACCGAGCTCTGGCACCTCTATCTCGGCCTGGGGATCGTCATGGGCTTCAGCGGCGCCGCGCTTTCCGGCGTGCTGAGTGCGTCGCTGCTCGGCCGCTGGTTCCCGTCGCGACGACTGGGCGTGGCCTTGGCCGTCGCCTGGTCGGCGTCGGGCGTGGGGGCGATGGCGACGTTCCCGCTGGCGCAGCACCTGATCGCGACAGAAGGCTGGCGGACCGCTTACATGGTATTTGCGGCGGTAAGCGCCGTGTTCGTGCCGGTGCTGCTGTTCCTGCCGTGGGCGCGGATCGAACGCGGCGCGCCGGGACTGGCGCGGGCGCGGGCTGCGGCCGACCGCGGTCCCACCGTCGGAGAAGCGGTGCGCGACTGGCCGTTCTGGGCGCTCTTCTCGTCGTTCGTGCTGACTTCGATCGGCATCTTCTCGCTGGTGCCGCAGGCGATGGTCTATCTGCTGGAGCGCGGCGTCGAGGGCTCGTACGCCGCGCGCGCGCTGGCGGTCGCGGGCCTGCTGACCCCGCTCGGAATGGTGGGATTCAGCTGGCTCGCCGATCGCGGCGGCCGGCGCCTCGCGGCCCTGCTGGCCTATGCCTGTTCGATCGCCGGTGTCGGCGCGCTGGCGATGGTGCGTGGGCCTGGCGACGACCTGTGGCTGTGGCTCTACGTGTTGCTGTTCGGTGGCAGCATGGGTTCGCGCGGGCCGATGATTTCGACCCTCGCCACGCTGCGCTACCGCGGCGCCCATTTCGGCCGCATCTACGGTCTGATCACCATTGGCTCGGGTGTCGGCGGCTTTCTCGGCGCCTGGATCGGCGGCGTGCTGCACGACCTCACGGGCAACTACACGGCGGTCCTGGTCCTGTCGGTGACGGCGCTCGTGGTCGCCGCCGCCTCGCTCGGCTCCGAGGCCGGCGCCCGCGAGCGCCTCGGACGTTAGAAGGACCCTGCTCCAATTCGATTTGGAAACCTGCTATCTTGGGTTTGGGATCGAGGACAGCACGATGAATCTTTCGATTGAATGTGAACGCGAGGCGGATGGTCGCTGGATTGCCGAGATCGTGCGGATTCCGGGCGCAATGGCCTATGGCGCGACGCGGCCATGGCGGGTGGCCGAGATCGTGGCGATTCGCGCCATTGCCGATCGTATCGAGCACGGTGAAGCCAAACCACTCGATATCTCGATATCACTCGCGGCAGCATGACGAATTGAGGCGATACGATCGCCTGTAGCAAAATGCAGTCATCCCGAACGCAGTGAGCGACCTTTCAAATCACAGGAAAGGTCCCTCACTGCGTTCGGGATGACACTGTCTTTGAAACTAAGACCCGTCTTCTCGTTCGAAGCATTCTTTCGTCGCCCGCTTATACGATCGCCGTGTGCACCAGGTTCGCCACCTGGTCGAGGCGCTTGCTGTGCCAGGGATCGGGGATGCGGTTGTTGGTGATGTAGGCGAAGGACACGCCCGAATCAGGGTCGCCCCAGCAGTAGGAGGTGCCGACGCCGCCATGGCCGAAGGCGCGCGGGCTGGCGAAGCCGCCGAGACCGCGGACGTTCTCGGTCGTGCCGCGGAGGTGTGGGCCGAGGCCCCGATGCATCGGCATGCCCATGAACTCGTCGACCCGGTCGCCGGTGTGGTTGCGGATGACGTATTGCAGCAGGCGCGGCGAGACCAGGCGCGTGCCGGCAAGCTCGCCGCCGTTCAGCATCATCTGGTAGAGCGCGGCCATGGCGCGGGCCGTGGCATAGCCGCCGGCGCCCGGCGCACCGCTCTTGCGCCACGCCGCCGAGTTGTTGTGGGCGAGCGGGCGCGAGCCGCCGCCAGCAGGAAGAGGTTCATGCATGTCCGCAGCCCGGCCGAACTCCGCCTCGGGCAGGCCGACATAGAGTTCTTTTCCGAGTCCCAGCCTCTCGCAGACGGTCTCGCGGATGACGTCACGGAAATCCTTGCCGGTGATGGCCTCGATCAGCACACCCAGCGTCCAGTGCGCGCTCTGCCCGTGATAGTGGACCTTCGAGCCCGGCGACCATTCGAGCGGAAAGTCGCAGACCACCTCGCGCAGCCGCTTGTGGTCGGCCCAGGCATCGGGGCCGACGACGGCGTGGGGATAGCCCGCCTGATGGGTGATCACCTGCAACACGGTGATGTTGCCCTTGGCGTTCCTGGCAAACTCCGGCACGTGGTCGGAGATCTTGTCGGAAAAGGAGAACAGGCCCTGCTCGGCCAGCGCCCACAGCGCGACGGCGGTCACGACCTTGGTGTTGGAGTAGAGCAGCCACAGCGTGTCGTCGGCCGCGGCGCGCGGCGCCGGGCCGGTCGCGGCATTGCCGAAGCTCTTGAACAGGCCGAGCTTGCCGTGACGGGCGAGCGCGATCTGGCAGCCGGGATAACGGCCCTCGGCGATGTGCCGCTCGATCAGCGCGATCAACCGGTCGATCTGGCCGTGGCGGAACCCAGGGACTCGAGGTCGGCTGGCGGCAGAGGAAATCCCGTGACGGGCTGCGTGATGATGGTGGTGTCCAAGGCTGCCTCCCTCTTCGGTCTTTGACGATCATATTATGTTTCGCGGACACGTCGATGACCGCTACATCGACATATTGTGTTTCCCCAAAACCTTGGCCACAATGCACGGCATGTTGGACCGAATGGACTTTCCCAGTAGTCCCTACCAACGGCCACGGGGCTAGCCGTGACGCCGGGCCTTGAGTCCTGCCATGCGCTGGTGCTCAACGCCGATTTTCGGCCGCTTTCGTATTTTCCACTGTCCATCTGGTCGTGGCAGGACACCGTCAAGGCGGTGTTCCTCGATCGCGTCAGTGTCATCTCCGAATACGAGCGCAAGATCCACAGCCCGTCCTTCGAGATGCGGCTGCCCAGCGTCATTGCGCTCAAGGAATACGTGCCGGCGGCGCGCCGGCCGGCCTTCACGCGGTTCAACGTCTTCCTGCGCGACCGCTTCCATTGCCAGTATTGCGGCGGCGATTTCGCCACCAACGAACTCACGTTCGATCACGTCGTGCCCAAGTCGCGCGGCGGCCGCACGAGCTGGAGCAACGTCGTCACCGCCTGCAGCCCGTGCAACCTGCTCAAAGGCAACCGCCTGCTGTTCGAGAGCGCCATGCGCCTGCAGCGCGCGCCGGCGGAGCCGACGACGCAACTGCTGCAGGAACACGGCCGGGCCTTCCCGCCCGGCTACCTGCACACGAGCTGGCGCGACTTCCTGTATTGGGACAGCGAACTGGATCAGAACTGATCTTCTGGACCGCGAGCGTGACGCTCGCGGTCCAGAAGAGTCAAATCCTCGTCGACAGCCAGATCGCCAGCTTCGAGCCGGCCTTGATGGCCGTGGTCAGCGGCCCGTAGGCCAGCGCCTGCTCGGCACCCGAGGCCAGCGCCTCGTCCTTGTGCTCGATCTCCTCGGCGCGAAACGCTTCGATGGTCGTGCGCAGCTCGGCCTCGTCGTCGCCCAGCGCCGCCGCCTGGCCGGCATAGTGCTCGTCGATTGTCTCCTCGACCGCGACAGTGCAGGCCATGGCAGCCTTGTCGCCCATCAGTGCCGTGGCCGCCCCCAGCGCGAAGCCCGCCACGCTCCACAGCGGCGACAGGATCGTGGGTCGTACCCGGCGCGCCGCCAGCAGGCGGTCGAACTCCTTGTTGTGGCGGCGCTCGGCCTCAGCCATGGCGGCAATCTTGCGGCTGGCCTCGCTGCGGCCGCGGCCGGTCCAGCGCAGGGCGGCAAGCTGGCCTTCATAGATGCGCACGGCGCCGAATTCGCCGGCCTGGTCGACACGGATGGTGCGCTCGACGAAGGCGCGGGCATCCGGGTCGCCGGGATTGCGGTTCTCGGCGGTCTTCATCTGCGGACCACTCCTGCACCACCGGCAAGACCGAAGCCCAGTGCCAAGGCGAGCACGCCGGACAGGACCGCATTCCAGCCGGCCATGGAGATGCCCCACAGCGACCAGACGATGTCGTCGCAACGCACCATCCTGGCGCCGAACAGGTACTTCTTGAGTTCGTCCGCCGACAGGCCGCGCGGGATGGTGCCCGTGCAGGTCTGCGGTCCCTGCCACCAGTGAAGTTCGACGCCGGCGTGGATGAGGCCGATGGCCGAGGTGACGGCGAGTGCCGCGACCGCAAGCCCGGCGAACGTCGCCGCGAGGCCCGGCCGGGCGAAGGAAGTGAACGCCAGCAGTCCCACGACAATGGACGCGATGTGCGGCCAGCGCTGCCAATGGCACATCTCGCAGGGCGCGAGCCCGAGGAGGTATTGGAAGTACAGGGCACCGCCCAGCATTCCTGTGCTGCCCAGCGCCGCCAGCAGGCCGATCAGGCTGGGAAGGGGGAGGCGTTGCGACGCGGCCATGAAGTCCCTCAGAACAGGTAGCGGAAGGCGACGAAGCCGCCGACCAGCGCGATCAGGAACAGCCAGGTAAGCAACGTCAGCCGCTTCTCGATGAAGCTGCGGATCGGCTCGCCGAACTTCCACAGCAAGGCTGCCACGAGGAAGAAGCGGATGCCACGCGTCACGATGGACGCCCACACGAATGTGAAGAGATCGAAGTGGGCGGCGCCCGAGGCGATGGTCACCAGCTTGTAGGGAATGGGCGTGAGGCCTTTGATCAGGATGATCCAGATACCCCACTCGTGGAAGCCGACCCGGAACTTCTCCAGGCCCGCCTGCAGCCCGTAGGTCCGCACGACCCATTCGCCGATCGTCTCGAGGAAGTAGTAACCGATGGCGTAGCCCAGCAGGCCGCCCAGAACGGAACAGACGGTGCAGACCAGAGCGATGCGGAAGGCCTTCTCCCGGTTGGCCAGCACCATCGGGATCAGCATCACGTCGGGCGGGATGGGAAAGAACGAGCTTTCCAGGAACGAGACCACGCCCAGGGCAGGGATGGCGCGGGGGTGGCCGGCGAGCCGGATCACCCAATCATAGAGACCACGAATCATAGAGGGCCTTCTTTGGAGCGCGCCACTGCGGGCGGAGTATCCTCCGCCCTGAAGTGGCGCTCAAGC
>JAQSDW010000110.1 GCA_029946105.1 Reyranella sp. | reverse complement strand
CGTCGGGCGAACGTACCAAAGCTTTGGCCAAGGGTGAGCCGCTCGTCGCCACCGGAGCGATCGATGGGACGTTCAAGCCGGCGATTGCCGCCAGCGCGGCAGAACTCGTCAGCGGCGCCGAGGTGATCCTGATCGCGCTGCCGGCCTACGGCCACAAGCACGTGTTCGATGCGATAGCCCCGCATGTGACAGCAGCGCAAACCGTGATCGTCAGCTCGCACGCCTCGTTCGGCGCGCTCTACCTGTCGCGCCTGCTGGCAGCTCGAAAAATCGCGGCACCGATCGTTGCCTGGGGCACCACCCTGGTGAGCGGCCGCCTGACCGGTCCCGCCAAAATACAGGTGAACACCGTGCGCCAGACGGTCGACCTCGCCACCGTGCCTTCAGCGCGCAGCGCGGAGGGTCTCGCCACCTGCCGGGCACTGTTCGGCGACCGCTTCGTCGATCGGCAAAGCTTGCTCGCAATCGCCTTGAGCAATCTCAATCCGACGATCCATATGGGCATCGCGCTCGCCAACATGACGCGCATGGAGCGTGGCGAGACATGGGGCCAGGCCGAGAACGTGACGCCCAATGTCGGCCGCCTGCTCGAAGATCTCGACCGCGAGCGTCTCGCCATCGCGGCGGCCCTCGGCCTCGAAGTCCGCACGATCTTCCAGCATCTCCATTTGTCGGTCGGCGTGCCGTACGGTTCGGCCTCGCAGATGCACCAGGCGATGCATGGTATCGGCAAGGGTGGCGCCGGTCCGACCACGGCCGACAGCCGCTATGTCACCGAGGATGTGCCCTTCGGTCTTGTCCCGACCGTGAAGCTCGGTCGCCTCGCGGGCCATCCTGCCCCGCTGCACGAAGCCGGCGTAAAGATCTTCTCGGCGATGTATGGCCGCGACCTTAGCGCCGAGAACGATCTTCTCTCGGCCCTCGACATCGACTCGATCCCCCTGGCGCAGCTCCAGACGCTGTGTCGCGACGGCTATCCGGCCGCATGACGAGAGTTGGCTAGCCACGCCACGAGGCCCCGGATATGACCAGAACGATGTGCGTCGAAAGCCTTCCTGTTTCCCTGGCCGATGTGCGGGCCGCCGCCGCGCGCATCGCCGGCGCCGTCGTCCATACGCCCTGCCTGCGCAGCGAGACCCTGTCGCGCATCGCCAATGCCGACATCTGGATCAAGTTCGAGAACCTGCAGTTCACCGCCTCGTTCAAGGAGCGCGGCGCACTCAACACGCTGCTGCAGCTCACCGACGAGGAACGCAAGCGCGGCGTCATCGCCATGTCGGCCGGCAACCATGCCCAGGGCGTCGCCTATCACGCTGGCCGCCTCGGCATTCCCGCCACCATCGTCATGCCGTCCTTCACGCCCAACACCAAGGTGAAGCACACGCGCGACCATGGCGCGCGCATCGTGCTGATGGGCAACACCCTGGCCGAGGCCGCGGTCGAGGCCCATCGCGTGGCCGCCGCCGAGAAACTGGTGTTCGTGCATCCTTACGACGATCCCCGTGTGATCGCGGGCCAGGGCACGATCGCGCTCGAAATGATGCAGGATGTGCCCGAGCTCGACACACTGGTGATCCCGGTGGGCGGTGGCGGCATGGTTGCCGGCTGCGCCGTGGCGGCGCGCGGCCTCAAACCCGACCTGAAAGTGATCGGCGTCGAATCGGAGGGCTACTCGGCGATGCGCCAGCTTCTCGCTGGCGAACAGGTCACGGTGGGCGGCGACACCATCGCCGAGGGCATCGCAGTGCGCGACATCGGCCAGACCCCACTCACGATCGCCCGCGCCCTGCTCGACCGCGTCCTCAGCGTCGACGAGGTGGCAATCGAGCGCGCCATCGCCCTCTTCCTGGAGGTCGAGAAGACAGTGGCCGAAGGTGCCGGCGCGGCCGGCCTGGCGGCCCTTCTCGCCTACCCTCAGCATTTCACCGGCCGCAAGGTCGGCCTCGTGCTCTGCGGCGGCAACATCGACACTCGCCTGCTAGCGTCGGTCCTGCTGCGCGGCCTGGTGCGCGACGGCCGGATCGTGCGGCTGCGGCTCATGATCGGCGATGCGCCGGGCCAGCTCGCCCGGGTCGCCGGCCTGATCGGGGGCGCCGGCGGCAACATCGTGGAAGTGCTGCACCAGCGGCTGTTCGGCGTGGTCGCCAAGGCCACCGAGCTCGATGTCACGGTCGAAACCCGCGACCGCGCCCATGTCGGCGAGCTGCTGGCCGCCCTGCAGTCAGACGGCTTCAAGGTCCGCGTTCTGGAGGGGGCCGACGCGTAAAAGCGCCGCCTTACATCCCACCGCCCTGCGGGCTAAAAGACCCGCCATGGCCGCCTCCCCTTCGTACGTCCCTTCGCCCACCCCCGATCTTGCCCTCATCCAGCGCGCGCTGATCTCCGTTTCCGACAAATCGGGGCTGATCGAGCTCGGCCAGGCGCTGGCGGCCCATGGGGTGGAGATCCTGTCGACCGGCGGCTCGGCCAAGTCGCTGCGCGACGCTGGTCTCAGGGTCGTCGAGGTGAGCGACCACACCGGCTTTCCCGAGATCATGGATGGGCGGGTAAAAACCCTGCAGCCCGCGATCCATGGCGGCATCCTGGCTCGGCGCACCGACGCCGGGCACGTCAAGGCGATGGCCGATCACAAGATCACCGGCATCGATCTGGTCGTGGTGAATCTCTATCCGTTCGAGGCCACGGTTGCGCGCGGCGCGGATTTCCCGACCTGTGTCGAGAACATCGACATCGGCGGCCCGGCGCTGATCCGCGCCTCGGCCAAGAACCATGATTTCGTGACCATCGTGGTCGATCCCGCCGACTATGCCGCCGTGACCGCCGAGCTCGCCGCAAACAAAGGCGCCACGACACTGGCGCTGCGGCTCAAGCTCGCCGCCAAGGCTTTCAGCCGCACGGCGTCCTACGATTCGGCGATCGCCAACTGGTTCTCCGGGCAGGCGGGCGAGGCTTTCCCCGAACGGCTCACGGTTTCGGCCAGCCGCGTGCAGACGCTCCGCTACGGCGAGAACCCTCACCAGAAGGCCGCCTTCTATTCCGACGGCAGCAAGCGGCCAGGTGTCGCCACGGCACGCATGGTCCAGGGCAAAGAGCTCTCCTACAACAACATCGGCGACACCGACGCGGCCTACGAGTGCGTGGCAGAGTTCAGCGAGCCGGCCGTCGTCGTCGTGAAGCATGCCAATCCCTGCGGCGTTGCCATCGGCAAGGACCAGCACGCGGCCTATCTAAAAGCCTATGCCTGCGATCCCGTCTCGATCTACGGCGGCATCGTGGCGTTGAACCGCACGCTCGAAGCGGTGACGGCGACTGATCTCGCCAAGCGCTTCCTCGAAGTCGTGATCGCGCCCGACGCCACGCCCGAGGCGCTAGAGATCCTGGCACGCCGCAAGGACGTACGCGTGCTGCTGGCCGGCACGCTGCCCGATCCGGCGAGCGCCGGCATGACGATCAAGAGCGTGGCAGGCGGCTATCTCCTGCAGACGCGCGACAACGGCCATCTGCAAAAGAGCGACTTCAAGATCGTGACCAAGCGCGCGCCGACCGCCCAGGAACTCGACGACCTGCTGTTCGCCTTCACCGTCGCCAAGCACGTGAAGTCGAACGCCATCGTCTATGCCAAGGACGGCGGCACGGTGGGCGTGGGCGCGGGCCAGATGAACCGCCGCGATTCCTCACGCATCGCCGCCATGCGTGCCGCCGAATCGGGCGAGATCGCCAAGCTGGCGCAAAGCCCGGCCATTGGCTCCGTCGTGGCGTCGGATGCCTTCTTCCCCTTCGCCGATGGCCTGCTGGCCGCGTCCGAAGCGGGCGCCACCGCGATCATCCAGCCCGGCGGTTCGATGCGCGACAAGGAAGTGATCGAGGCCGCGGACAACGCTGGCCTCGCCATGGTCTTCACTGGCATGCGCCACTTCCGCCATTAGGCAGACGTAGGCGCGGCCTTCGGCTCGGTCGTCGCAATCCAGATTCCGGCGAAGACGGCGATGAGCCCGATCACCAGATTGAGCGTGATCGGCTCGCCCACGAGTTGGCTCGCCAGCAGGGCGGCGGCGATGGGATTGACGGTCATGGTGTTGGCCACGCGGGTGGGCGAGGCCCGCTGCAGGGCCATGACCCAGAGAATGAAGGCGAGTGCGCCACCAGCGACGCCGAGATAGATGCCGGCAATCCACTGCGGCGCCCCGAAGCTGCCAAGCACGGCGATGCGGCCAGTGAGAACGCCCGCGGCCACCAGCACTGCCGCACCGCTGCCCATGCCGACCGCCAGAAAACCCAGGGCGCTCGACCTCTGGATGAAAGGGCGCGACCAGACATTGTAGAAGGCCATGCACAGCACGGCGCCGTTCATGATCAATTCGCCGTACCAGGCGTCGGGCGGTGCGGCGGAAAGACCCACGGCGAGGGCGGCGACGACGCCGAAGACGGCAATGCAGACGCCCGTGACCTTGCGCGCGGTCAGCCGCTCGATGCCCAGCAGCGCGCCCACCACCATGGTCTGCAGCGGCAAGGTCGACAGTGCCAGGCTCGCCCGGGCCGCCGTCGCGTAGCCGATGGCGATGTTGTAGAGGATGAAGAACAGGCCGAAGAAGCAGATCCCAAGGGCCGCAACGGGCAGCAAGTCGCCGCGCCCCGGCCAGCGCACACGCAGAATAAGTGCGATCGGCAGCACACAGAGAAACCCGATACCCCAGCGCAGGATGGCGAGGGTCAGCGGATCGGCGTTGCCCACGAGATAGCGCGTTACTGCCGCCGCCGTTCCACCAAGGCAGCTCGAGACGATGGCGATCAGTACTCCAAGCCACTCGCCCACTGCCGTCTCCTGTCGTTGCTGAACGCAATATGTCATCTTCGCGATCGGCATCGTTGCCGCAACTACTTGGCAGGTACACATGGCGAGAGAGAGTGGTTTCGCCGCTACGCTTCGTGACTGGCGCCGGCGGCGTGGCCTGTCGCAGCTCGATCTTGCGGGCCGGGCCGACATCTCGCAGCGTCATCTGAGCTTCCTCGAATTGGGACGTGCCGCACCCAGCCGCGACATGGTCCTCCGGCTTGCCGCCACGCTCGACGTGCCGCTGCGACAGCACAATGCGATGCTGCTCGCCGCCGGCTTCGCGCCCGTCTGGCAGGAAACCGATTTTGGTGCGCCGGAACTCGCCGAAGTTCGTCACGCCCTCGACTACATCATGGGTCAGCAGGAACCCTTCCCCGCCGTTGCCGTCGACCGGCACTGGAACCTGCTCAAGGCCAACGCCGGCGCCGTGCGATTGGTGGAGTTCCTGGTGGGCCCGCTTGCGCCCGACACGAAGATCAACCTCGCCGACGCCCTGGTCGGGCCCGATATCCTGCGGCCGTTCCTGATCAACTGGGCCGATGTCGTCCGCTATTTCATCCGCAGCGTCGAGGCCGATGCCGCCGCCGACGGCCAGCCAGAGACTGCGGCCTTGCTCGAGCGATTGCTGGCCTACGAAGGCGTGCGAACAGTCCTGAAGGCACCTACCACGGAAGCGGGCACGGGACCGATCTTGCCCATGCATTTCTGCAAGGACAGTGTTTCTCTCGAGCTCTTCACCACCATCGCAACCCTGGGCACGCCGCAGGACATCACCCTGCAGGAACTTCGCATCGAGAGTTTCTTCCCGAGGAATGCCGCGACGGAGAAGGTGATGCGCGGCTGGGCGGCGTCGGGTTAGGCGCCGGCAACGCCCACGGAAAAGGCGCGCGGCAGCACCGAGACCTCGAGCGGCAGGCGGCCCACCGTTTCGCCATCGAGATCGACCAGGGTCTCGACCTCGGACTCGAAGCGGAAGGACGCACCCTGGCTCAGCCGCACCTTTGGATGGTGGACATGGGCACCGCTGTAGAGTTTGGGCATGACACCCAACAGCATATCCAGCCGCGAGATGTCGCCCATCTCGATCAGATCGAGCACGCCGTCGTCGAACTTGGCCCCCGGCATCAGTTTCATGCCGCCGCCGCCATTCTCGGTATTGGCGACCAGGGCGGTGAACAGCCGCCGCGTGCCATCGGCCCTGCCATCGATGGTGATGGCGATGTCGCGATGGCGGTAGCCCAGGGTCACGACCGGCGTCATCAGCAGATAGGCGACCTCGCCCAGCTTCTTCAGCCACCGCGAGCGCGAGGTGCGGTAGCTGATGGTGGCCGCCGCGCCCAGCGACACGATGAGATAGCCGAAGCGATCGACCGGCCGTCCGGCGAGATCGACGCAGCGCACGCGCAGCAGGTCGACCGCCCGGGTGCCGGCGCCGGCCGCCGCGTCGTAGGCGCGCATTGGGTGTTCCAGATGGCCGAGCGCGCGGCAGAGTTCGTTGGCCGTGCCGGCAGGCACCGGGCAGAGCACCGTGTCGGGCGCAACGAGACGCCCCGAGGTATCGAGCAGGCCGTTCAATGTCTCGTTGACCGTGCCATCACCGCCCACGGCCACGATCCGGCGCGCGCCCTCGGCTACCGCCGCCCGCGCCAGTTCGGTCGCGTGGCCCGGCGCTGTCGTGAAACGCGGCGTGAAGCCGCCGAGTCGGCGGGCGAGTTCAGCCTCGATCGCGGGCCAACGCCGCGACGCGCCGCCCTTGTGAGCAGCGGGGTTGACGATGACGGCAATGCTAGCGTGCCTAACCATGAGGCACATTGTGAGCATCTGTCGCGATCACTACCAGTGGTGGCCCATCGATTGCGCCATTCTCGGTGGCTCCGGCAATAATCGAACGCAGCGATAGCCCAATTGACACCGGCCCGTGGCGGAACCACATCTGCAAGAGCGACGCAGAGTAAGTCGCGGGGGATTTTCTTTGTCCATTTTTCGCCAACTCGCGCCTTTCATCGCCACCCTTGCCTTTGCCGCGCCGGCGGCGATGGCCCAGGGCGGTCCACCGGCCATGCCGGTCGGCGTCGCCGAGCCGATCGCCAAGCGCGTCACCCAGTGGGATGAATCGTCAGGCCGCTTCGAGGCGCTGGCCTCGGTCGAAGTCCGCGCCCGCGTCTCGGGCTTCATCGACAAGGTCGAATTCCGCGACGGCCAGGTCGTCAAGGTCGGCGACCCGCTGTTTACCATCGACAAGCGGCCCTATGAGATCGCCGTCGACGTTGCCGACGCCGATGTCGCCCGCAACAAGGCGCAGGTCGAGCTGGCCGAGCTGCAGGTCAGCCGTGGCGCGTCGCTGATCTCCTCGCGCACCATCACCGAGGCGGAGAACGACTCGCGCAAGGCAAACCTTGCCGTCGCCCGCGCCCAGCTCAAGTCCGCCGAGGCGGCGCTGCGCAATGCCCAGCTCAATCTCGAGTGGACCGAAGTGCGTGCCCCCATCGCCGGCCGTATCTCCGATCGCAAGGTCGATGCCGGCAACCTGATCTCGGGCGGCCAGACCGGCGCCACGCTGCTCGCCACGATCGTCACGCTCGACCCGATCCGCATCGTCTTCGACGTCTCGGAGGCCGACTACATCCGCTATACGCGCCTCTTCCTGTCGGGCGCACTCGCCTCCTCGCGCGAGGCCAATCCGGTCCGCATCCGCCTCGCCGACGAGACCGACTGGTCGCGCACCGGCAAGCTCGACTTCGTCGACAACTCGATGACGGCGCGCTCCGGCACCATTCGCGCCCGCGCCCTGGTCGAGAACAAGGACCAGCTCCTGGCGCCCGGCATCTTCGCCCGCCTGCAGCTCTACGGTGGCGAATACGATGCCCTGCTGATCCCCGATTCGGCGGTGATTTCGGATCAGGCGCGCAAGATCGTGTTCACTGTCGGACCCGAAAACGTCGTGCAGGCCAAGCCGGTCGTGCTCGGGCCGCTGGTCGACGGGCTGCGCGTGGTGCGCAGCGGCCTGGCGCCCACCGACAAGGTGGTGCTCGACGGGCTCGCCAATCCGATGGTGAGACCGGGTGCCAAGGTGGTGCCGCAGAAGGGCGAAATCGTCGCCAAGGCACGCTAGACGATGATCCGCCTTTCGCACTTCTTCATCGACCGGCCGATCTTTGCCTCGGTCCTGTCGGTCATCATCCTGATCGTGGGCTTCATCGCGCAGCGCTCGCTGCCGGTGGCGGAATATCCCGAGATCGCGCCGCCCACTGTCAACGTGACCGCGACCTACCCCGGCGCCTCGGCCGAGGTCATCGCTGAAACAGTCGCCACGCCGCTCGAGCAGGAGATCAACGGCGTCGACGACATGCTCTATATCAACTCGCAGTCGACCGGCGACGGCCGGCTGTCGATCAACGTCGTCTTCAAGCCCGGCGTCGACATCGACCAGGCCCAGGTGCTGGTGCAGAACCGCGTCGCGGTCGCCCAGCCGCGCCTGCCCGAGGACGTGCAGCGGCTCGGCATCGTGGTGCGCAAGGCCTCGCCCGACCTGATGATGGTCGTGCACATGATCTCGCCCGACGGCACGCGCGACCAGCAGTACATCTCGAACTACGCCACGCTCTACGTGAAGGACGTGCTGGCCCGCGTCGACGGCGTCGGCAACGTGCTGGTGTTCGGCGCGCGCGATTATTCGATGCGGGTCTGGCTCGATCCGGCGCGGGTCGCCGCGCGCAACCTGACCGGCGGCGAGGTCGTGCTGGCACTGCGTGCCGCCAACCTGCAGGTGGCGGCCGGCGCCATCAACCAAGCGCCCGCCATATCGCCTGGTGCCTTCACCCTCTCGGTCCAGACGCTGGGCCGCCTGAGCTCGCCCGAGGAATTCGAGAATATCGTCATCCGCGCCGAGCCCGGCGGGTCGGTCACCCGCCTGCGCGACGTGGCGCGGGTCGAGCTGGGCGCGCAGGACTACACGCTGAACGCCTACCTGAACAACAAGAACGCCACCGCACTCGGCATCTTCCAGCGGCCCGGCTCGAACGCGCTGGCGACCTCCGACGCGATCGTCGCCCAGATGGAGCAGCTAAAGAAGAATTTCCCGAGCGGCATCGATTATTCCATCGTCTACAATCCCACGGAGTTCATCCAGGCCTCGGTCGACGCGGTGGTCCATACGCTGTTCGAGGCGTTGATCCTGGTCGTGATCGTGGTGATCCTGTTCCTGCAGACCTGGCGGGCGGCGATCATCCCCATCCTCGCCATCCCAGTCTCGCTGATCGGCTCGTTCGCGGTCATGTCCGCCGTCGGCATCTCGTTCAACACCCTGTCGCTGTTCGGCCTGGTGCTGGCGATCGGCATCGTGGTCGACGACGCCATCGTCGTGGTCGAGAACGTCGAGCGCTACTTGACGCAGGGCATGTCGCCCAAGGAAGCCGCGCACAAGACCATGGACGAGGTCGGCGGCGCGCTGATCGCCATCTCGCTGGTGCTGATCGCGGTGTTCCTGCCGACCGCCTTCATCACCGGCCTGCAGGGCACCTTCTACAAGCAGTTCGCCATCACCATCGCGGCCTCGACGGCGATCTCGGCCTTCGTGTCGCTGACGCTGTCGCCGGCCATGGCGGCACTCCTGCTCAAGACCCACGCGCTGTCGCACGTCGAGAAGGCCAAGCCCGGCGTGATGGACAGGCTGATGGTGCCGGTCAACTGGTTCTTCGGCCACTTCAACCGCGGCTTCGAAGGGCTGTCGAACTTCTACGGCCGCGCGACCGCCCGGCTGATCCGCATGAGCTTCATCATGCTGGCGATCTATGCCGGCCTGCTGGCACTCACCGAGAACCGGCTGGCCTCGACGCCGACCGGCCTGGTGCCGCAGCTCGACCGCTCCTACCTGATCGCCGCCATGCAGCTGCCGGCCGGCTCCACGCTGGAGCGCACCGACGCCCTGATCCGCCAAGCGACCGACATCATCGCCTCACGGCCCGGCGTCAAGGACGCGGTGGCCTTCGTCGGCCTCGACGGCGCCACCTTCACCAACGCGCCCAACACCGGCGTGGTCTTCGTCACCCTGAAGCCGTTCAAGGACCGGCCCGGCATCACCAAGGACATGATCCTGGCCGACCTGCGCGGCCGCATGTTCGGGCTGCGCGAGGCCTTCGTGTTCGTGCTCGAGCCGCCATCGGTGCCGGGCATCGGCACCGGTGGCGGCCTCAAGGGCTATGTCCAGGACCGCGCCGCGCGCGGCCTGCGGGCGCTCGAAGGCGCCACCTGGGCGCTGGCTGGTGCTGCCGGACAGGCGCCCGGCCTTACCCAGGCCTTCACGCTGTTCAGCACGCGCACGCCGCAGATCTGGGCCGACATCGACCGCACCAAGGCCGAGCAGCTCGGCGTCCCGATCGCGCGCGTGTTCGAGACGCTCTCGGTCTACATGGGCTCGGCCTTCGTCAACGACTTCAACATCCTCGGTCGCACCTATCGCGTGACCGCGCAGGCCGACAATCCCTACCGCCTGACCCTGCGTGACGTGGAGAATCTCAAGACACGCAGCGCCAGCGGCGAGATGGTGCCGATCGGCGCCGTCGCCACCTTCCGCGACACCACCGGCCCCTACCGTGTCGCGCGCTACAACCTCTATCCCGCCGCCGAAGTGCAGGTGGCGCTGCAGCGCGGCTACTCCTCGGGCCAGGGCATCGCCACCATGGAGGCGCTGGCCGCCAAGGTTCTGCCCTCGGGCTTCGGCTTCGAATGGACCGAGATCGCCTTGCAGGAGAAGCTCGCGGGCAACACCGCAATCCTGGCCTTCGGCCTTGCCGTGCTGTTCGTCTTCCTGCTGCTGGCGGCGCTCTACGAGAGCTGGCTGTTGCCGCTCGCGGTCATCCTGATCGTGCCGATGTGCATCCTGGCCGCCATGATCGGCGTCAACATCCGCGGGCTCGATCGCAACGTCCTGGTCGAGATCGGCCTGGTGGTGCTGGTGGGCCTCGCGGCCAAGAACGCCATCCTGATCGTGGAGTTCGCCAAGCAGGCGCACGAGCAGGGCATGAACCGCTACGACGCGGCGGTGACCGCTGCCAAGACGCGGCTGCGCCCCATCCTGATGACCTCGCTCGCCTTCATCCTGGGCGTGGTGCCGCTGGTCATCAGCGAGGGCGCCGGCGCCGAGATGCGCCAGTCCCTGGGCACCGCAGTGTTCGCCGGCATGCTGGGCGTCACCCTCTTCGGCTTGATCTTCACGCCGGTGTTCTACGTGATCACGACCGGCCTGTCGGAGCTGCGCTTCAAGTGGCGCAAACAGGAGATCAAGCCCGAGTTCAAGCCGGATTCGGCCTGAGCACGCGGTGCAGGTCGAGCGCCGGCGGATCACGGCCGAGCTGCGACAGCAGTGTGTGGATCTGGGCGCGGTGATGGGTCTGGTGATTGAAGAAGTGCGGCAGCAGGACGTCGAGCGGGTCCTCTGACACGAGGCCGGCATTGTTGAGGTAGCGGATCGTGCCTGCCGCGACGTCGCGCGGCAGGTCTGCCGCAAACCTCTCGATGCGGGCGTCCATAGCCGCCCGCGCCGCGCGCAGAGTGGCAAAATCGTCGTGCAGGATGGCACCGAGGTCGGTCGAGGGATGGCTGCCGCCTTCGAAGCGAGTCATCCAGATGCGGTCGCCCAGCAGTAGATGGTTGAGCGTGCCGTGGACGCTCTTGAAGAACGCCCCGAGGTCGCGCCGGCGCTCCTCATCCGAGAGCGCGGCGCAGGCCTCGTAGAGCCTCTCGTTGGCCAGCCGGTTGTAGCGGGCGTAGTGCCCCCAAGGTGCGATCATGCGGCCTGTTTAGCGTGCCGCGGCGGAAATCCAACCGGCGTGGAAGCTGTTCGAAATCCAGCGGCCGAGATCGCGGAACAGGCCGGCGACGGCCGCCGCCCGCAGACGATGGGCCCGCGCGATGTAGGCCTGATATTCGGGTGTCGAGCGATACGGGGTCGTGAACATGACTATCTCCTTGAGGTTGCAATGAACATAATTCCTCTCTGTCGGATCTTTAATCGGACCATATTGACGAACACTGATGAATATAATTCACTAATACAGCAATGATCGATCACGCCCGCGAAATGGCGGCCTTTGTGCGGGTCGTCGAGGCCAAGGGCTTTTCGGCCGCCGCCGGCGGGCTCGGGCTCTCGCCCTCGGCCGTCAGCAAGCTGATCACCCGGCTGGAGACGCGGCTGGGTGTCCGCCTGCTGCAGCGCACGACCCGGGCGCTGCACCTCACCGCCGAGGGCGAGGTGTTCTACGCCGCCGCCCGGCGCATCGTGAGCGACATCGAGACCATCGAGGACCAGATCACCGGCCAGCGCGACACGCCGCACGGCCTGCTCCGCGTCACGACCTCCCTCGCCTTTTCGACCCACCAGCTCGCCCCGGTGATCCTGGAGTTCATGGCGCGCCATCCGCTGGTCGAGCTCGAGCTGCTGCCGACCGATCGCGTCGTCGACATGGTCGAGGAGGGCGTCGACATCGCCATCCGCATCGGGCGGCTGGCCGACACCAGCTTCATGGCGCGCAAGATCGGCGAGGACAAACGCCTGATCTGCGCCGCACCCTCCTACCTCGCCCGCCACGGCACGCCGCGCCGGCCCGAGGACCTGGCACGGCACAACTGCATCGTCTCGCGTGAGCGGGCCTACCTCAACCGCTGGCAGTTCCGCATGGATGGCCCAGGAGGGGGTGACGTTCGCGAGATCGAGGTCGCGGGCCGGGTCGCCATCAGCGAGGGCGAAATGCAGATGCAGCTCGCCCTGCAGGGCATCGGCATCGTGCGCCTGACGCGGCTCACCATGGCGCAGGCGATTCGCGACGGCGCGCTGGTGCCGCTGCTGGGCGACTTCTCGGCCGATGATCCGGTCGCCATCCACGCCGTCTATCCGCATCGCCGGCATCTCGCGCCCAAGGTCCCGGCGTTCGTGAACTTCCTCATCGAGAAATTCACGCCGCCGCCCTGGGAGATTTGAGCGGGAGATATGAACGGGAAATATGGTCTACTGCCAGCAACCAGGGAGGACACCATGCCTGACGCCATCGACGACCTGTTCCGCCGCTTCGGCAAGGCCTTCAACAAGGCCGATGCCGACGAGATCGCGGCCTGCGTCACCGACGACTTCGAATGGCGCCTCTATTCAGGCGGCGCGCCGGCCGGCCGCGTGCTCAAGGGCAAGGACGACCTGCGCGCCTACTTCGCCGACAAGTCCAGGGCGCACCGCGAGGCGCGCTACTCCGAGGCGCGCATTCACCGCGCCGGCGATAAATTGTTCGGCACCTTCCGCGTCACCGGCATCGACCATGCCGGCAAGTCCTTCGACCGCTACGGCATCGATCTCTACGAGGTGAAGGACGGCAAGATCGCGCTCAAGGACAGCTACCTGAAGGCCGACTGACGTGAGCAACGACACCGTTCTATGGACAGTCGACGCGCGCGGCGTGGCGACGGTCACGCTCAACCGGCCGAAGGTGAACAACGCCTACAACGGCGATCTGATCCAGGGCCTGCACGATGCAATGGATGCGCTCGGCAGCGAAGCGGACCTGCGCCTTGTCGTGCTGCGCGGCAACGGCCGCCACTTCCAGGCCGGCGCCGATCTGGCGTGGATCACCGGCGTGTCCAAACAATCGCCGGCCGAGAACGAGAAGGTGAGCCGGCTCACGGCCGAGGCCGTGCGCCGGCTCGACACCTGTCCGGTGCCGACGCTGGCCCTGGTCCAAGGCGGCTGCTTTGGTGGCGGCACCGGCATTGCGGCCGCTTGCGATGTCGTGGTGGCGAGCGAAGACGCTATCTTCTCCATCGCCGAGACGCGCTGGGGCCTGATGGCAGGCATCATCCTGCCGCAGCTCTGCCAGGCCATGGGCGTGCGCCAGGTCAGGCGCTATGCGCTTACCGGCGAGCGCTTCGGCGCCCACGAAGCGCGGCGCCTGGGCCTAGTGCACGAGGTCTGCGCGACCGACGGCCTCGAGGAGGCCGGGAACAAGATCGTCGATTCAGTGCTGATGAACGCACCCGGCGCCACGACCGCGACCAAGCTCAGGACCATGGCGTCGGCCCGCTCGTTCGTCGACGACGGCGAATTGCGCGACCTGATCGACGAGCACGCCCGCGCCCGCCAGCAGCCAGAAGCGGCGGAAGGCCTCGCCAGCTTCCGCGAGAAGCGCAAACCGGCGTGGTATCCCGGCTGATCAGAGACCGTCGACCTCAGAGACCATCGAAGAGGGGCGTGCTGACGTAGCGCTCGGCGAACGACGGGATGATCACCACGATGCGCTTGCCGGCAGCTTCCGGCCGGGCGCCGATCTTTAGCGCGGCAGCAACGGCTGCACCGGAGGAGATGCCGACGGGAATACCCTCCAGCGCCGCCATGTCGCGCGCCGTCTTGAAGGCCGCGTCGTTGTCGATGGCGATGATTTCGTCGATCACCGAGCGATCGAGAATGTCGGGAATGATACCTGCACCGATGCCCTGGATGGGATGCGGCGAATGCGTGCCACCGGCCAGCACCTGGCTGGCCGAGGGCTCGACCGCCACGACCTTGAGCCCGGGCAGGCGCGGCTTCAGCGCCTGGCCCACACCGGTGATGGTGCCGCCGGTGCCGACGCCGGCCACGAAGTAGTCGAACTTGCCGCCAGTGTCCTTCCAGATTTCCTCGGCCGTCGTGCGCTGGTGGACCGCGGGATTGGCAGGGTTCTGGAACTGCTGCGGCATGAAGCTGTTGGGAATTTCCTTCAGCAGCTCCTCGGCCCGCGCGATAGCGCCCTTGATGCCCTTTTCGCGCGGCGTGAGTTCGAGTTTGGCGCCCAGGATCGCCAGCATCTTGCGCCGCTCGACGGACATCGAATCGGGCATGGTGAGGATGATCTGATAGCCGCGCGCCGCGGCCACGAAAGCGAGGCCGATGCCGGTGTTGCCCGATGTCGGCTCGATCAGCGTGCTGACGCCCGGCACGATCTTGCCGGTTTTCTCGGCCGCATCGATCATGGCGAGACCGATGCGATCCTTCACCGAGGCGAGCGGGTTGAAGAATTCGAGCTTGGCCAGGATCTCGGCCTTGATGCCGTCGCGCTTGGGGATCCGGTTCAGCCGGACCAGCGGCGTGGCGCCGACTGTTTCGGTGATGTCGTTGTAGATGCGGCCACGGAATTCCGGCGATTGGGTCATTGAGAAGCCCTCCCAGGCTTTATTCTGCGGCCTGCTTCTGCGCAGTGCGATCGGGCGTGAGCGAATAGGTCGTGAACTGCTTGTTGAGGGACGGCATCGGGCAAGCTTCGAGATGACCTTCGCCGGGACGCATCAGGATCATCGCCGTCGTGGCCGTCATGACGCCGCGCGTGTTGAGTCGCGGCGGCCGGCACACCGACCAGGGTGCATTCCAGTCGTCGAAAAAGGCGGCGCGGAAATCCTCGAGCGTAAGCTTGCCGCGCCCAAGAACCAATTTTTGCCCGAGCTGATCGCGCACGCGCTTGTCGCGATAGATCGAGCACGGCGTCTCGGCGAGCCCGGTGTCCTTGACCTTGGCGCGCGCCGACTCGGCGATCCAGTGATTGGCATGGACGTAGAGACCGCGCTCGGGCGCCAGCCAGAATGTGTCGTCGGGCGCGCATTCGAAGCCGAAGGCCTCGCCGCCGCCGTCAGTCGTCGCATGGCTCACCGCCATGTGGTTGGAGCCGGGCTTGGGCGTCGAGACGATCGTCTGGACCGCCTGCGCGAGATGGGCCGCCTCCAGCACCTTGCGCCGGATGAAGGGCAGCGGCACGCCGGCGCCGCGCTGGTAGTCGCGGTCGCATTCCAGCGCGTTGGCGGTGAGGCCGATGCCGGCCGAATTGAGACCGGAGCGGGCAAGACCGCCGGCTTCGGTGAAGGTCAGGATGTCGGGCCCGTCATCGCGGCGGATACGCAGCACCACGCCCGTCTCGGCACACTCGGCGCGCCAATCCCAGTTCTGGCCATGCAGCAGCACGCCGTCGGCGCTCGCCTCTGGCAGCGCAAGTGCTGCCGTGCAACCGTCGGGAAAGTGCTGGGCCGCCTTCTGCCGTCGCGCTGCCGCCACCATCTCGGTGCGGGCATTCATCAGCATCACCGCGGCGAATGGCTCACCCGCGCCCTCGGCGATGCCGCGCATCTCCTCGACATAGGCCGGATCGAAATGATCGATCCCCGGCACCATGGCTTCGGCGCGCCGCTCCAGCTCCTTCCACTCGACCCCGCTCTTGAGCAGCGACTCGGCATACATCTTGGCGCCGCGCTTCAGCCGGTCGGCCGCGGCCTTGCCGTGCGTGCGGCCGCGTTCGTGCGGGCTGCCGGCAAGGTCGATCAGGGGAAATGGGCCGTAGTCGGTCATGGTCTTGCTCTCATTCTCCGGCCCTCAGGGGCGGCCCAGCAGGGCCTGGCGGAAGCGGTCTTTGAGATGGGCGCCATCCTGCGGCGGCATCACGAACTCGAGTTTCTCGACCATCACCTTCACCAGCCTGAACACCGGGCCCTTCTTGGCGCGGAGATCCTTGACGAGCTGGGCGACATCACCCTGCTCGGTCACGGTGCCGGTATCGGCGATGCCGCAGCCCTTGGCGATCATGGCGAGATCGGTGCCGGCGCCTGATCCGGTCGGGCCGTTGTTGCGCGGGCTGGTGTGGCTGGCCTGATTGCCGGTCTCACCGAACTTCTCGTTGTCGAGCACGCAGATCGCGAGATTGTCGGGCTGCTGCGCGGCAACGGTAGCGAGCGCGCTCAACGTCATCATCAGGTCGGCATCACCGGTGATCACCAGCACACGCTTGGTCGGCTGGGCCAGCGCGAGGCCGAGGCCCATCGGCACTGTGCCGCCCATCGCACCCCACAGCGGCATGTTGAGCGGACGGTCGCCGGCGTTTGTGATGTCCCAGTTCGAGGAGCCGAGGCCTGCAACCACCAGCAGGTTGCCATCGGCGCCCTCGAGGATCTTCTTCACCAGCGGGCGGCGCTGGAGCGTGGCCCCGGAAATCTTGGAACTCATGCTACTTCTTCCCGAATGTCTTGATGCCGATCAGCTTCTGGCGCAGCAGTACGGCGACCGCCTGGCCGCCGTTGAAGGCCGAACGCGCGGCATGATCGACGGTCTCCTTCACGGCGTCGGCCTTGTCGACCGACATGACCAGCACACCCATCGCCTCGAGCACCTTGGGCGTGCCCTGACCCATCGGATACTGCCACGAATTGAACTCGCCCGGCTCGCCGCGCATCGTGATCAGCGTCAGGAACGGAAATCGGAGCGTCTTGGTGAGGCCCATCAGGTTGATGGTGTTGCCGACACCCGAGCTCTGCATCAGCAGCACCGAGCGCTGGCCGCCCAGCCACGCACCGGCGGCGAGCGGGATGCCCTCTTCCTCGGTCGTGAGCGCCAGCGTGCGCATCGAGTTCGACTTCTGGCAGGCCTCGATCAGCTTTCCATGCCCGGCGTCGGGCACGTGATAGACCTGCTTGATGTCGTGATCCTGCAGGACGTCGAAGATCTGGTCGTGCCAATCGATGGTCGCCACGGCGTTCATGTTTCTCCACTCAAAACGGTTTTAGAACCACGAGGAATACGATAGCGATCATCAGCACCGTCGGCACCTCGTTCCACCAGCGATAATAGCTGGCAGGCCTCGTGTTTTTGTCTGCCTCGAAGGTCTTGCGCCAGCGTCCATAGACGTGGTGCACGCCGGTCAGCAGCAGGACCAGCACGATCTTCGCCTGGAACCAGCCGGCGCCCCACCAGTCGCCGCGCCAGGCCAGCAGCAAGCCCAGGACCCAGACCGTGCCCTGGGCCGGTTCCATGATCGCGTAGACGAGGCGCCGCTCCATGATCTTGAAGGTCTCGCTCTGCTTCGAACCCTTCTCGGCGTCGGCGTGATAGACGAACAGCCGCGGCAGGTAGAGCAACCCCGCCATCCAGGCGATCACGGCCACGATGTGCAGCGCCTTCAGAATTTCGTAGAGCATCACGCCGCTCCCGCGATGAGGGGGCAACCGAGGTGCCGGGAGCTGCAGGGCATTTCCGTGGCGCCGTGGCAGACCGCGACCTGCGGGCCACTGAGGATCGCGCGGACACGGTTGGCCAGGCCCGCAATGAACAGCGGATGGGTGCCCACTGCCGGTACCCGGATGTAGGCCGGCACGCCGCACTCGCCAGCAAGGCGGCGATAGTCGATGTCGAGTTCGACCAGGGTCTCGGAATGTTCCGACACGAAGGCCAGCGGATAGAGCACGACGGCCTTGCCGTCCTGTCCGGCACGCTGGACTTCCACCCTTGTCGAGGGCCCGATCCACTTCAGCGGCCCGACACGGCTCTGGTAGCAGACCGACCAGTCGAGTTCCCCTGTCTGGTCGGCAATCGCCTTGGCCGTGCGCTCGACCTGCGCCTGGTAGGGATCGCCCGCCTTGATGACTTTTTCCGGCAGTCCGTGAGCCGAGAACAGCACGCGGGTCGGGCGGTCGCCCGCCTCGGCCAGACCCTGCTTCAGCAGATCGACCGAGGCCGCGATAAACCCGGGTTCGTCGGGATAGCAGCACACGGTTTGCGTCGGGACCGCGAGCTTTGCCGCCGTGGCCCCGGCCTGCCAGGCCTTCACCGAGGAGCCAGTCGTGGTCGTCGAGAACTGCGGATAAAGCGGCAGCAGCACGATGCGGTCGGGCGCGAAGCGCTTCACGGAGCGCACCACGGCCTCGGTCATCGGATGCCAGTAGCGCATGCAGACATAGCCGCGCCATTCGTGGCCCTCTCCCGTCCCCTCCCCCAGCACCTCCTCCAGCGCGCGCGCCTGCGCCTCGGTCTGGCCGAGGATGGGCGAGGATCCGCCGATCTGGTCGTAGATCTTCTGCGTCTTGGGCGCGCGCCGGCTGGAAATGAAGCTGGCCAGCGGCAGGCGCAGGAACGACGGCAGCGAGATGATCGCGGGATCGCTGAAAAGATTTTTCAGGAACGGCTGCACGGCTTCAGGAGAATCGGGACCGCCGAGATTGAACAGAACGATGGCGATCTTCACGGCCCGATCCTCCGCGGTCCGATTCTCATGGCGCACCCGGCTTCCAGTTGCGGACGATCTCGACCAGGCGCGCGACATTGTCGGGCGGCGTCTGCGGCACCACGCCATGGCCGAGGTTGAAGACGAAAGGCCCATGGCCGAGCTTGTCGAGGATCCGCGTCGCTTCGCGTTCCATCGCGTCACCGCCCGCCACCAGCATGATCGGATCGAGGTTGCCCTGCAGGCAGATGTGCGGCTGCAGTTCCTTGGCGGCCCAATGCGCGCCGAGGCCGGTGTCGATCGACAGCGCGCAGAATGTGTCCGGCCGGCAATACATCAGCATCGCCGGTCCGACCGCGCGCGGAAAAGCGATGACGGGAATGCCCGGATGCCGTTCGCGCAGTCCCTTGGCGATACGCACCATCGGATCGAGCGACCAGTGGAAGAGCTGCTCTTCCGGCAACACACCTGCCCATGAATCGAAGAGCTGTACTGCATCGGCGCCGGCATCTACCTGGTAGGCCAGGTGATCGATGACAGCCTCGACCAGCAGATCGATCAGCAGCCGGAAGGACTCGGGATGCTCGTAAGCCCATCGTTTGACCTTGGCGAAATCCTTGCTGCCGCTGCCTTCAATCATGTAGCAGGCGAGCGTGAATGGTGCGCCGGCGAAGCCCAGCAGCGCTGTCTCGGCGGGCAGTGCCGCGCGCGTCCGGCGGATCGCCTCGTAGACCGGGGCCAGATGATCGGCGATGCGGGCGCGGGAGAGTCGGCCGAATTGCGAGGGATCGGTCAGTGCTTCCAGCTTCGGGCCCTCGCCCTCCTCGAACCAGACCTTCTGGCCAAGCGCGTCGGGGATGACCAGGATGTCGGAAAAGATGATCGCAGCATCGAGCCCGAACCGGCGGATCGGCTGCAGTGTCACCTCGACCGCCTTGTCCGGCGTGTAGCAGAATTCGAGGAAGGATTTCGTCGTTGCCCGGACGGCACGATACTCCGGCAGGTATCGACCGGCCTGACGCATCAGCCAGATCGGTGGCGTCGGAAAGCGCGTCCCGGCCAACGTCTGTAAAAACTTTCCCGCTGCTTCTACGCTGCTCAAGTCTTGTCCCTCATGCTTCCTCTTATTCTATTCTTACTAGGTAGTAGTAGTAGTAGGGCCTGTGGCACGTGGGGATGCGCCCTATTGGACTCTTCTCCCCAAGGCGCTGTGGACCGAGCAGGGCCGTTTTCAGCCAGTTGCTTGGGCTGATTCCCGACTCGCAGGCCATTCCTCCCGGGTTGTCCGCAAGGGACGAATATCTGGAGGGCAAAGGCGAGTCGGGTCCCGATTCGGGCGGTCCGGGCGAAAGCTGCCACCTGTCCCCGCAATCTCCCCGCCAATCCCGCGTTTCTCCCGGCCGGACTGTGGGGTAAAACAAACCGTGGCAAACCGCAATTTTCACGTTCATCTCGTGTCCGACTCCACCGGTGAAACGGTGTCCAGCGTCGCACGCGCCTGCCTGGTCCAGTACGAGGGCATCTTCGTTCAGGAGCATGTCTGGTCCCTGGTGCGAACGCGGGGGCAGATGGAGAAGGTCGTGCAGGCGATCGAGCGCGACCGCGGTCCCGTTCTTTATACGCTGGTCGACCAGGATCTGCGCGATCTCGTGCGCGATCACTGCAGGCGGCTGCAACTGCCCTGTGTCGGCGTGCTCGACCAGGCGATGAGCGTGCTCGCGGTCCATTTCCATTCCAAGAGCGAGCAATGGCCGGGCCGCCAGCATCAGCTCGATGAGGGCTATTTCGATCGCATCGACGCCATGCATTTCACGCTGGCGCACGACGACGGCCAATCAACGCACGACCTCGAGGATGCCGACGTCATCCTGGTCGGGCCGTCGCGCACCTCGAAGACACCGACCTGCGTTTATCTTGCCAACCGCGGCGTGCGTGCGGCCAACGTGCCGCTGGTGCCGGAGGTGCCGCCGCCGCAGGAACTCGAGGATTCGAAGCGGCCGCTGATCGTCGGATTGATCACCGATCCCGAGCGTCTGGTGCAGATCCGCGTCAATCGCCTGCGCCTGCTGCAGCAGGAAACCGAGACCGAATACACCGATATGGAGCAGGTGCAGCGCGAGATCCAGGACGCGCGCCGCCTCTACGCGCGGCGCAAGTGGGTGACCATCGACGTCACGCGACGATCGATCGAGGAGACGGCGGCCGCCATCCTGCAGATGCTGGCAACACGCCGCGAGCAGCGGCTGCAGACGAGTTAGTCAACGCGTTCGTTAATCGGCACAACAAGGGAGCGGGCCATGTACGTTCGTCTCATTGCAGTTGGTCTGATTTTTGCTGGTTCAGCGGCACAGGCGGCGAATGGCATCGATGTCAAACGCGGCGTGGACGCCACGGTGTTCGGCAACTGCGTGCCGAGCCTGGTGGTCGAGAACAAGTCGGCGGAGACCATCGACTATCTTCAGGTCGATGTTGCGGTGGCGCTGGGCAACGGCCAGGAACGCACCGTCGAACTGAAATCGGCCTATCGTGAAGGTGTACTCTATCCCATTGCTCCAGGGGGAACGGCGATCTTGAAACAACATCTCGATACTTCGGCGGCGCTCGGCGCGGCCTGTGGCGACGTGAAGTCGCTCCGCGTGCTGCGCACGATCTGTGAGGCCACCGGCGGCAAGGCCTGCGCTTCCTCGGTTTCGGTGCAACCATGATCAAGAGAAGAACCGTTCTCGGTGCCGCGGGTGCCACCGGCGCGGCGCTGCTCGCGGCGCCTGCAATCGGCCCGGTATTTGGACAGGGGGCCTATCCGAGCAAGCCATTGAAGATGGTCGTTCCCTATCCGCCGGGTGGCGGCACCGACGGGCTGGGCCGCATCACCTCGGAGTTCCTGTCGCAGAAGCTCGGTCAGCCGATCGTGGTCGCGAACATCGGTGGCGCCTCGAGCACGGTGGGTTCCGACACGGTGCGCCGCGCCGATCCCGATGGCTATACGCTGCTGTTCAATGCCAGCCTGTTCGTACTCGGCAAGACCATCATGCCGACCTGCCCCTACGATCCGCAGACCGACTTTCGGCCGATCGCCCAGGCGGGCGAGGCGCCGCTGGTGCTGCTGGCCAATCTAGACGTGCCGGGCACCGACTATGCCAGCACGATGGACGCCATCCGCAAGGATCCAAAGAAATACTTCTTCGCCCTCTCCTCCGGCGGATCGGCCGGCCACATCGCGACGCTGGAATTCCTGAAGAAGACCAAGCTGCCGCTCGACACCATCCTCTACAAGGGAACGGCCCCGGCCAATGCCGATCTGTTGAGCGGCAGCGTGCAGCTCTTCATGGATCCGTGGACGGCTCTCCTGCCGCTCGCCACCTCGGGCAAGGCACGTGGCCTGTTCGTCACCTCGAAGCAGCGCACGCCGCTCGCCCCCAACATCCCGACCACCGACGAGGTCGGGCTGAAGGACTTCAATATCGGCTCGTGGTACGGCGTGTGGGCACCCAAGGACACGCCGAACGCCGTGGTCGATCGGCTTGCCGCCGCCATGGCCGAGGTCTCCAAGGACCCCGCCTTCATCGCCAAGACGACCGGCCTCGGCATCGTGCCGACCGCGCGTGGCCCCGCGGCATTTGCCGCCTTCATCAAGCAGGAAGTCGAAGCCAACGTCGCCCTCCTGAAGGACGCGAACTACAAGCCGGAGTGATCGGCAAACCCTCTCCTCCACAACTGTACGGTAGCGTACAGTTGTGGAGGAGAGGTAGCTCATGAGCAAAGCGGGACGCACCGGGGCCGAGGACGCACGAAATCATCTGCCGGATCTTCTGGAGGTGGCAGAGGAAGGCCGGTCTACAATCATCACCCGGCGCGGGCGTGCCGTGGCGGCGCTGGTGCCTATCGGAGCCTACGACAGCACCGTCCGGCAGCAACCGCTTACACCGCTTTCGGGTTCCGGCCGCGGACTGTGGGGCAAGGACAGTACCCGTACGCTCCGCAAACTGCGCGACGAATGGAGCCGCTAGACATCGAGGAGCTGCCGGACCAGGCGCTTCTGCTGATGGATTCCACGCCAATCATCTACTTCCTTGAAGGCCATCCCAAATTCGGGCCGCGCTTCGCACCCCTCTTCGAGGCCCATGCGGCTGGACGGCTGCACTTTGCGGTAACCACCATCACTGTAGCCGATGGTTCTCGGCGGACCCCTGAAGGCGTCCAATGACGCACTGGCGAGACGGTATCGCGCTATTCTCGAATCGTGGCGGCCGGTTGATCTCGACATTGATATCGCGGAGGGTGCCGCGAGATTGCGCGCTTCCCTGCGATTGAGGCTGCCGGATGCCGTGCAGGCAGCGAGTGCGCTCGCCATCAATGCTGCCGGCCTGGTCACGCACGATCGCGACTTCTCGCGCGTGCGCTCGCTGCAGGTCATCTCCTGACGGCGAACCCCGCTTTCTATTCCGCAGCCTTGGGCAACGGTTCGAATCTGGCGTCGAAGGTGCGGATGGATTTTTCGACGGCTTCGGCCACCTGCTTGAGCTTGTCCTGGTTCACGACTTTAAGGCCAAACAGGTCCTTCACGTAGAACACGTCGACGGCGCGCTCGCCGTAGGTCGTGATGTGGGCCGAGGCGATCTGCAGGTTGAGCCGCGTCAGTGCGCGCGTGACGACATGCAGGAAGCCCGGCCGGTCGCGCCCGTTGACCTCGATCACTGTGAAAGTGTCGGAGGCGTTGTTGTCGATCAGCACCCGCGGCTCGACGGTGAAGACCTGGTCTCGCTTGGGCCATGAGCTGCGCTGCTGGTCGAGCTCGCGCTGGATGTTCAGGCGGTTGGAAAGCGCCAGCTCGACGCGGGCGGAAAGCCGCGCCAGGCGCTGCGGATCGTCGAACGGCTTGCCCTCGAGATCCTGGATCCAGAAAGTGTCGAGCGCCATGCCGTTGGCGAGGGTGAAGATCTTGGCGTCGACGATGTTGGCGCCGCTCACCGCCATGGCGCCGGCGAGGCGCGCGAACAGCCCGTGCGTGTCGAGCGTGTAGATCGTGACTTCGGTGACCGAGCGTGCCGCGTCGACGCGGTGCTCTATCGCGAGCGGCTGGCGCTGGCGCTCGGCGCCGCGCACCAGTTCGGCCTGGCGGGCCAGCGTGTCGGGGTTGAACGACAGCCAGTAGGGCGCATAGCCGCGGGCGAAATGCTCGTCCTTTTCCGCGTCGCTCCAGCTTGCGAGGCGCTTGGCGACCTCGGCCTGGATCTGGCGGATGCGATCGGCGCGCCCGCCGGCCAGCGTGCCGCCCGACAGGACCTGCTCGGCGGCGTTGTAGAGCTGGCGCAGGAGGGCCGCCTTCCAGCCGTTCCACACGTTGGGACCGACGGCGCGGATGTCGCACACCGTCAGCACCAGCAGCAGCCGCAGCCGCTCCGGCGATTGCACGAGGCCGGCGAAGCTCTCGATGGTCTTGGGGTCCATCAGGTCGCGCTGGAAGGCAGTGCCCGACATGGCGAGGTGATGGCGCACCAGCCAGGCCACGGTTTCGGTTTCGGCGGCGCTGAGGCCGAGCCGTGGCCCGACCTGCAGGGCGACGTCGGCGCCCAGCACCGAATGATCGCCGCCGCGGCCCTTGGCGATGTCGTGCAGCAGCACCGAGAGATAGAGCACCGGCCGCGACAGGATCTTGTGTACCACGTCGGCCGACAGCGGATGGTCTTCCTTCAACTCGCCCGACTCGATGCGCGACAGGATGCCGATGGCGCGGATCGTGTGCTCGTCGACGGTATAGGTGTGATACATGTCGTGCTGCGTCTGGGCGACGACGCGGCCGAAATCGGGAATGAAGCGGCCGAACACGCCGGCCTCGTTGAGGCGCCGGAGCGTCGTCTCCGGATCGTGCCGCGACGTCATCATCTCCATGAACAGGCGATTGGCCTCGGGGTCGGCACGCAGCCGGTCGACCAGCCGGATGTTTTGCGTGATCAGCCGCAGCGTTGCCGGATGGATATCGAGGTCGTTCTCCTGGGCGACGTGGAACAGCCGCAGGATCGCCACCGGATCCTTGGTGAAGGTATCGGGTGACGCCACCGCGAGGCGCTCGCCATCGAGCTTGAAGCCGTCGAGCTCGCGTGGCCGCAGCGTCTGCCACAGCGCGGCGAGCCTGGGCTTGCGCTTGTGGCTGTCCTCGAGCGCGGCCACGAAGATGCGCGTGAGGTCGCCCACCGTCTTGGCGTGAAGATAGTAGTGCTTGGTGAAGCGCTCGACGCCGCGGCTGCCCGGACGGTCCTGGTAGCCCAGCCGCTCGGCGATCTCGCGCTGGAGGTCGAACGACAGGCGATCGTCGGCCCGGCCGGTCAGGTAATGGATGTGGCAGCGCACGGTCGTCAGGAAACGCTCGGCGCGCTCGAACAGCCGGGCCTCTTCCTTGGTCAGCACGCCCTTGGACACGAGGTCGGCGGGCTCGCTCACGCGATAGAGATACTTGGCGATCCAGAACAACAGGTGCAGGTCGCGCAGGCCGCCCTTGCCCTCCTTGACGTTGGGCTCGACGACGTAACGCGAATCGCCCATGCGCTGATGGCGCTGGTCGCGCTCGGCGAGCTTGGCCTCGACGAAGTCGCGCCCGTCGCCGGTGTAGAATTTCTGCGCGAACCCCTTGTGCAGCTCGTCGTAGAGATCGCGGTCGCCCCACAGGTAGCGCATCTCGAGCAGCGCCGTGCGGATGGTCTGGTCGTTCTCGGCGTAGCGCAGGCTTTCGGCCACGGTGCGCGTGGCGTGGCCCACCTTCAGGCCGAGGTCCCACAGCAGGTAGAGCATGAACTCGACGATCTGCTCGCCGCGCGGCGTCTGCTTGTAGGGACGCAGGAACAGGAGATCGATGTCGGAAAGCGGGGCCAGTTCGCCGCGGCCGTAGCCGCCGGTCGCCACCACGCTCAGCCGCTCGGCGGTGCTGGGGTTGGCGGCCGGATAGGCATAGCGGTCGGCGAAGTCGAACAGAACCCGGACGATCTGGTCCATCAGGTAGGAGGTGGCGGCCAGCACCGCCGGCCCGTCGTTGTGCAGCGGGCCCGCCGCCTCGAAGCGCCGGCGGATCTCGGCCCTGCCCTTGGCCAGCGCGTCGCGCAGCAGCGCCAGCACCGGCGGCCGGGGCGGCTCGCCGCCCGAGGGCAGATCCTCGACCAACGCCGCCAGCGCCTCTTCGAGCACGCGGCGGCGCACGATCTTTCGGCGGTCGGGGATCTGGTCATAGGGCTTGGCCATGGGCGCCGGATACTACAGGCTGGCGGCGGTTTCCACGACCCCCGGAAAGATGATGCCCCGACCCCTCACCCTCGCCGTCTTCACCAAGAACCGGGTCAATCCGGCCTATGACGCCGCCCGGCTGGCCGCCGACCGGGTCGCGGCCGAAGCTGGCGCCCGGACCGTCCACTATGTGCCGGAAACGCCTGACCACGTCGGCCAGCAGAAGGTGCTGGTGGGCGAAGCGCTGGCGCTCCGCCCCGATGCCGTTCTCCTCAATCCGACCGACGACGTGGCGATGGCCGAGGATCTGGCGCGCTTCGCCGCCGCCGGCATCCCGGTCGTGCTCATCATCAACCGCATGAAGGGCGAGGCGCTCACTTTCGTGGGCTCCGACGACGTGGGCGTGGGCTACATGGCGGCAACGGCGCTGATCCGGGGCCTGGGCGGCAAGGGCGGCATCGTCGCCCTCGACGGTACGCCGAGCGCGCCCACTGCCCGCGATCGCACCGTGGGGCTGAAGCGCGCCGTGGCGGAAAATCCCGGCATCGAGCTGCTGGGCGCCCGCGTCGGCTATCTCATGGCGCCGCCCGCGCGCACGGCGATGGCCGAGATGCTGAAGGACCACCCGCGCATCGACGGTGTGTGGTGCGCCAACGATGTCATGGCCTTCGGCGTCCTGGAGGCGCTGGCCGATTCAGGGCGGACAGCACAGGTGGTGGGCGTCAACGGCCTGCCCGCCGCCATCGACCACATCGAGCACGGCCGTATGCTGGCCAGCGTCGATTTCAGCGCCTTCAACATTGCCGCCATCGCCACCCAGGCGGCGCTGCGGCACCTCGCGGGCAAATCAGTGCCATCCGAGATCATGGTGCCGGCCGAGCTGATCGACCGCTCGAACTGCCAGCGCTGGAAAGCGCCCTTCGCGGTGAGGCCCAGTGCCTCCTGGCCAGTCCCAGATGGGACGAGATCGTGAGATAGTCGCGCGATGAGACCGATCCTCGCCTTGATAACGATAGCGCTGCTGGCGCTCGCGACCCCTGCCGTTGCGCAGACGCGCGCGGCGCCACCGCCCGCCTCGAGCCTGATCGATCTCAATAATGCCAGCCGCGACGACCTGATGACCCTCGACGGCATCGGCGAGGTGCGGGCCGATGCCATCATCCGGGCGCGGCCCTTCAAGGCCAAGACCGAGCTGGTCGAGCGCCGGCTGATCCCCGAGCATCTCTACGAGAAGCTCGCCGACAAGGTGATGGCGCGGCCGCCGCCCGCCGCGCCGGCGCCGGCCCGTCCGGTGCCGCAAAAGCGGACGTAGAAAGCAGATCCGGGATGGACGGCGCCACGATCTACGCCCTGGGCACGCCTCAGCCCTCGCGGGCGCACCCGGGCGCGCTGTCCGTCATTCGCCTGAGCGGCCCACGCGCGGCCGCCGTGTTGGTCTTCCTTACTGAGCCCGGCGCCTTCGCGCGCGGCCGGTCGGCGCGCGAGCCTGCGTTGCCGGCACCGCGCCGGATGGTCCTGCGCACGCTCTACGATCCGCTGGGCGGCGAGGCGATCGACCGCGGCCTGGTAGTCTGGTTCGAGGCGCCCAACACCGAGACCGGCGAGACGATAGCCGAGCTGCATCTGCACGGCGGCCGCGCCGTCGTGGGCGCGGCGCTGGAAGCCATCCGGCGACTGGACCTCTGCCGCATGGCCGAACCCGGCGAATTCACCCGCCGCGCCTTCGAGAACGGCAAGCTCGACCTTACCCAAGCCGAGGGCATCGCTGATCTCGTTGCCGCCGAAACCGAACAGCAGCGCCGCCTCGCCCTGCAGCAGATGGATGGCGCGCTGCACAAGCTCTACGAGGAATGGCGGACGCTGGGTCTCGGCACGCTGGCGCATCTCGAAGCGGCGATCGATTTTCCCGACGAGGATCTGCCGCCCGGTCTCGCCCAGGGCGTGCGCGATGGAATCCAGCGATTGCGGGCCGGCATCGGCGCCCATCTCGCCGACCGCCGCGGCGAGCGGCTGCGCGACGGACTGCACATCGCCATCATCGGGCCGCCCAACGCCGGCAAGTCCTCGCTGCTCAATCTGCTGGCGCGCCGCGACGCCGCCATCGTTTCCGAAACCGCCGGCACGACGCGCGACGTCATCGAGGTGCATCTCGATCTCGGCGGCTGGCCGGTGGTGCTGGCCGATACCGCGGGCCTGCGCGAATCAACCGACGTCATCGAGCAGGAAGGCGTGCGCCGCGCCCGCGCCCGCGCCGCCGCCGCCGATCTGCGCCTGCTGGTGCTCGATGCTTCTGGCGACTGGCAGGCGGTGATGCGGACGCTCATGGCCTCGACCGAAAACTGGGACCCGGCGCGCGACATCGTGGTGCTGAACAAGATCGATCTCGCCGCGCCTGACGCGGCGGGCGTGGTGCCGCTGTCGGCCCGGAGCGGCGCCGGCCTGCCGGATCTGCTGGCGCGGCTCGAATGCTCGGCCAGCGCGGTAATGGAGGAAGGCGTCCAGGATCAGGGCGGCGCGCCGCCGCTCACCCGGGCCCGTCATCGTGAGGCGCTGGCCGAGGCCTATGCCTCGCTCGGCCGGGCGCTGTCGGCGCCGGAGATCGCGCTCGCTGCGGAGGACCTGCGCCTGGCCCTGCGCGCCATCGGCCGTATCACCGGCACGGTGCGGGTCGAGGAACTGCTGGACGTGATCTTCCGCGACTTCTGCATCGGCAAGTAAGGCGAGCAAAGGAGTCGGAACCGGATCGCAGTGCGCCACGTTCACCCCCGACGACATCAGGAGTGACGGAATGGCAAAGGCGAAGCGGCACCAGGGCGATACCATCGGCAGTGGCAACGGCGGCGAAACACACCAAACGACGGTTTCCGCCAAGGCGACGCTCACCACCAATCAGGGCGTTGCGATTTCCGACAATCAGAATTCGCTCAAATCAGGCGCGCGCGGGCCGACCTTGCTGGAGGATTTCGTCCTCCGTGAGAAAATCACCCATTTCGATCACGAGCGCATTCCCGAGCGCATTGTCCATGCCCGTGGCAGCGGCGCGCACGGCTATTTCCAGCCGCTGAAGAACCTGTCGCGCCTGACCAAGGCCGCGTTCCTGCAGGACCCGAAGAAGACGACCAAGGTCTTTGTGCGTTTCTCGACGGTGGCGGGCGGGGCCGGTTCGGTCGACACGCCGCGCGACGTGCGCGGCTTTGCCGTGAAGTTCTATACCGAGGAAGGCAACTTCGACCTGGTCGGCAACAACATTCCGGTGTTCTTCATCCAGGACGCGATGAAGTTTCCCGACCTGGTCCACGCCGTGAAGATGGAGCCGGATCGCGGCTTCCCGCAGGCGGCCTCGGCACACGACAATTTCTGGGATTTCGTCTCGTTGATGCCCGAGAGCATGCACATGCTGATGTGGGCGATGTCGGACCGCGGCATCCCGCGATCGCTGCGCCACATCGAGGGATTTGGCGTCCATACCTTCCGGCTGGTCAACGCCAAGGACGAGTCGACCTTCGTGAAATTCCATTGGCGGCCGTCGATCGGCGCCGCCTCGACCTTGTGGGATGAGGCCGTGAAAATTGCCGGCGCCGATCCTGATTTCACGCGCCGCGACCTTTGGGAAGCCATCGACGGCGGCGATTTCCCGGAATGGACGCTCTCCATCCAGGCGTTCGACCAGGCGACGGCCGACAAGCTCGACTTCGACATCCTCGATCCGACCAAGATCATTCCCGAGGAGATCATCCCGCTCACGCCGATCGGGCGGATGGTGCTGAACGAGAACCCGGTTAATTTTTTCGCCGAGACAGAGCAGGTGGCCTTCCATCCCGGCCATCTCGTGCCAGGGATCGACTTCACGCCCGATCCGCTGCTGCAAGGCCGGCTGCATTCCTACATCGACACGCAGCTGAGCCGGCTCGGCGGGCCGAACTTCCACGAGATCCCGATCAACCGGCCGGTTTGCCCCATGCGCAACTTCCAGCGCGACGGCCATATGCGCATGCAGGTACCGCCGGGCCGCGTGAACTACGAGCCCAACTCGCTCGATCCCGCCAGCCCGCGCGAGAACCCCGTGCGCGGCTTCGCGAGCTTCCCCGACCCCAACGCAGGGCCGAAACTCAGGCAGCGACCCGAGTCCTTCGCCGACCACTATTCGCAAGCGCGGCAATTCTGGCGCTCGATGACCGACCCCGAGAAAGGACACATCGTGGGCGCCTTCACCTTCGAGCTCAGCAAGGTGGTGATGCTCACCGTTCGCCGTCGAATGCTGGGGCACCTCGACCTGATCGAGCCTGAACTCGGCGCGCGCGTCGCCGCGGCGATGGGCATGACAGGCGAGGCGGAAAAGATCGCGCCGGCCGTTACCCCGCGCGACGATCTGAAGCCGTCCCCGGCGCTCAGCCTCGTCGCCAAGGCGCCGGCCACGCTCCAGGGGCGTTGCGTTGCGGCCCTCGTGACCGATGGCACCGACGCCAAGGCAGTGGTCCGCCTGCGTCAGGCGCTGGAGAAGGAAGGCGCCAAGCTCAAGCTGGTGGCACCGAAGATCGGCAAGATGGCAAACGGCCTGAGCCCCGATCAGACGGTCGAGGGCGCGCCCTCGGTGCTGTTCGATGCCATCGCCCTGCTGCCGTCCGATAAAGGCGCCAAGGACCTCCTGGGCATGGCCGCGGCGATCAACTGGGTGCGCGACGCGTTTGGGCATCTGAAGGCGATCGGCTTCAACGACGCGGCCCGAGCCTTGCTCGAAAAGGCCGGCGTCGCCTCCGAAGACAAGCTCGGCGTGATCTCCTTCGAGGCCGGCCGCGGCCTTGAAACCTTCATCGCCACGGCCAAGAAGCATAAGGTCTGGGATCGGGAGAAGCTCGTACAGCCGCCGCGGTGAGAGATGCGCTCCGACAATCTCACGAAATATCGCGCCAAGCGCGACTTCACGCGAACCGCGGAACCGGCCGGCAAGACTGTCGTGCCAGCCGCCGGGCAGTTGCGCTTCGTCATCCAGCGCCATGATGCGACGCGCCTGCACTACGACTTCCGGCTCGAGCTTGACGGCACATTCAAATCGTGGGCCGTCACGCGCGGTCCCTCGCTCGATCCGCACGACAAGCGGCTGGCGGTCGAGGTCGAGGATCACCCGCTCGACTACGGCGACTTCGAGGGCACCATTCCCGAAGGCCAGTACGGCGGCGGCACGGTGCAGCTGTGGGACCGCGGCTATTGGCTGCCCGACGGCGATCCGCACCAGGGGCTGAAGCGCGGCGATCTCAAGTTTGCGCTGGCCGGCCAGAGACTGAGCGGAAGCTGGGTGCTTGTGCGCATGAAATGGGATCGTAAGGGCGGCCAAAGGAATAAAGGAGGCCGCACCAACTGGCTGCTGATCAAGCATCGCGATGCTGCCGCGCATGAGGGCGATGCCGACAAGCTCCTGAAGGATCCCAAATCGGTCGCGTCGGGCAGGACCCTGAAGGAGATCGCGCTCGGAACGGGCAAGGCGCCGACGCCGTTCATGTCGCGCAAGACCAAGGTGGTTGCCGGCGCAGTGTGGGGCGCCAAGGCGAAGGAAAAGCCCGCGGCCAAACCCAGGAAAGCCGCGTCGATGCCGCGCTTCGTCGAACCGCAACTTGCCAAATTGGTCGAGCGCGCGCCGGCGGCGCCGGGTTGGGCGCACGAGGTCAAGCTCGATGGCTATCGACTGCAGCTTCGCGTCGAGGGCGGCACCGCGATGCTGCGCACCCGCAAGGGCCTGGACTGGACGACGAGGTTCGCCGCCATCGCCGAGGCGGCGGCAAAGCTGCCGGACTGCATCCTCGATGGCGAAGCGGTGGCGCTCGACCATCACGGCGCACCTGACTTTGCCGCCCTGCAGGCAGCCCTGTCGGAAGGCGATTCCAAGAGCTTGATCTTCTTCGCCTTCGACCTGTTGTTCGCCGACGGCGAGGATCTGCGGCCCCTGCCGCTTGCTGATCGCAAGGCCCGCCTGCAAGAGCTTTTCGCCGGCCTGAAAGGCAAGCATCCCGCCCTGCGTTACGTCGATCATTTCGAAACGGCGGGCGATGCGGTGTTGCAATCGGCTTGCCGTATGCATCTCGAAGGCATCGTGTCCAAAGAGCTCGACGCGCCCTACCATTCGGGCCGGGTCGGGAGCTGGGTCAAGACCAAGTGCCGCGCCGGCCATGAAGTCGTGATCGGCGGCTGGACCAGCGAGGGCAAGCGGCTGCGCTCGCTGCTGGCCGGCGTCCACAAGGTTCGAGGCAAGAGCGCCAAGCTGGTCTACGTCGGCCGGGTCGGGACCGGCTTCGGCGAGGCGACCGTGCGCAAGCTGTGGCCGCGCCTGAAGGAGATCGAGAGCGAGACCAGCCCTTTCGCGACAGGCGCCAGCCCGCCCAAGGAAGCCAACATGCATTGGGCGAAGCCCGAGCTGGTGGCGGAGATCGAGTTCGCCGGCTGGACCGGCGCCGGCAACGTGCGCCAAGCGGCCTTCAAGGGCTTGCGTGCGGACAAGCCGGCCGACGAAGTCGAAGCCGAGACGCCCGCCAAGCCGGAGAAGACCAGGATGGCCAAGCCCGCGCCGAACAAGTCAGGCCCCGCCGTCTCAGGTCCTGCCGTCGTCATGGGCGTGTCGATCTCCCATCCCGACAAGCTGCTGTGGCCGGACGAGACGCCGCCGGTTACCAAGCTCGACCTTGCGCAATACTACGAAGCAGTGGGCGCCTGGATGATCGACCATCTGAAAGGGCGGCCGTGCTCGATCGTGCGCACGCCCGATGGCATTTCCGGCCAGACCTTCTTTCAGCGCCACGCCATGGCCGGCTCCTCCAATCTGATCGAGGAGGTGAAGGTCAAAGGCGACAAGAAGCCTTACCTGCAGATCGACCGCGTCGAGGCGCTGGCGGCGGCAGCCCAGAGTGGCGCGACAGAGCTCCATCCCTGGAACTGCCAGCCCGGCAATCCCGAGCTGCCGGGGCGACTTGTGTTCGATCTCGATCCCGCGCCCGACGTGGAGTTCACGGCCGTCATCGCCGCCGCGCAAGAAGTCCGAAAGCGCCTGGAGGCGCTCGGCCTCGCGACATTCTGCAAGACCACCGGCGGCAAGGGACTGCATGTCGTGGTGCCGCTCACGGCCGACAGGAAGAGCCCGGACTGGGACGCCGCCAAGCTGTTCGCCAAGGAGATTTGTAGGCGGATCGCGGCCGACGATCCCGAACGCTTCCTCCTCAACATGGCCAAGAAAGAACGCACCGGCCGCATCTTCCTCGATTATCTGCGCAACGACCGTACCGCCACCGCCGTGGCGCCGCTGTCGCCGCGCGCGCGCCCGGGCGCCACCGTGTCGATGCCGATCGACTGGCGCCAGGTAAAGGCGGGGCTCGATCCGAAGAAGTTCACGATCCGCACGGCGCCCGCGCTCCTGAAGAAGAGCAAGCCGTGGAAGGACTATGACAAGTCGGCGCGGCCGTTGCGCGGCGCCATCGAACGTCTTCTCAAATCGAAAGCATGAGGTTCACCATGGCCAAGGCCCAGAGCAAAGCGATGAAGCCGACCTGGGAGGGCCATCTCCGGCTCTCGCTGGTGACCTGCCCGGTGGCGCTCTTCTCGGCGACCGAGCGCAGCGCCGACGTGCATTTCAACCTGATCAATCCCAAGACCAACAACCGCATCAAGATGCAGACTGTCGACGCCGGCACCGGCGACGTGGTCGAGCGCGGCGACCTGGTGAAGGGCTTTGCCGTCGCCAAGAACAAGTACGTGCTGCTCGACAAGGAGGAGCTCGACGCGGTGAAGCTCGAATCGACTCGCATCATCGACATCGAGGAGTTCGTCGACGCCGCCACCATCGATCGCATCTACTGGGACGAACCCTACTATCTCGCGCCCGCGGGCAAGACCGGCATCGACGCCTTCGCCGTGATCCGTGCCGCCATGTCCAAGCAGAAGAAGGTGGCGCTGGGCCGCGTGGTCCTGCACACGCGCGAGCGGGTCTGTGCGTTGGAGCCGCGCGACTCGGGCATCCTGTTGACGACGCTGCGCAGCCACGACGAGATCCGCGACAGCAGCGAGGTGTTCGACCGCAGCCTGCCCAAGCCCGAGGCGCGCATGCTCGAGATCGCCGAGAAGATCATCGACCAGCAGGCGGCCAAGTTCGATCCGACGCAGTTCAAGGACCGCTACGAGGATGCGCTGCGCGACCTGATCGTGCGCAAGAGCAAGGGCAAGCCCGTGGTCTCGACGGCGCCCGAGGAGTCCGACGAGAAGGTCGTCGATCTGATGGAGGCGCTGCGCCGCAGCCTCAAAGGCAGTGGTGGTCCCTCGCGCGACAAGGCCGACCGTTACATCGCGGCACGCAGCAAGGCTGGCAAGGCAAAGAAGAAAGCGGCCACGAAAAAGCGGGCGGCATGATCACGCCGCCCGCCTTCTCCGTCTCGATCTTTCTTTACTGAATCAGTATCTCGACGCGGCGGTTCTGCGGCTCGCGGACACCGTCCGCAGTCTGCACCAGGAGACCCGCCTCGCCGCGGCCGACGACGCTGATCGCTGTGGCCGGCACGCCCTCACGCACCAGAGCGTCCTTGACCGTGTTCGCACGACGCAACGACAGCGCCATGTTGTAGGCTTCCGCGCCCGACGTATCGGTGTGGCCGGTGGCGGTCACGCGGGCATTGCCCTTGGTCTTGTAGGCGTTCGCCGCCTGCTTGATCGTGCCGAGCGCCTGGTCCGACAGGTTCGAACGGTCCCAGTCGAAGAACACCATGAACGACGGCGGCGCGACAGCTGCCGGCGCCGGGGCTGGCATGGGGGCGGCCTCCGGCTGGCCGAACTTGTAGGTGAGACTCAGCATCGCGGTGATGTTGTTGTTCTGATAGGCCGCCGGATTGGTCGTACCGTAGTAGCGGCCGTCCAGGTTGATTCGGAAGCTCCGGTCGACGTTCCAGCCCAGACCGACGATGCCCTGGTAGGCGAACTGGGTGCTGCACAGCGAGCAGCCGTTGATCGCGGCATCGGCGAACGCGATGCCGGCGCCCGCGCCGATATAGGGTGTGACCGTGGCGCCGGGGGCAAAGTCGTAAAGCAGGTTGGCCATCACGGCGAGCTGCTCGATGCGGCCGTTGACGTTGCTGAACACGTTGCCGAAGTTGGCGGTGCCGCGGCCGTTGTTGCTGCGGAAGACGCCTTCCAGCTCGACGCGCGGACCGACGAAGTCGTAGCCCATGACGCCGCCCACGGCATAGCCGATGTCCATGTTGTAGTTGTTGCTGTTCATCAGCCAGTTACCGCCGCCTTCGGCGCCGATATAGAAGCCCGGGTTGGATGTGCCCGGGGTGAACATGGATTGCGCCTGGGCGGTCGCCGGGAGAATGAGGATCGCGGCGGCGGCCATGAGTGCCTTGTTCATTAGATGTTCCTTTGCGTTGACGGGAGCGGAAGGGAGCGGAGACGAAAGTTCCGAGGCCCCAACGGGTGAACGGTTGGCGACGTTCCGACAGCTTCGCCGAAGGTTCCCGCCTGTGGCAGCCAGGCCACGCCAGGGCCCACCGGGGGGCCATACCCGCAGGGTGGGTGCTGATAGGTGGGGTCCTGATAGACTGGCCCGATGACCAAGATCCTGCTCACCCGTCACGGCCACGTCGACGGCATCCGCCCCGCCCGCTTTCGCGGCCGGGCCGATCTTCCGCTCACCGATCACGGCCTTGCCCAGGCCGACGCGCTGGCTCGGCGCATCGCCCGGCACTGGAAACCGGTCGCCGTCTATACGAGCCCGCTGCAGCGCTGCGTGGTGACCGGCGGCAGGATCGCCGCGGCCTGCGGGATCGCCGCATCGGTGCACGAGGGGCTGGGCGATATCGATTACGGCGCCTGGCAGATGCGCACGCACGAGGAGGTCAAGGCCGAGACGCCGCAGGCCTATCAGCTCTGGCGCTCGGCGCCGCACCTCGTGCGCTTTCCCGGCGGCGAGGCATTGCAGGACGTGGTGGCGCGCACGGCCGACGCGCTCAGGCTGATGCTGGCGCGGCACGCGGACGACACCGTCGTCCTGGTCGGCCACGACAGCGTCAACCGCGCGCTGTTGTTGCAGCTCATCGACCAGCCGCTATCGACCTACTGGCGGCTGTCGCAGGACCCCTGCACCCTGAACGTCCTGGAAGTCTTCGCCGCGGGTGATGTGCGGGTCGAGTGCATCAACGACACGAGTCATCTGGACTAGGGCTGTTGGCCTGGGACCACACTCCGCTGACGTCTCGTGCCGAGACCCGAATTCAGTGACGGCGCTTCGGGAGCCGTGCCATGCTGGCCGGGCCACGTCCTGTAGGGCAGTCGTGATCGGGGGGACGACATGACAGGGGTCGAGCAACACCTATTCTCGCCGGGTCCCAAGCGCGTGCTGGCGCTCGATGGCGGCGGCGTTCGCGGGATCCTGACGCTGGCGATCCTCGAACGGATGGAAGCCATCCTCCGCGCGCGCTCGCCGACGCCCGACACCTTCCGGCTCTGCGACTACTTCGACCTGATCGGCGGCACGTCGACCGGATCGATCGTCGCCTCCGGCTTGGCGTTGGGTCTCTCGGCGCAGGAACTGCTGGGGCTCTACAAGAACCTGTCGTCGCGGGTCTTCAAGCGCCCGCCGTGGAGCTTCGGCATCTTCGGCCCGCGTTTCTCGCGCGGGCCGCTCGCGGCGGTCCTCGATGAAATCATCGGCGACGTCACGCTGGGCTCGGACAAGATCAGGACGGGCCTGGCGATCGTCACCAAGCGCGCCGACAACGGCAGCGTCTGGATCCTGCACAACAATCCGCGTGGTCAGTTCTTCGCGCCGTCGACGGCCGATGGCAGCCACACCGCCAACAGCGAGATCCCACTGGCCTCTGCAATCCTCGCCAGCACGGCGGCGCCGACCTTCTTCCGGCCCGAGTTCATCAAGGTGGCCAACCAGGAGCTCGGCGCCTTCGTCGACGGCGGCGTGAGCCCGCACAACAATCCGTCGCTGCATCTCCTCATGCTGGCCTGCCTGAAGGGCTACAACATCGGCTGGCCGCTCGGCCACGAACGCATGTTCCTGGCGTCGGTCGGCACGGGCTTCTTCCGGCAGCGTCACAGCGTCGAGCGCCTGCGCTACACGCCGTCGGTCTTCCAGGCCGTCAATGCCCTTACGTCGATGATCGACGACGGCAGCCGGCTGGTTCAGCTCCTGCTGCAGTGGGCGTCGGACACACCGACGCCGCGCCGCATCGACAGCGAGGTCGGCGATCTCGCCGACGACCGGATGACACAGCAGCCGCTGCTGCACTACGTGCGCTACGACGGTCAGCTCGAGATCGACTGGCTGCTCGAGCAGCTCGGCATCACCATCACGCTGGCCGAAGTAATGCGCATCCAGAAGATGGACGATCCGCGCGGTATCGATCTGCTGATCGAGATCGGCCGGGAAATCGCCGCGCGCCACGTGAAGCCCGAGCACTTCCCCGAGGTCTTCGACGTCGCGGCGTAGCGTCGATCATTCAAATTCCTCTCCCCCCCTAGAGCAAGATCATCTTCTTCCGGACCGCGGGCGT